>CAVPLE010000088.1:0-68822 GCA_963705865.1 uncultured Holophagaceae bacterium | reverse complement strand
CACTGCCCAGGGCCAAGGGTGCGTACCCCGCGGCCACGGAGACCACAGACCCGCTGCTGCTTCCCCCGGGTACCAGGGATGGGTTCCAGGGGTTCCGGGCGGGAGCGAAGGCGCTGTACTCTCCACTGGAGCCCATGGCGAATTCGTCGAGATTGGCCTTGGCAATGGGGACTGCGCCCGCCTCGATCAGGCGGCGCACCACCGTGGCGTCGTAGGGAGCCACGTAGCCATCGAGCACGCGGGAGCCGCAGGTCATGGGAAGGCCGGACCAGTGGAGGTTGTCCTTGAGAATGACGGGAAGGCCCAGCACTGGCGTCCGTTCCCCGGCCCGTAGGCGTTCGTCGGCTTTCCGGGCCAGTTCAAGGCTGCGCGCCTCATCCGTGGCCAGGATGGCGTGGAGCGTCCCATCCATGGCCCGGATGCGGTCGAAGGCGGCGCGCACCAGGGTTTCAGAGGACAGGTCGCCGGCATCCATTTCTCCACGCCAGTCCATCGCTGTGCCCAACGCCATGCCCGCTCCCGTGGAACCTTCTACTTTGCCACCACGCTGGGGCGTCTTCCAGCCCGGACCGGCCGAGAGACCGTCATGTCCTGGTGAGATTCCGCCATGTTTCGTTGCCCAGGGCCTGCACGCGGAATGGAAATAGGCTACCATCCTCTGCTCAAGCCCTGTTCTTCCATCCCCATGCGATGCGCTGACGCAGGGTGCATTGTGGATCCCCATGAATCCTTTTGATGTGCTGGAACTTTCCCCTGATGCCTCTCCCGAGGACATCAAGGCCGCGTACCATCGTCTTGCCAAGCATTGGCACCCAGACCGCTATACGGGTGCCGCAAAGGTGGAAGCTGAGAGCAGGTTCCGGGAGCTCGCGGAGGCTTTCAGTACGCTGAAGGATCCCGGCAAAAGACTCGCGCTGTTGCAACAGATGCCCAAGGCTGCAACTGTTGCCGCGCAACCCAGGGAAAAAGAGAGGGAGACCGATTCCCCGCAGGAGCGGACGCCTGAGGATTGGGCGGCCATGGCCAAGCAAGCCTTCGATGAGGGGAGGGTGGAACAAGCCCAGGCGCTCATCCAATACGCGATCCGCCTGGATGACAAGAAAGCCCAGTACCACGCGATGCTGGCTACGTTCCTGGAACAGGGCGGAGGTGATCTCCGCGCGGCGGTGAAAGCGCTGGAAGCAGCGGTCCAGCTCGCCCCCCGCGATGTGGAAAGCCACCTCCGTCTGGCGACCCACTTCCAGACCCTGGGCATGGCCGCCCGGGCCCAGCGACACCTCCAGACTGCACGGGAAATCGCACCGAACCATCCGAAGCTGCGGCAAGCCGCCCCCAAGGGCGGGAAAGGGGGCAAGGCCGCCCCGGTGCCGGGCAAGAAGGGCACGGCTTCGGCCACCCCTGAAGTCCCTGCCAGTCTCGTGGATCAACTTAAGGACCTCTGGGGCCGACTGACGGGAAAGGGTTGATCATGAGGATCCGCGCCGCAGGCAAGACCGATGTCGGTTGTGTTCGTAAGCACAACGAGGACAGCTACCTGGCCGACTCGGATCTGGGGCTTTTCGTGGTGGCTGACGGGCTCGGTGGGCACGCCGCCGGCGAAGTGGCAAGCCAGATCGTCGTGGATACCGTGGCCAAGTTCGTGGGTGATACCCAGGAGAAGGATCGGACCTGGCCCATGGAGTACGACCCCAGCCTCTCCTATGACGGAAACCGGCTGAAGGTGGCCCTGTTGTTGTCGGACCGGGCCATCGCCGAGGATATCCGCCACAATCCGGAACGGGAGACCATGGGTTCTACCGTGGTGGCAGGTCTGCTGCACGGAGCCAAGGTAACCCTGGCCCATGTGGGGGACAGCCGGGCCTACCTGCTGAGTTCAGATGGTATCCGGCAGGTCACCCGGGACCACAGTTGGGTGGCCGAGCAGGTGGCGAACGGTATTCTCACCCCCTCTGAAGCCCGGGTGCATCCCTTCCGGAACGTCATCACCCAGGCCCTTGGCAATGGGGGAGACCTCGATATTGAAGTCCAAAATATGGAGCTGGGCAAATCGGAGCGACTTTTGCTTTGCTCCGACGGCCTGTCAGGAATGATCGGCGACAGACAGATCTGGGACATCGTGACACAGTCCAGCACCCTCCAACAGGCTGTGGAATCACTCGTTCTGACCGCGCGGGAGCATGGCGGCGAGGACAATATCACGGCTATTCTGGTCGATCTGGAGCCCGAAGTTCCCTGACGCAAAAATAGTTAGCCTTGACCTAATCCATTCCAGCGGTACCATCTTCAATACCTAAATTCTCCAAGTGAGGCATCCGGTGGGTCTCTTCGGAAGCAAACCCAAAAGTCTTGTTGGCTTGGATATTGGATCCAGCTCAGTGAAAGTCTGCGAACTCCAGCAGATTGGAAAGAGCGGCCAGACCCGCTATCGGCTGCAGAAACTTGGGCGAGTGGCCCTGCCACCCGACGCCATCGTGGATGGCGACATCATGGATAGTAACGCTGTGGCTTCAGCTATCCGGCAGGTCATGGCAGAACAGAAAATCAAAGCCAAAGATGTGGCCATCTCCGTGTCAGGTCAGCAGGTGATGGTCAAAAAAGTGACATTTCCCCTGATGAGCCAGGCAGAGCTGGCCGAATCTGTGCGCTGGGAGGCAGAGAGCTTTTTCCCGGCGGGCCAAGGTTTGGATTCCTATGCCCTGGATTACTACCTCATTGAGGAACGGGCCGCGGACGGCAACATGGATGTGGTGCTGGTGGCGTGCCGCAAGGACAAACTCGAAGCCTATGTGAGCTGCGTGGCCCAGGCCGGGTGCAGCCCCAAGGTCGTGGACGTGGATGTCTTCGCCCTGCAGAACGCCTACGAGGCCAACACCATGGGTGGCGGGCGGGACGAAGTCGTGGCCCTGGTGAACATGGGCGCCACCTTCACCAACCTCACCATGATGGTGGGTGGCAAATCCGTATTCTGGCGCGACATGGCCTGGGGAAGCAGCCGATATTCCGAGAAGCTCATGGAAGACTGGGGCGTGACTCGTGAAGGCGCAGAACGCCTGAAGCGGAACCAAGCCTCGGAGGGCCACGAGCCGGATGAGATCCATCCATCGATCAACGCCGTCTCGGACGCTTTTGCCGACGAGCTCAGCCGAACCCTGGATTTCTTCAAGAGCAGTTTCAAGGTGGACCGCCTTGATCGTGTGCTTGTCAGTGGTGGCGGATCCATGACCCACGGGTTGATGGATGTGCTGAGCGACCGGCTCCGCGTTTCGGTGGACCGGTTCAATCCCTTCCAGCTCGTTGAGATCGATGGCCGGACCGAGGATCCCATGACGGTTCGCGAGATCGGCGGCGGCGCCACCGTCGTTGTCGGGCTGGCCTTGCGCCAAGTGGGGGACCGATGATCAAGATCAACCTGCTAGGGGACGCCTTGACCCAAGGCGGTACCAAGAAGGGGGCCAGCAAGGCGGCCGCCGAGCCCGTCCAGGTCTACACAGGGGAAGGTGGAAGCCGCTCCAGCCTGCCCATCGCCGGCGTCGTGGTGGGCCTCGTATTCGCTGCCTGTGGTGGCATCTACTATGTCTGGCTGAACAGCGAACTCACCAAGGCCGAGCAGCAGAAGGCCGACCTCGAACGTGACAAGAAGCAGTACGAGCCTTACATCGCCTTGGAAAAGACCTTCAGGGAGAAGAAGGCCGCCCTCCAGAAGAAGGAAGAGGTGATGACCACCCTCAAGCGACAGCAGTCGCTCCCGGTGCATCTCCTTGAGGAACTCGCCAACAGCCTGCCGGACGACGTGTGGTTCAAGAAGATTTCCCAGAAGGGATCACTCATCACCATCGAAGGCGAGGGGCGGAATTTCGAGGCCATCAATGCCTTCTACGGGAACCTGCAGTCCCGCACCCGCTGGTTCAAGAAGATTAATTATCCGAGTGCGAAGCGGGGGGCCTCTGGCTCCTTCGACTTCACGATCTCCTTCGAACTCCAGAACGCTGTCTGAGGTAGGCCATGAATCCCCAGCTTCAGAAACAGATCGGTGTCGGCGCGGTGGCGGGAATCGTCCTGGCCGGCTTGGTCTACTTCCTGCTCGGCGGGAAGCGGAGCGAGCTGGATACCGTGCGGGCCGACGTGAAGACCCTCCAGGCCGAAGTGGACAAGGGCCGCCTGCTCAAGGCAAGTTACGAGAAGTTGCGCGACGAGGTCGCCAAGCAGGACAAGCGCATCGAAGCGCTGATCAAGATCATGCCTTCCGAGGCGGACTACGGTGAAATCCCCTATCGCATCAAGAAACTGGCGGATGACGCCGGTATCGACCAGGTCTCCTTCTCCCTCAGGCCCGAACGGAAGGACACCTACTACACGGAGAAGCCCGTGGAGTTCGAGTTCAGGGTGGGGTATCACGCGTTCGGCCAGTTCACCTCGCTGGTTTCCGGCTATGACAAGATCATCAACGTCTCCAACATCGAGTTCACCCGCAAGACCGACAAGGGCAGCCTCTACCCGGCCACGGTGAAGTGCATCATCAGTGCCTTCATCTACAACCCCGAACCTCCCCCGGCGGCGCCCGCCAAGAACCCCGCCCCGGCGAAGGCCCCCAAGGCCGGCGCCAAGGAGGATTGAGGAACCGCCATGATCCATCGACTCCTGCTCCTTCCCCTGCTCGCCGGCCTCGCGCTGGCAGCTCAGACCGGCCCGGCGGCCAAGCCCGCCGAAGCTTCCGCTGGCACGACCCCCGCGCCCGAAGCCCCCGCGCAGGACGTGGCCATCATCAAGATCACGCCCTACCAACCCACCATCCAGCGGGACCCTTTTGCGACTCCGCGGGATGACCGTCCCACCAACGCTCTCGACCTGATCGAGGATATTTCAGTCAAGGGGATGATCCGGAAAGACGGCAAGAATTTTGCCATCGTCTCCGATAGCCGCGGAAATGTCCGATGGCTCCCTGCGGGTCACCGATTCAAGGACGGGGAAATCACCAGCATCACTGACAAGGCTGTCACCTTCCACCAATGGGATGTGAACACCACAAACCGCTCTGTATTCCGCACCATCACGAAGACGTTCAAGCGTGAGGAGGGTAAACGATGAATGCTCGCCTGAGTTCCTTGCTGGTCGCAGGGGGCGTGGTCCTGGCGGGGATCCACACGGGGTCCCTCCTTGCCTCGCCAGCCACAGAAACCGCCATCGCGAAGGTCAAGCTGGCTGCCGCGACTTTGGAGCCCGCTGGCGCGGGCGCCAAGGTATCCCTCCGAATCCCGGGCATGGCGGGACAGCCCACCATCCAGGTCCTTTCCAGCCCCCTCCGGGTCGTGCTGGATCTGCCCGGGGTTGAGCGCGGTACCGCGGTCACCAAAAAAGATCTGGCCCAGCTGACCCATCCCCTGGTTCAGAAGGCCCGCCTCGGTCAGTTCTCAATGGCACCCAAGCCGGTGACCAGGCTGGTGCTCGAGGTTGCCCCGGGGACCCAAGTGGTCGTAGGTACCGGCCCTGACGGTGTCCAGCTGATGTTGAGCCCCGGCGAGGGACGCGTCCAGGCTCGGATTGAGGGTATCTATCACCCAGAGGCCCTGCCCCTTCCAGCCGTTCAGACTCCCCCTCCCATGGCGGTTGCGTCTGCGCCTGTGCTTGCTCCCGCGCCCAACAACCCCGTGACAGTCCAGGCATCGGCAATGCCGCTGGCCAGCCTGCCCACTCTGGGAAGCTCCTTCCAACTCCTGCCTCAACTGGCCGCCTCGACATCCCTTCCTGTGGCCACGCCTGAAGCGGTGCAGTTGCCCGAGGCCGAGAAGGCCCAGGCTCCGGTTCACAATCGATACACAGGGCGTACCCTTGGTGAGACGTCCACCAGATACACCGGCGCCAAGATCACCATCGACCTTCAGAACACGGATATCCGCGACTTCCTGCGCATCCTCGCGGATACCGGGAAACTGAACCTGGTGATGGATCCCGATGTGCAGGGCAATTACGGGTTCAAGTTCAATGAGACCCCCTGGGACCAGGTTCTGGATGTGGTGCTGAAGAACGCAAGTCTGGGCAAGGAAATCCAGAATGGCGTCCTGCGCGTCGCCAAGGTCGAGAAGCTCCAGAAGGAAGAAGAGGAACGCAAGAAACTGGAGGAGACCAAGGCCTTGTCCGGGGAACTCCAGACCATCACCCGTCCCCTCTCCTACGCGAAGGTCAGCGATGTCCAGAGGATCCTCAAGGAGATGATGACCAAGCGCGGCTCGGCCATCCTGGATGACCGCACCAACACCCTCATCATCACGGATCTCCCTTCGCGCATTCCCGTGATCTCGGAGTTGCTGGACACCCTGGATGTCCAGATCCAGCAGGTCCAGATCGAAGCCCGTGTGGTCGAGGCCAACAAGGACTGGCAGCGCCAGTTCGGCGTCAAGTGGCCGCAGGCGGACAGCGGTGCTGCCACCCTCGGCGGCCCCTGGGTGGGCACCCAGGCACCTTTCTGGAACGGCATCCAGGGCTTCAACCGGACAGCTTCGGGTCAGCATAGCTCGGTCGCCTGGTCCCCCGGCATGCCGGGCGTGACCTCCATCGCGGCCCCCGCGGGTGAAGTCTGGCTCTCCTTCCTGAGCAACCGGTTCAGCATCAATGCGGTACTTCAGGCTATGGAGTCCGAGGGCACCGTGAAGATCGTGTCGTCCCCGAAGGTGGTGACCCAGAACAACAAGAAGGCCACCATCCTCAGCGGTGAGAAGATCCCCTATCCCACGCAGCAGGGTGGAGCCCAGGGTGGCGCGATCACCGTCGCCTTCGTGGACGCGAACCTGCAGCTCGATGTCACGCCCCAGATCACCAATGAGGGCACCATCATCATGGACATCAAACTGGAAAAGGCGGAGGCCGATTTCAGCCGTACGGTGAATGGCACACCGACCATTCTCCGCAAGATGCTGGAGACCCAAATGATGGTGCGGGATGGCGGCACTGCGGTGCTGGGTGGTGTGTATGTCACCAACCATACCAACGGCCGGAACGGTGTCCCCTTCCTGTCCAAGATCCCCCTTCTGGGCTTTCTGTTCCGCAGGGATACCAAGTCCGAGTCGAACAGCGAACTGCTGATCTTCATCACGCCTCGGGTGTTGCGCCAATAGGCCCACCCCAACACAAAGAAACGGCCCCGATCGGGGCCGTTTCTTTGTGAAAGGGAACGAACTACTTTGCGATGGGGAGGGTGCGGACGAGGCGTTTGCAGCTGTTGCAGAGGATGGTGAAGTTGTCCGCCTGCTCGAAGTGGTATTTGAATCCAGGGTCTTCGGAAACCTTTTCCAGGCGGCCGAAGTGATATTCGGCGATGCGCACGCTTTGGGGGGCGGTCAGATCGGCGCCGCAGTGGGTGCATGAGATGGCGGCCATGCTTGCTCCTCGGGAGGCTGGAGAGTCAGGAATGGAACAGGTTCCAGAGCCCCCAGCTTACCAGAGCCAGCACCGTGAGGCCCACCAAGACCCGCAGCAGCACCTTGCCGATCCGATATGCGACGTAGATCACGAACAGGAGGCCGAGGCCGCCGACGATCAGCATGGTGGTGCTCACAGGCGCCTCCCGTCTGGACCCCAAGTATAAAATCCCCTTCCGGCTTTCCGGCCTGTTTCCCCCCGGGCGACCTTGTCCCGGAGCAGGGCGGGTGGCTCGAAGCGAGGATGCCTGGAGGCCCGGAAGAGGCCTTCGGCGATGCTCAGGCGCAGGTCCAGGCCGATGCGGTCGGAGAGCTCCAGCGGCCCCACGGGATGGCCGTAGCCCAGGGTCAGGAGGGCGTCCAGGTCCTCGGCTGAGGCGGCGCCCGCCTCCAGCAGCCGCATGGCCTCCAGGCCCTGGACCAGGGCCATCCGGGCCGCGGCGAAACCTGGCTGGTCCTGCACGATCACCACGCGCTTCCGCAGGGCCAAGCCGAGGGCGCGTCCCTGGTCCACCAAGGACGGTGGTGTTCCAGAGGGTACTGCGACTTCCACCACGGCCATCCGAGGCACCGGTATGAAGAGATGAAACCCCAGAAGGCGCTTTTGAATCCCGGCGGCCTCCGCCAGGCTCGAGATGGGCAGGGCGGAGGTCCCAGATAGCAACAGCAGGTCCGCCCGGCCCCAACCTGCGGCCGTAGCCAGAGCTTGGGCTTTCTGATCCGGATCTTCCGGCAGGGCCTCCAGCAAGGTGGAGACGCCCCCCATCGCTTCCGAGCTGAAGGGAGCTGCCTGGATGCGGCTTCGGGCCTGATCGTGCGCCTGGGGCGACAAAGCGCCCTTCCGCAAGGCCGCTCCCCACCGCTGCTCGACTTCCTGGAGTCCCTGCCGGGCATGGTCCAAGTCGCGGCCGAGCAGACGCACCTCCAGCCCGCATTCCGCCGCCCACTGGGCGGTGGAGAGGCCAAGCGCACCCGGCCCAAGGATGGCGAGGATACCTGTCACCATTTCTCCCCGTTGGCTGTGGAGGTCCCCGCCAGGCCGGCCCAGGCCATCAGCAGGTCCAGAAGATCCGTGTCCGCGGGTCCTTCAGCCATGGATTCCCCTCCCTACCCGCTATGATGAACGGAAAGGGCCATTCGTACCTTCCCGAACCCGCAGCTCGCCAGGGCCGTCATTTCCCATGCTCATCGATTTCGCCGCGATCACCCATCCGGGCAAAGTCCGGAGGAACAATGAAGATGCCTACCTGCTGAGCGCGCTGGATGGCGAAGAGCCCATCATCAATGCTCCGGCCACGGCGTTGAAGGTGAGCGAGCCTGGTCTGCTCGTGGCGGTGGCCGATGGCATGGGCGGGGCCGCCGCGGGGGAAGTGGCCAGCCGGGAAGGGTTGGCGGCCATGGCCCTCTATCTCTTTGGTCACTGGGGGCGTCTCGCGCCAGGCAAGGGCCGTGAGGCGGATCTGGTCAAGGCGCTGGAAGACGCAGTGAGGGAGGCCAGCGACGCCGTCCTGCGCTATTCCGATGACGACCGCACCGCTCGGGGCATGGGCTCCACGCTGACGGCGGCGGTCATCTGGAGTGGCTGCGCCTATGTGGCCCAGATTGGCGACTCCCGGGCCTACCTTCTGCGCCAGGGCACCTTGCACCAGCTCACTGAGGACCAGACCCTCGTGAACGATCTGGTGGCCCAGGGCTCACTCACCCGCGAGCAGGCGCGCACCCATCCCCAGCGCAACATGATCACCCAGGCTCTGGGCTCACCCCAGCCGCTGAAGGTGGCGCTCTCCCGACTCGCCCTGCGGCGGGGAGACCGTGTCCTCTGCTGTTCGGATGGACTCCACGGCGAAGTGGGTGACGGCCACATCCGCGAGATCCTGAACCAGAACCTCAGCCCCCGACGCAGCCTGGAGCTGCTGTTGGACGAGGCTATCACCCAGGGGGCCAGGGACAATGTCACTGGCGTGGTGCTTGCCCTCAATGATCCCTCTCTCCCCCTGCCTGTTCCGGGAGAACCCCTGAACCTTCTGCACCCGGATTCCCGGGACCTCGGGCGTGGCTTCTGGGGCCGTCTCCGGGGACTTTTCGGAGGCGCCGCCTCATGAGCATCCTTCAGGGGACCGTGTCCCTCAAACGTTTCCTGGTGCTGGGTCCAGTGCCAGACCCCAAGGATCTCCAAGCCGGTCTGGAGCAGGATCAGTTCCGCCCCTTCCAGGATGGGATGGAGGAGGAGCGCCTCGGCTGGTGCGACTGGCGCAACCCGCTCATCACGCCGCCGGACGAGGACTGGGTCGGACAGGAGCGTTTCGCCGTCTTCGGTCTCCGCATCGACACGCGCCGCGTACCGCCGGCCCTGCTCAAGGCCCATATGGATCTGCGGCTGCAGAGCCTGCAGAAGGAGAAGGACCTGGCCTTCATCGGCAAGGAGGCCCGCATCTCCCTGCAGGACGAAGTGAAGCTGGAACTGTTGCGCAAAGTGCTGCCAACGCCGCGGGTGGTGGAGGTGGCCTGGGATCTCAAGGGCGGCATCCTCTGGACCACGGCCTCTTCCAGCAAGGCCCAGGGTGCCCTCTCGACTCTGTTCATCAAATCCTTCGGCTGCGAGATCCATCCGCTGGCGCCTCTGGTGCTGGCGGGCCGGCTCAGCCCTGGATTGTCCGTGGAAGGCCTCATGGCCCTGGATCCGCTGGATCTCGAACTCGAGGAGGCCTGAGGTGAAGCCGCTTGAACTTATGGAACAGGGGCGTTTCCTCGGCGAGGAATTCCTCCTCTGGCTCTGGATGCGCAGCATGACCGAAGGTGGCGCCAGCGGCGAGGCTGGCGACGGCTCCGGCTGCTTCGTGGACGACGCCATCCAGCTGGCCTCCGAGCGGGGCGAGGTGAAGGAGATCAGTCTCCGCAAGGGCAATCCCGCGGAAAGCCGCGAGGCCTTCGAGTCCCTCAGCCGCGGCATGCGCCCGGCGAAGATGAAGCTGCGGATCCTTTCCGGCGACCTGGAATGGGTGTTCACCCTCAACGCCGCCACCCTCGACATGGGCACGCTCAAGCTGCCGCCCAGCACCGGCAAGGCCCCCCATGAGCGGCTCCACGACCGGCTCTTCCTGCTGGAGGAGGGCGCCGCTCACCTGGAACGCCGCCTGAAGATCTTCCTGCAGGCCCGCTCTGGCGATCCAGGCGCTCTGGAGGAATCCATGCGCGCCTGGGTGCGGGCTGGGCGCACGGGTGAGGCGCTGCCCACGGGCGAGGCCCCGTGGGAGGCATGAACCACGCGGCGGTCCTGCTTCTGCCCGCGGTGATCGTCGCGGCGGCGCAGGAACCCGCACCCGTGCTGGCACAGGCCCGCACGCCCGAAGGCAAGGCCATCCTCCTCAGGCTGCAGTTCAGGAAGGGTCTCAGCGTCGAAGGCAAGGCGCTGCCCAGGGCCTTTCTGACCCATGCCGCGGATGTAAGCGGCTGGGTGACTTTTGAGCACCTCAGCCCCCAGGGCAAGCGCTGGGCCCTGGCTGCGCTGTTCCCCGAGGATCAGTGGCGCCAAGAGGAGGTCCGCCATCGGGTCAGCCATCCCGACGTGGAATCCGTGTGGACCATGGCCGCGCTCTTCACCGGTCATGGCCAGAACTACGATCGGCTCATGGCCGAGAACCCGGACCTGCCGGAAAAGCTGCGAGAGGGGGATGTCTGGCGCGTTCCCCGCAGCCTGCTATCGGCGGACCTCGGTGGGACGGGCAAGCGGCCCGACCGCTCCCAGCCTGAGGATGAACTCGACGACGAGGCCCGCGTGGCGGCCTATCGCGGCATGCTCTCCTTCGGCGAGGATGACCAGGGCAAGTACGCCGCCTATCGCCTGCGCAAGGGCGAGGCGCTGTATTCGAGCGTGGTCATCCGCTACACGGACCGGGTGGACCCGAAAGGCGTGAACGAACTGGCGGATCTTATCGCCAAGCGCAGCGGCATCGCCGATGTGCGGGGCATCCAGCCGGGTCAGCTCGTCAAGATCCCCGTCAGCTTTCTGGCGGATCCCTTCCAGTCCGAAGGCAGCTCGGGACTGGCTGAGGAGCGCGAGGTCCGCGCCGAGGTGCGCCGGACGGTGCGCGTGGAAGCGGGCCCGATGCTCAAGGGTGTGCGGATCATCCTGGACGCCGGTCACGGCGGGGTGGATCCTGGCGCCCGGGCCAACGGCCTCTGGGAAGCCGATTTCGTCTACGACATCACCATGCGGGTGCGTCGCCTCCTCGAGCAGGAGACGGATGCCCAGGTGAGCAGCACCATCCGCTATCCCGGCCTGGGTTTCAAGAGCCGGGAAGCGATCCGGACACCCAGCCATGCCGCCGAGATCCTCACCAATCCGCCCTTCGCGGTGGACGGTGAAAGCCCTTCGGCGGTGAGTGTCCACCTGCGCTGGGTGCTGGCCAATGATCTCTTCGCGGCCTTCCGGAAGTCCCGGGGCGATGCCCAGAAGACGCTCTTCCTCAGCTTCCATGCCGACAGCCTGCATCCCTCGGCGCGGGGATCGATGATCTACGTGCCGGGAGCGGCCCTGGTGCCTTCCGCCTTCGCACTGGGTGGCGCCAGGACCGGCCTTGTGGCCGAAGTGAGGCGCTCAGGCCGGGTGACCTTCACGGGCCGAGAGAAGTTGCAGGGCGAGGCCCGCAGCCGCCAGTTCTCCGAGGCCCTGCTGAAGGCCCTCCGAAAGGACAGCATCCCCATCCACGCCAACCGGCCCATCCGCAACGTCATCTATCGCGGCCACGGGAAATGGGTTCCCGCCGTGATCCGCTACAGCACCGGCGCCACCAAGGCCCTGATCGAAGTGGCCAACCTCACCAACGAAGACGATGCCGCCAACCTGCGCGACCCGGATTTCCGCGAGCGCTACGCGGCCGCCGTGGTGAATGCGATCCGGGCGTACTACCGGCGATAGGACCTGTACGGCGGCACAAAGGTGCCCTTTGTGCCGTTGAGAAAAGCGCGAGAATGGAGGCGGAGGGTTGCATGCGACTGCTGCTGGGGGCGCTGGTCCTGCTCGCGGCTTTTGGCTGCAGGAAACCGGAAGCCACGGCGCCGCCCCAGGCGCGGCTCATCGTGCGCTATCTGGATCGGGACGCGGTGCTGGACCTGACGGTCGTGCCCTCCGAGGGCCCCTGGCGGGTGATGAACGCCGGGCAGTGGGAGCCCCTGGAGGTCCGCTGGAAGCCCGGCGCCCCGCACATCGGCGCTGCCGTGGTGGGCCGCACGGCCCCCGATTGGGTGCTGCTGGAGGACCCCGCCCTGGACACCCACCGCGTCGTCATGCGCGGTCCCGGCCCCGAAGAGGTCGCCCGCCGCAATGACCGTCTGGACCCCGACGACCGCGATGCCCTCGCCGTGCTGGGCGTCTTGTGGGTGCTGGGGTGGACGCGGTGGTAGGAGACTCCTGCCGCGGGAATCGCTCTCCGCTAGAATGGCCCTTCTCGATGCGGCTCTGCTGGCCCCATGACCCTTGATGAGGCATCCATGACGACGACTCCCCTGGTGGGCATCCTGATGGGCTCCAAGAACGACTGGGAGACCATGCGGCACACGGCCCTCACCCTGAAGTGCCTAGGCGTTCCCTTCGAGGCCCATGTGGCCAGCGCGCACCGCACGCCGGAGAAGGTGGTTGAATTCTGCAAAGGCGCCGAGGGGCGGGGCCTGAAGGTGATCATCGCCGCGGCGGGCGGAGCGGCGCACCTGGCGGGCGTCTGCGCGAGCAAGACGCACCTGCCCGTGCTGGGCGTGCCCATGAAGGGCTGGGCCACGGAGGGCATGGACGCGCTGCTTTCCACGGTGCAGATGCCCTCGGGCATCCCCGTCGGCACCCTCGCCATCGGCAAGGCGGGCGCCATCAATGCGGCGCTGCTGGCCACGTCGATCCTCTCGCTCATGGATGCCGGCATCCGCGACCGCTACCTGGCCTATCGCCAGGCGCAGACGGAAAAGGCCCTGGCCGATGATGATCTCGTGATGCCCTGACATGGATCGCGTCCACCTCATCACCCTGTCGGACCGCGCCTCGCGGGGCGAGTACCAGGACCAGTCCACACCGTTGTTGACGTCGTGGCTCAAGGGGCAGGGTGTGAAGGCGGTGACTTCCTCGTTGATGCCGGACGATCCCGCGGCGCTGGAAGCGGATCTGCGGGCCGCCGTGGCCGCGGATGCACCCCTGGTGCTGACCTGCGGAGGCACGGGTTTCGGGCCCCGTGATACCACGCCCGAGGCCACTCGCCGCGTCATGGAGCGGGAGGCGCCGGGAATCTGCGAGCTGATCCGCGCCAAAGGGGGCCATCCCCTGGCCTACGCCAGCCGGGCCATCTGCGGCATCGCGGGGCGGACCGTGATCCTCAACCTCTCCGGCCGACCTGCCGCGGCCCTGGAGCAGATCCAGCTGGCGTGGCCGCTGCTCGTGCATGCCGTGTCCGTGCTGCGGAAGGAAGGCGCGGCCGGGGGGCCTTGCACGTGAAGGTCTGGGCGCGCATCAACCACGTGGGCTGGGTGCACCTCTGGCGCAGCCGCGAGGCGTTCGAGGAGGCCGAGCCCTCGGCCCACTTCCTCAACGGTCGGACGGATCCGCGCTGGCTGGAAGCGACCATCACGGCCGAGCAGCGGCGGGCCCTGGAAAACGGGGACCTGGTCGAGATCGAGGATCCGGGCTTCTTCGCCGACGAGGCCTGAAACCAATGCCTTCAAAGACAGAGGCTCGCCACAGAGGTTCCCGTGCCTCGGCAGTGCTTACCCTGGGAGGGGCGCGGCCACCATCGCCTCCAGCCGGTGGTACAACGCCAGCAGGGAGCAGCTTAGCCACAGGTTCATCGCGCCGCCCAGCAGATTGAAGATCCAGAAGGCCGGATGTTTCAGACGGAGCAGGGCGCCAGGTCCAAGATCGGGATTCGTATTGGGCAGTAAGCGGTCCAGGGCCCATCCCGCGGTGATCTGGTAGAGCAGGGCCACCAGCAGCATGGCCAAGACCGCCTGGACGATCCGAGGCCAATGGCGGGCCATGGCAGCCTGGCTCCAGCGCAGGGAAGTCAGCGCGGAATCGCCCCGGAGCAGCATCCGCATGGGCGCCCAGCCGAACAGGGTGAGGACCAGAATGCCCGGGATCAGGAAACAGAGCAGGCCCAGGCCAATGGCCATGCTGAGGCCCAGGCGCAGGAGAAAGGCCTTCAGCCAACGAGCCTCGAAGACGGCATGCCAGGTTGCGGTGGGATTGACTGGCGTGTCGTGGAGCTCCGCGTCCAACTGGGCTTGCAGCCTGGGGATGAAATACATCTCGAGCGGCAGCAGCCCCGCGAAGGCGAAGATGGGCTGGACCAGCAGGCTGGGCCCCGCTCCCGCCGCCAGTTCCAAGGCAGGTCCCAACTGGGTGAGCACCATGGCCAGCAGGACCAGCCCGATAGAGAGCAGGGGATGAAGACGAAACAGGGTGAGCCCTTCACGGAGGGCGCCAAGGTGGGACGGTGGACGCGTGCGCATCCCTCCAGGCTATCCGGGGCTATCATCATCGGCATCATGACGCCCGAAGCTCCCTGCCTCCTGGTGGCCAGCCCTTCCCTCCTGGACCCCAACTTCCTCCACGCGGTGGTGCTGATCGTTGAACACGACGAGGAGGGTGCCCTCGGGCTCATCCTCAACCGGCCTCTACCGCTCGCGCTGGCCCAGGTCAGCGAAGAGGGTGGGCTGACTTACCAGGGCTCCCAGGAGGCCACCGCCTGGCGAGGTGGTCCCGTGGATCCCCAGCGGGGCATCCTCCTGGTGCAGGGTGGCCTGCCGGAGGAGGAGGACACGGTGGTGGATCTCAGCCATTTCGTGAGCCATCGCAAGGATCTCCTGGAGGCTCTGCTGGGCGATCCGACGGCCCGCTACCGACTCTTCCTCGGCTATGCGGGCTGGAGCCCCGGCCAACTGGACCAGGAACTGGAGATGGGGGCCTGGACGCGGCGCCCGGTGGTCTCCGAATGGTTGATGCACCCGGACCCCATGGGTCTTTGGCAGGTCGCGCTTGGCAGCGGAACCAGTGGGTGAGTTGAACCTCGGTTCTGCGCGAAGGGCGCGTTATATCTGCATCAATAATTCTTATATAAATGGGATGGTCCATTAAACGGATTGTCTGCCGAGTAGCCTGGAACCACGCCGCTCTCGGAGGAACCGATGACCTGGAAGCGATCCCTTCGACTCGCCGCCGTCCTGAGCGCGGGGCTTCCCCTGGTCGCCGGGGGCGGCACGCCGGTGAACGATACCGGGACCACCGCGTGGATGCTGACCTCCACCACCCTCGTGCTGTTGATGGTGCCGGGGCTGGCCATGTTCTATGGCGGCCTGGTCCGCACCAAGAACGTGTTGGGCACGATGATGCATTCGTTCTCGGCCATGGCCGTGGTGGGCGTCCTCTGGACGGTGGTGGGCTACGCCCTCAGCTTCGGGCCCAACGCCCTGGGCGGCCTCATTGGCTGGAGCCGCGGCCTGGTGCTTTTGCGCAGCATTGATCACACGATCCTTCCGGCCGGCGTGCCCGAATACGCCTTCGCGATGTTCCAGGGCAAGTTCGCCATCATCACTCCGGCCCTGATCGCGGGGGCGGTGGCCGAGCGGATCACCTTCCGGGGCTGGGTGGCCTTCATCACGCTCTGGGTGGTCTTCGTCTACTGCCCGCTTTGCCACTGGGTGTGGGCGTCCGATGGTTATTTCTTCAACCTTGGCGCCAAGGGGGCCATCGACTTCGCGGGGGGCACCGTGGTGCACATCTCCTCGGGCGTGGCCGGTCTGACGCTGGCCCTGTTCCTGGGGGCGCGGCATGGCTATCCAAAAACCGCCATGGCCCCGAACAACCTGACCTTCACGCTCATCGGCGCGGGCCTGCTGTGGGTGGGCTGGTTCGGCTTCAACGCCGGTTCGTCCATCGCCTCGAACCTGGAGACCGCGCGAGCTCTCACGGTCACGCAGGTGGCCGCGGCCGCCGGCGCCCTCACCTGGATGCTCATCGAGATCATCCGCGAGGACAAACCCACCAGTCTGGGCATGGCCTCGGGCATCCTGGCGGGTCTGGTGGTCATCACGCCGGCCGCCGGTGTGGTCCAGGTGGGCGGGGCCCTCGCGCTGGGGGCCATCGCGGCTTGCACCTGCTACGGCATGATCATGCTGAAGAACCGGCTGGGCTATGACGACTCCCTGGACGCCTTCGGGATCCACGGCACGGGAGGCATCGTCGGGGCCCTGGGCCTCACCTTCTTCATCCGAGGTTCCTGGTGGGCCGAAGCCGCGGCCAAGGTTCCCGGCTGGGGCCTGCTCGCCCAGCTGAAGGTCCAGGCCTTCGCGGTGGGGACCACCATCGCCTTTTCCGTGGCCATGACGCTGCTCATCGCCTTCCTGGTGGAGAAGGTCGTCGGTTTCCGCGTGACCGAGGCGGTGGAGAAGGCCGGTCTCGACCACGACCTCCACGGGGAACGTGCCTACGGCCTGAGCAACCTCGACTAGGCTGAACCAGGAGGCTCCGATGAAGCTCATCACCGCCATCATTCCCGAAGAGAAGCTCGACGAAGTCCGAGAGGCACTGATCGAAGCGGAGATCGAACGCATCACCGTCACCCGCGTCAGCGGCCATGGTCGCCAGCAGGAGATCATGGTCCAGCGCGGCAAGAAGATCGTGCCCAACCTGATTCCCAAGGTCCAGATCACCATCGCCTGCAATGACCAGTTCGAGGACATCACCGTGGACACCATCATCCGCACGGCCCGCCACGGGGCCGGCGAGGTGGGCGACGGGAAGATCTTCGTCCAGGAGCTGAAGGAGTGCATCCGGATCCGCACCGGCGAGCGGGGCGGGCAGGCCATCTGAGGGACGAGGTCAGCTAGGCTCACAGCATGCGAAGCATCGTGTGGTTCCGGGGCAAGGACCTGCGTATGGCGGATCATACGCCCCTGGCGGAGGCCGCCGCCGCGGGTGAGGTGATCCCGCTCTTCGTGCTGGACCCCTACTTCTTCGTGCCGGAACGGGCCCGGGACCTGCCCCATCGCCTGCAATTCTTGCTGGAATCGCTGAGCGCCCTGGAAGCCAACCTCGCCCAACTGGGCTCACGCCTGCTCGTGGTGCCGGGGCGCAGCGTGGACATGGTGCCGCGCCTGGCCGTCCAATGGAAGGTCGACCAGGTACTGGCCCACCGCTGGGTGGAGCCCTTTGCGCGCGAGCGTGACCGCCGCGTGGCCGAGGCCCTGGCTCGCGCGGGCATCGCCTTCCGCCTGTTCGAGGGCGAGACCCTGTTGCCGCCCGGCTCGGTGCGGAACAGGCAAGGTGGCATGTTCCGGGTGTTCACGCCTTTCGCCCGAGCCTGTGGGGCGAAGCTGGATCTGGCACCAGCGCTGGCCGCCCCGCGTTCGCTCCCCCCGTACCCGGGGACATCCGGGCCGAAACGGTGCCGATTCCTTGGCTGCAGGACCTGGGGCTCACACCCAATCCTCGCCTCCAGCCCGGCGGAGAGCGGGCGGCCCGGCAGCGGCTGAAGACCTTCCTGGAGGGTTCCCTGACGGACTACGGAGTGGAACGCGACCGCATGGACCTGCCCGGCACGTCGAGGCTCAGCGCGGACCTGAAGTTCGGCACGCTGTCCGTGCGGGCCGTGTGGCAGGTCGTGGCGGCAACCGGGGCCGGCGAGTCTGGGCGCCGCTACCTGAACGAGCTGCTCTGGCGCGAGTTCAGCCACCACCTGCTGTGGGAGTGGCCGGAGCTGCCGGAGCGCCCGTTCCGGCCCGCGTTCGAGGGCTTTCCCTGGCGCGAGGACGAGGCCGCTTGGGCGGCCTGGACAGAAGGCCGTACCGGCTACCCCGTGGTGGATGCCGCCGCCCGGCAGCTGCGGACCGAGGGCTTCGTCCACAACCGGGCCCGCATGGTGGCCGCGAGTTTTCTCACGAAGCACCTGCTGCTCGACTATCGGCGCGGCGAGGCCCACTACCTGCGCTGGCTCACGGACGGCGACTGGGCCGCGAACAACGCGGGCTGGCAGTGGTGCGCCGGGTGCGGCTGCGATGCCCAGCCCTGGTTCCGCATCTTCAACCCCGTGACCCAGGGCCGGACCTTCGATCCCGACGGAACCTACGTGAGGCGCTGGGTGCCCGAGCTGGTCGGGTGCCAGACCTCCTTCATCCACGAGCCCTGGAAGGTGCCGCAGGCGACCCGCCTGCGATTCGACTACCCCGAACCCATCGTGGATCACGCCTTCGCGCGGGAGCGGTTTTTCGCGGTGGCGAAAGCACATCTGGGTCATGCGAAGATGGGCTGATCAACCGGGTGACAGCATGCGCGGACATTTTCATTTCAAAGCCATGCACGCTGTGTGCTTCCTCATTTCCGGTTCGTCGCTGATGGCCCAGGCACCACCGGCTCAGATCGCCCAGATTTCACCTTCGATCCAGGTGGAAGGGCACGTTCTGGACCTCAATGGCCATCCAGTGCCTGCGGCTGTGGTGGCCCTGGTTCCCGCCAATCCGGCCGATGCCAGGGTCCGGGCTGTTGATGCCTCCGGCCATTTCGTGCTGGACGGCTCACCAGGAAAGAAATGGGGACTGACGGTCACGGCCTCGGGGTTCCTTCCTCATTTCAGCAACCTCGATCTCGAACCAGGGAAGGTCATTCCACCCATGGAGGTGAAGCTGAGGCCCGGCGGCTTTCCTGTCCGGGGAACGGTGATCGCCGCCAAGGGGCACTTCCTCGAAGGGATGCGCCTCGGTTTCTCCCGATTCAGCCAAGAGGAAGGTGATGTCTTCTTCACGGAGGTGAAACAGCAGCGGTTCGACCTGAACCTGGCCCAGGGAGCCTACACAATCGATGCCGCCGCCAAGGATCAGTCCTTTGTTGGCGGTCGTTTCGACTTGAAGGGTGAAAAGACGGATATCAGGGTGACGTTGAAGGCTGAACCCGTTCCGGCTGGAGCCGAGGTACTGGCCTGGATCAAGACGAACGCCATTCCCCTTCGGACTGTGCTGCCGGGTCAAGGCTTCGAGGACTTGCTACCTTTGGAGGCCATCGTGGGGAATGCACGGGTGGTGGGGCTGGGGGAAGCCACCCATGGGTCGAAGGAATTCTTCCAGCTCAAGCACCGGATCCTGGAATTCCTGGTCGAGAACGAGGGATTCACGCTCTTCGGCCTGGAGGCCGGCATGCCGGAGGCATCGCTTCTGGATGACTACGTCCTCACCGGGAAGGGCGACCCTGCCGAAGCACTCGCCATGGTCTATCCGGTATGGAATGTCGAAGAAGTGCTCGCCCTGATCCAGTGGATGCGGACCTACAACGCGAACCCAGCCCATTCGAAGAAGCTCCGGTTCTACGGTTTCGACATGCAGGAACGCAATCAGACCTACGCCTGCGTCAAGGCGTGGCTGGACCATGAGGATCCTGGCGAAGCCGCTCACCTGGCGAGCCTGAATGACCGGATGAGCGCACTCCTCGGAGTGTCGCAGGGTAGCTTCAGCAGCGAGAGTCTCAAGGCGTGGCAGGGCCTGGCCCAGGAAGTCGAGGCCATCGTGCTGCGCCTGGAGAAGCGGATGGCAGTCTCGAGCCCGGTAGATCCTGCGGAGATGGGCAAGCGCCAGATCCAGAACCTCCGTCTGCTGGCTCAATTCGCCGCATTCAGGGGGGATGCCGATCGAGGCCTCCGGGATCAATTCATGGCCGCCAATGTAGCCTGGAGGCTGGCACAAGACTCGGGTGCGAAGATGGTCCTATGGGCTCACAACGGCCACATCGCCTATCGTCCAGGGGCGAAGTACGGGGCCGATCCCATGGGTTGGTACCTGCGGCGCTCCATGGGACAGGCCTACCGAAACTTCGGCTTTGCCTTCCGAGATGGCGCCTTCCGGGCATGGGATCTGGGGCCAGAACGGAAAGGGGGGATGACCTTCACTGTGACGCCACAGGCCAAGGGCACCCTGGACGCGGCGCTGGGCGCCACGAACCTCCCTATCCTGGCGTTGGACTTGAGACGGCTGCCGGAACAGGGGCCCGTCCGGGCCTGGTTCGCGTCACCCCAAGGCACTTGGGATGTCGGGGATGGGTTCAGCCCAGCTTTTGCCGATCGCTTCATCCAGAAGGAGCCCATCACGGACTACTACGACGCCCTGTTGTTCGTAAGCAGGACCTCGGCTGCCACGCCCTGCCAAAAGCCCTAGGAGAGGGGCGCCCTGATAGAGTGGAGGAAGCGGTTCGCCGCTATCCCTTCTGCTTTATTGACTTATGGGTAATCCATGCACACCATCCGATTCGACGGCAAGAAACCCGGCAGCGCGGAGTGCGAGCAGGAGACCGCCCTGCTGGCGGCCAGCACCCGCGCCGGCGTGCCCCTGAACCACCGCTGCGGGGGCCACGCTCGTTGCGGCACCTGCGTCATCACCGTGGTCGAGGGCGCGGAGCACCTCAGTGAGAAGGGCAACGCCGAGACCCGTGTGCTTGAAGTGCTCAAAGCTGGCCCCGACCAGCGGCTAGCCTGCCAGGCCTGGGCCCGGGGTGATGTCAGCGTGAAGTACTAGCCTCTACCCGACGGGCCGCCGCCCCTCCATGGCCCGATCCAGGGTGAGCTCGTCGGCGTATTCGAGGTCGCTCCCAATGGGGAGGCCCAGCCCGATGCGGGTGGTTCGCACGCCGATGGGCTCGAGGATGCGGGCCAGCCAGCTGGCGGTGGCTTCGCCGTCGACCGTGGGATTGGTGGCCAGGATCACCTCCTGGATGGCGCTGTCCTCCAGGCGCTTCAGCAATTCGCGGATGCGCAGCTGATCGGGCCCCACGCCGCGCAGGGGTGAGATGAGGCCACCCAGCACGTGGTAGCGGCCCCGAAAGTGGCCGCTGCGCTCGAAGCTGAGCACGTTGGAGGCCTCCGCCACGATGACGAGACTGCCGGGATCCCGCCGGGGATCCAGGCAAATCGGGCAGGTCGGTTGGTCCGTGAAGGCCCCGCAGACCTGGCAGAAGCCCACCTTCTCGGCGGCCTGCTGGAGTTGGTGGGCCAGGTGGGCCATGGCTTCTGGTCCTTCCTTGAGCAGGTGCAGAGCCATGCGCTGGGCGGACTTGGCACCCACCCCAGGCAGCTTCTGGAGGCTTTCCACCACGGCCTCCAGGGGCGGCGGTAGCTTCACAGGAAGCCCCGGTGATTCCGGCTGCCAGCCGCTCGCTGACAGCTGATAGCTGATAGCTGATAGCTGATAGCCATCAGAGCCCGAGGCCAGGCAGGTTGAGACCGGCGCCCATGCCGCCCATCTGCTTCTTCATGGCCTCGTCGACCTTGGTGGTGGCGTCGCGGAAGGCCGCCATCAGCAGGTCTTCGAGCATGGACGGATCCTCCGGGTCCATGGCGTCCTTGCCGATGGAGATGCCCACCAGTTCTTTGGAACCGTTGAGCGTGACCTTCACCAGCTCGCCGCCGGCGGTGCCTTCGACCCGCAGGTTGGCCTGCGTTTCCGCCAGCTTCGCCTGCATCTGCTGGGCCTGTTTCATGAGGAAGCGCATGTCCATGTCAGTCTCCGGAAGGGGGTTGGATCTTCGGGCTGCGCATCCGGTGCGCCAGCCGCAGCATCAGAAAATATCCCACAGGAAGGGCGAGGGCGCTCATCACGAAACCACCCAACAGGTAGGGCGCGAGGATGGGCTTGAACATGGTGGCCGCGGCTTCGAAACCTTCACGGGTGCTGACACTCTGCCAACCGATGCTCTTCCACATCACGCCGCTCAGATCCAGGTGCAAGCCCCGGCCCAGCAGGATGTTGCCAAACAGGGCGGAGCCGGTGGCCATGGGCACCATGGTCCAGGGGTTGTTGGTGAAGGCACCCAGGAAAGCGAGCGGCCGATGCAGCTTCTTCGCCAGCGCGCAGATCATGACCACCAGGCCAGTATGGGTTCCCAGCAGAGGATTCCAGGCGATGGCGAACCCCATGGCGAAACTCCAGGCCAAGTGGTGTGGTTCCAGGTCCGGGTCCGCCAGAAACCGCTTGGTGCGAGCCCAGATGTGCGTCTTGTCGTGATGCTTCATGAAGGTCCGAAGTGGTTGAAGCTGAGGTCGGGGAGGGGGCGGAGCGAACCTTCATCATAGGCCAGCAGCGGTGATTCCCCGCGCGGCAGGGCGGCACCCACAGGGATGAGGGGCAGGCCGAGGCGGGTCTCCAGTTCCGCCTGGGGCAGGGAGCTGCCGAAACAGCGGGCGTAGTCTTCGCCGCCTCGCAGCATGTCCTCGTCCAGGTCTGGATCGACGGCGATGCTGAGGCCGGATGCTTCCGCCAGATTGCGTAGATCTCGGCTGAGGCCGTCGGAAAGGTCCAGGCAAGCGTGGATCTCGGGCATCTCCGCCAGTCGCAGGCCCAGGCCCAGCCTTGGTCGAGGGGATAGGTGGGCCTCCAGGTCCGCGTCGGGCTGTGAGGGGTTCCAGCGCTGGCCGGCCTGGAGCTTTCGCAAGCCCCGCAGGCTGGCGCCGGGGCGCTGGTCCACGAAGATCCGGTCGCCGGATCGAAGCCCGTCGCGCCGCAGCCAGCGGGTGGCAAAGCCGAAGGCGGTGATACCCAGGCCCAGGCCCGCGGGCCGTCCCACGGTGTCCCCGCCGAGCACCTGGACCTCGGCCTCGCGGGACGCGGCCGCCAAGCCCTCCAGGAAGGTGTCCAGCCAGAAGTCATCGATGTCCGGGCCCAGAGCCAGCGTGAGTGTGTAGCCGAAGGGCTTGGCACCGGAGGCATCCAGATCTGAGAGGTTCACCATTAACAGCTTGTGAGCCAGGAGGTCCGGCGGGTGCCAGTCGAGATGGAAATGCTGGCCGGATTCCATGAGGTCCGTGGTCACCAGCAGGGTCTGCCCGGCCGGCGCCATGGGCAGGGCGCCGCAGTCATCGGTGAGGTTGCCGCCGCCCGGGAGCAGATCCCGGATCCGGGCAAGAATTCCCGTCTCCTGCAGCCTCATGGGTGGACCTCCGTCACAAGTCCAGTCTCCCACGCCCCTAAAGGCGAGGCGAAGCTTGGTTCAAGGCCGTGGCGATGCTAGCTTGGTTGGGTTCGCCCATCGCCAGGGCCCCAATTGAATTTCGAGGAGACGACCATGGCCATCACCAAAGTCTGGATCGACGAAGGCTGCATCGTGTGCAATGCCTGCGAGGCCGAGTGCCCCGACGTGTTCCACGTCACCGACACCAGCTGCAACATCAATGGCTCCGTGCGCGAAGACGGCGTCGATTCCGAGAACCGCGATGAGCAGAGCCCCCTCTCGGGCAGCTTCGGCACCGACCTGGAAGCGAGCATCGAGGCTGCCGCCGCCGGTTGCCCCGTGGAAGTCATCAAGTTCGAGAAGGCCTAAGGCTGAAACGGCGCCGCCGTTTCAGGTATGAACGGGCGCCGATTGGCGCCCGTTCTGTACTTGATGCGGGAACTGCGTCACCATGGAAGTCCTCCGGAGGTCCCGATGCTCACCCGTCTGCAGGCCGATCTGAAAACATCGATGCTGGCCAGGGATGCGGCCCGGACCCAGGTATTGCGCATGGCCCTGGCCGCCTACAAGAACGAGGCCGTGGCCAAGGGCCTGGGTCCCCAGGGCACTCTCGCCGAAGCCGACGCTCTGGCGGTCCTGAAACGGCTGGTGAAGTCCCGGGAGGACAGCATCGCCCAGTTCGAGAAGGTGGGTCAGGCCGAGCGGGCCGCCCAGGAGCGGGCGGAGATCGAACTGTTGAAGCCCTACCTGCCGGCCATGCTCGAAGGCGCGGCCCTTGAGGCCGCCGTGAAGGCGGCCATCACCCAATCGGGCGCCGTCACGAAGAAGGACATGGGTCTGGTCATGAAGACCCTGCAGGCCACCCATGGCGGCGCCTTCGACGGGAAGGCGGCCAGCGCGCTGGTGCAGAGCCTCTTAGCCTAAGGAAGGCCCGCTGCTTGGGTTAGACTCGAAGGTTCGAGGCCCCCATGAAGCAGTCCAAGCTCCTGATCCAGACCCTGCGCGAGACGCCGCGTGATGCCGACGTGGTGAGCCAGCAGCTCATGATGCGCGCCGGCATGATCCAGAAAGTCGCCGCGGGCATCTACAGCTACCTGCCGCTGGCCTTCCGGAGCATCCGCAAGTTCGAGGAGATCGTCCGCGAGGAGCTGGCCAAGGACGGCTGTCAGGAGCTGCTCATGCCCGCGGTGCTGCCGGCGGAGCTGTGGCAGGAGAGCGGCCGCTGGAAGTTCTACGGCGACGAGCTGCTCCGTTTCTGTGACCGCAAGGCCAAGGCCGAGATGGCCGAGCGCCGGGCCCGGGGTGAGCAACCGGACGAGCACGAGTTCTACAACTTCTGCCTCGGGCCCACGCACGAAGAGGTGATCACGGATATCGTCCGGAAGAACGTCCGCAGCTACAAGCAGCTGCCCATGAACCTCTTCCAGATTCAGACCAAGTTCCGCGACGAGCGGCGGCCTCGCTTCGGCCTCATGCGAGGCCGCGAGTTCACCATGAAGGACGGCTATTCGTTCCACGCGGATGATGCCTGCGCCGACCGCGAGTACTGGGCCATGTTCAACGCCTACAAGCGGATCTTCAGCCGGTTGGGCGTGAAGTTCCGCCCCGTGGAGGCAGATAGCGGCGCCATCGGCGGCAGCTTCACCCACGAGTTCCATGTGCTGGCGGGCAGTGGCGAGGACGCCATCCTCAGCTGCGACGCGTGTGACTACACGTCCAACATCGAGAAGACGGAGGCTCCGGCGCTGCACGCCGGAGATCATGGAAAAGTCTTTGAACTGAAAAAGGATCACTTCCGCACGCCCGGTGTCGTCGGACAGGTCGAGCAGGCGGCGGGCATGATCGACGCGGACCACCCCGAGGGCATGCCCATCACCCAGACCAGCAAGTTCTTCCTCTACCGCGTCACGTTCGCGGATGGGACCACGAAGCTGGTGGGCGCGGTGCTGCGTGGCGATCACGAGGTGAACCCGGTGAAGGTGAAGAACTTCATGGGTGCCGCCGAGATGGAGCTGATGCCCCTGGAGGAGGCCGAGGCCTTCACCGGCGCCAAGAGCGGTTTCATGGGGCCCGTGGGGCTGAAGGATGTGGTCTTCCTTGCGGACCGCAGCCTCGAAGGCGCGGTGAACCTCACCTGCGGCGCCAACCGCACGGACTACCACCATTTTGGATTGGACCCAGTCCGTGACCTACCGGGCTGCACCTACACGGATCTGCGCATGGCGGCCGAGGGTGATGCCTGCACCCGCTGCGGCAAGGGGACCTACCAGGCCTTCCGGGGCATCGAGGTGGGTCAGGTCTTCAAGCTGGGCCTGAAGTATTCCAAGAGCATGGGCTGCACCTTCCTGGACGAGCAGGGCAAGGAGAACCCCATGGTGATGGGCTGCTACGGCATCGGCATCACCCGCACCGTGGCCGCCGCCATCGAGCAGAACTACGATGTCGACGGCATCATCTGGCCCTGGCCCATCGCTCCATATCAGGTGCACATCGTCTGCCTCGACCCGGCCAACCCCGAGGTGGCTGGCGTCGCCTCTCAGGTTGAGAAGGATCTGGAACAGGCCGGCTTCGAAGTTCTGCATGACGATCGGGAGGGCATGAGTCCAGGCGCCAAGTTCAAGGACGCGGACCTGTTGGGCTTCCCCCTGCGCCTCATCGTGGGCGCCAAGGGACTCAAGGACGGCCTCGTGGAACTGCGCGACCGCCGCACCAAGGAAGTCGTGAAGCTCAAGCCCGAGGCCGCGGTTGCCGAAGTCTCCGCCGCCCGCGACCGCATCATGCTGGAGCTGGAAACCGCGGGGGGCCGCTAATGGCCGAGGGCCGGGTCCACCTCACGACCTTCATCGAGGGGGTGCTCGTCCACGGCCAGCAGACGCCTTTCGTGCTGCTCGTGCCCTCGCCGCATACGCCGCATCGCGGCCTGCTCATGCCCGCCCAGATCCCCTGGTCGCCCGGTTTTCTGCCCACCGCGTTGCTGCATGCACAGATCGAGGCGGGGTGGGGCATGCCCTACCGCTTCGTGGACAAGTCCACCCTCCCGGTGGTCTTCGATGAGCGCACGAGTCGCCTGCCCACGCCCTGGCTGCTCAGACTGGAAGGACTGGAAGGTCAGCAGCGCCTCTACCTCAGCCACCTCCTACGGACCAAGGCCCCTGAGGATCTACTGCCCCCACCGCCCACTGGCGGTCAGTGGTTCAACGACAAGGGCCTTCAGAACGCCGACCTGTTGCCTGGCGTGCGAAGGCTCTGCCAGGCGGCCCTGCAGGCGGTGTCCGAAGGCTGAGGTTCCACCCATCTTCCGTTCATACGAAAATCGGCGCCAGCGGCGCCGATTTTCGTAAGGGGCTTCGCCCCGGAAAGATCAGAACTGTTCGAAGGCGTTGAAGAAGTAGCTCACTTCGAACTTGGCGCTCTCGGGTTTGTCGCTGCCGTGGGTGGCGTTGCGGCCGATGCTGGCGCCGAAGCGCTTGCGGAGGGTGCCTCCGGCGGCGTTGGCCGGGTTGGTGGCGCCCATGAGGTCGCGCCAGCGCAGGATGGCGTTCTCACCCTCGAGCACCATGATGGCCACGGGACCTTCCGTCATGAAGGCCTCCAGCTCTGCGTAGAAGCCCTTGCCCACGTGCTCGTGGTAGAAGCCCTGGCAGATCGCAGGGGTGAGGCGAGTCAGCTTCAGGCCCACGATCTTGAGGCCGCTCTGCTCGATGGCGGTGAGGATCTCGCCCATGTGGCCGTCCTTGACGGCGTCGGGCTTGACGATGGCAAAGGTGCGTTCGAAGGCCATGATTTCTCCAGAATCCAAACGATCAGTCTGCCCAGAGCAGGTAAATTCGGCAACCAAGGATGCCTTGGCCGCCGCTCCTCGCGCTGGGAAATGGCGATTCGTCAGGCTACAATCAATGGTTTACGCGACTGGACGGATTCATGATCGACAACCTCCTCAAGAAACTCATCGGTTCCAAGAACGACCGGGAGCTGAAGCGGCTGTGGGCCAAGGTCCAGTTCATCAATGCCCTGGAACCCGAAATCTCGGCCCTGAGCGATGAGGCGCTGAAGGCCAAGACCCCGTACCTCAAGGAGAAGCTGGCCAACGGCGCCACCCTGGAGGACATCCTGCCCGAGGCTTTGCCGTGGCAAGGGAAGCCAGCAAGCGCGTCCTCAAGATGAGCCACTTCGATGTGCAGCTCGTGGGCGGCATGGTGCTCCACGAGGGCAAGGTGGCTGAGATGAGGACGGGCGAGGGCAAGACCCTCACCGCCACGCTCGCCCTCTACCTCAACGCCTTGGCGGGCAAGGGCGCCCACCTCGTCACCGTGAACGACTACCTGGCCCGGCGTGACGCCGAGTGGATGGGCCGCCTCTACTCCTGGCTGGGCCTCACCATCGGCGTCATCCAGCATGGGCTCGATGACCAGGAACGCCGTGACGCTTACGGCTGCGACATCACCTACGCCACCAACAACGAGCTGGGCTTCGACTACCTCCGCGACAACATGAAGTGGGACCTGGAGGACTTCACCCAGCGGGGCTTCCACTACGCCATCGTGGACGAGGTGGACTCCATCCTCATCGACGAGGCCCGCACGCCGCTCATCATCGCCGGCAGCAGCGAGGAGGACACCTCCAAGTACTTCCGCATCGATGCGGTCGTCCCCAAGCTCAAGGCCGAAGTCCACTACAAGGTGGACGAGAAGGATCGCCAGGTGATGCTCACCGACGAGGGCATCCACCATGCCGAGCAGCTGCTGGGCGTGGCGAACCTCTACGATCCGGGCAGCATCGAGACCCTCCACGGCCTCAACCAGGCCTTGCTGGCCCACAACCTGTACCGCCTGGACGTGGACTACATGGTCCACCCCAAGGAGGACGGCAAGGGAATGGAAGTGGTCATCGTGGACGAGTTCACGGGCCGGCTCATGCCAGGCCGCCGCTGGTCCAACGGCCTGCACCAAGCCATCGAGGCCAAGGAGGGCGTGGAGGTCAACGCCGAGAACCAGACCCTCGCCACCGTGACCTTCCAGAACTTCTTCCGGATGTACGGCAAGCTGGCCGGCATGACCGGCACGGCCGAGACCGAGGCCACGGAACTGCACTCCATCTACAAACTCGACGTGATCATCGTCCCCACGAACATGCCCATGGTCCGCAAGGACTTCGCGGACACGGTCTACGCCACCCGCAGCGGGAAGAAGAAGGCCATCGTCGAGGAGATCCGGGAGCTTCACACCAAGGGCCAGCCGGTCCTGGTGGGCACCGCCAGCATCGAGAGCAGTGAGGATCTGGCCGACGCCCTCAAAGCCGCGCGGATCCCCCATGTCGTGCTGAACGCCAAGCACCACGAGCGGGAGGCCGAGATCGTGGCCCAGGCGGGCCGCAAAGGCGCCGTCACCATCGCCACCAACATGGCCGGCCGCGGCACGGACATCATCCTGGGCGGCAACCCCGAGGGCATGGCCCGGATGGAGGCCAAGAAGAAGGACATCGCCCTCTACGACGAGGAGGGCCTGGAAACGGCGGACTTCTCCGCCCTCGTGGAACAGATGCGCGAGCAGACCGCGGCCGAGCACGAGGAAGTGGTCGGCCTCGGCGGCCTGCACATCCTCGGCACCGAGCGCCACGAAAGCCGCCGCATCGACAACCAGCTCCGCGGCCGCGCCGGCCGCCAGGGCGATCCCGGCAGCAGCCGTTTCTACTTGTCCCTTGAGGACGACCTGATGCGCATCTTCGGTGGTGATCGCATCAAGAGCCTCATGGGCGCCATGGGCATGAACGACGACGAGCCCATCGAAGCCGGCATGGTCACCCGGGCCATTGAACGCAGCCAGAAGCGCGTGGAAGCCCACCACTTCGAGATCCGCAAGCACCTGCTCGAGTACGACGATGTGATGAACAAGCAGCGCATCTTCTTCTACGGACTGCGCACGGAGATCCTGGGGGGCAACACGAAAGACTACGTGCTGCGGGTTGCCACGGAGATTGCCGAGGGCATTGCCCACGACTTCCTGCCCGACAAAGGCGAGCGCGATCTGGCGGGTTTCCGTGAGCGCGTGGAGCAGCTCTTCACCTTGACGGGTGAAGAAGTGGACGCGGTGGGCCGACTGCCCTACGCCCAGGCCAGCGAGGCGCTGGGCGCCCTGGCCCAGCGGTTCTACGAAGGCAAGGACGAACGGCTGGGCGGCGAGGGCATGCGCAGCTACGAGCGCTGGTCCATCCTCCAGATCATCGACGCGGCCTGGAAGCGCCACCTGCTGGTCATGGATCACCTCAAGGAGGCCATCGGCTTCCGAGGCTACGGGCAGAAGGATCCCCTGGTGGAGTACAAACGCGAGAGCTATGAGTACTTCGAGCAGATGCGCTTCGGTTACGAGGACGAGATCGTGTCCTATCTCTACCGCGTGGAGCCCCAGCCGACCTATACGCCGGATGAGGAACTCTTCCGAGGCCCCTCGGACACCTTCGAGCTGGGCCCCGACGAGCAGGGCAACCCTCCCGATGGCATCCAGCGCGTGCTGCGGTTCACGGCGGGTGGGCTGGAGGACTGATCTTCCGAGCTTCTTTGACTTGAGAATATCGCAGGGGGCCAGCCGACCCCCTGCGATATTCTTGGGCTGGCCCTCCGGCCCTGCTACGGTTTCTGGATATGGAACTCATCGTCGTAACGGGACTTTCCGGAGCCGGGCGCCATTCGGTGCTGGGCGCGCTGGAGGACAGTGGCTGCACAGCCCTGGACAACGTCCCGCCCCGGCTCCTCGAGCCCCTGATCGAGCTGGAATCGAAGCTCCGGCCTGGCCGTGAGCGCCTGGTGGTGGGCATGGACAGCCGCCAGGCGGACTTCGCGCATGAGTTCGGCCCTCTGCTGGAGCGACTCGGCACTGGCAATGTGCCGGTGCAGGTGGTTTTCGTAGAGGCGGATGACAGCGCGCTGTTGCGCCGATATTCCGAGACCCGGCGGCCCCACCATTTCGCTCTGCTGGGTTCCGCGGGGGAGGGCATCCAGCGCGAGCGGGAACTGCTCGCCCCGATCCGCGCGCTGGCCACCACCATCCTCGATACCACGGGCCTGAGTCTGGCGGAGTTGCGCCAGCGTGTTGCCGCTCTGGTGCCCCAGTTGCCGACTCGCAGCACCGCCGTGCGGCTGCTCAGCTTCGGCTTCAAGCGGGGTGTGCCCGCGGATGCGGACGTGGTGCTGGATGCACGGTTCCTGCCCAATCCCTACTATGTGGAAGCGCTGAAGCCCCTGACCGGACAGGATTCCGCGGTGCAGGAGTTCCTGTTGGAATCGCCTGATTTCAGGGAGTTTCTGGAGCGAGCGGAGTCCTGGCTGCGCTGGTCGCTGCCCCTGGTCCGCCAGGAAGGCCGGGCCTACCACACCCTCGCCATCGGCTGTACCGGCGGCCAGCACCGCTCCGTGGCCTTGGTGGAGCTGCTCGCCCACCGGATCCGCAACGATGTGGCCGCTCTGACCGTGCGGCACCGGGAGCTGAACGGCTGATCATTCCCCGGTGAAGACCACGCCGCGCTTCGCCAATTCCGCGCGAATGAAGTCCCAGGCGCCGGGCTCCTGCCCCAGGAACTCGGGCGGGTTGATGCCCTGGCGGGCGTAGCCACCCTTCGCTAGGAGGCGCACGGCGGCGGTGCAGGTGTAACCGGTGGTCCGCGCCATGGAGGTGGTCTTCGTGGCGGGATCATAGCGATCCAGGAGGTTCAGCTCCCGGCGCACCCGCTGTCCATCCTTCAGACCGGTCACGGTGACGCGCATGACCGTGAAATCCTCATCACCCTCCTGCATGAACCACATGGGGAAGAGCAGAGCGGTCGTGAGATCCAGGGGGCTGATTTCCACACCAGCCACCTGAAGCTTCTCCTTCCGGAAGAATCCGGATTCCCGCAGCATCCGCATCTTCTCGATGTGGCCAGGGTAGCGGAGGGTCTTCTCCTTCATGTCCGGCACCTGGGGGAAGGTGTGGATGAGGCTGCGCAGGCCATCCGTGTTGAAGGATTCCAAGGTGCCAAGACCCGCGAAGTCAAGCAGTTCGGGTTCGGAGAGAGCGGGCAGCGTTACCGTGCGGCCGTCCTTCACGTAGCGGGCGGGACGGGTGTACTCCTCAATGACGTCGATGGGGCTGAAGCCAGCCTTGTACTCGTAGGGCCAGGTGCGCACCGCGGGCAGGCCGCCCACCAGGCACTCGAAGGCGTCCACGTGGTCCCACTGGCGGGCGGTGTCACCCAGGATGATGTTGCCGCAACCCGGCGCCACGCCGCAGTCCACGATGGCCGTGAGCTTTGGGTCTTCGCCAGGACGTCCAGTTCGAAGCAGTCCTCGTCGAAGAAGGAGATGTCCACGAGGGGCTTGCCGGCCTCCAGCACGGCTTTGGCCGTGGCGAAGCCCATGAAGCCAGGCACGGCGCCCACGACCAGGTCCGCGTCCGCCACGGCCGCCTTCACGCCGGCCGGCGTGGCCAGGTCGGCGGGCCGGGTGGCCAGCCCAGCGCCGCGCATGCGGGCCAGGGCATCCTCCGAGCGATCGGCCACCGTGACCTTGAAATCGGGAGCCAGGTCCTTGGCCATGGCGCCGCCGACGCGGCCGGCTCCGAGAACGACGACGTGGGTCATGGGAGACTCCCTTCAGGGGCCGCGACGCGGGGCTTCACGGCGAGGTAGACCGGCCAGCCCATGGCCACCAGGGCCAGGCCCGGCCAGGAATAGCTGGGGCGGTGGATGAAGAGGGCGCCGATGATGGCGACGGCGCCTATGAGGTACAGCCCCGGAACGAAGGGATACCCCCAGACCTTCACGGGACGTTCGAGGTCGGGCCGTCGCCAGCGCAGGAGAAAAATCCCGCCCACGGCGAGCACGTAGAAGAGGATCGTGGGCAGCATCACGAAGTCCAGCAGCTGTCCGTAGGTGCCCGTGAGGGTGAGCAGGCAGGTCCAGAGCGCCTGGATCCAGAGGCCGAAGCCCGGAACGCCATGCTCATTGAGCAGGGCCGCGCGGGGGTAGAAGAGGCCATCCTCGGCCATGCGCTGGTAGACCCGGGCCCCGGAAAGCACCAGGCCATTGAGGCAACCGAACATCGACACGAGAATGCTGCCCGCCATGATGAGTCCGCCGCCGCTCCCCAGCAGGGATTGCAGCGCGGCGCTGCCCACCCGATCCTGGGGCGCGTGGGCGATGCCCGAGGGTCCCAGCACCTTCAAGTAGGCGGCGTTGGCCAACACATAGAGGCCGCAGACCAGGGTGGTGCCGATGAGCAGGGCGAAGGGAATCGTCCGTTCAGGCGCCTTCACCTCCCCGGCGATGAAGGTGATGGAATTCCAGGCGTCCGCTGAGAACATGCTTCCCGTCTGCACCACCAGCAGGGCTGTGAGGAAGGGCAGGGCGGCACCGTCCGTGGCGATGAAGGGGGCCTGCGAGGGCGCGACGGCGGGTTTCAGCAGCAGGCCCAGCAGGATCAGGGCCGCGAGGCCGCCGATCTTGGCCACGGTGAAGAGGTCCTGGATGCGGGTGCCCAGCCGCACACCGTAGAGGTTCACGGCACTCAGCAGCACCACCACGGCGATGCCGGACAGGCGCGACGGGGTGAGGCCCAGGTGGTAGGGTCCCACGGCGATGGCGTGGGTGGCCTTCATGAGGGGCACGTCCAGGTGGGGGCCCAGCCAGGCCGAATCGGTGACCGCCGGGAGGAAGCTGCCCAGGTACTTCCCGAACCCCACGGCCACGGCGGCGATGGTGCCGCACTCGATGACGACGAAGAAGGTCCAGCCATAGAGGAAGCCCACAGCCGGGCCGTAGGTCTCGCGCAGGTAGGTGTACTGGCCGCCAGCCTGGGGGAACATCCCCGCCAGTTCGCCGTAGCTGAGGGCCGCGAAGAGGGTGAGGATCGCCGTGAGACCCCAGGCCGCCAGCAGGAAGCCTCCCGAGCCTCCGGTGCGCACCATGTCCGCGGCGACGATAAACACGCCGCTGCCGATCATGGAGCCGGCGATGAGCATGGTGGCGGAGAACAGGCCGACATGCCGACGGTAACCAGGTGCGCTCATAGGTTCCTTGAGTGGATGGATCCACGCTATCACGGCATTCTGGAGGCATGGCGCGATCTTCCATGTCCCTCAGGTTCCTCCTGGCCACCCTCATCCTGGCCGCGGCGCCTGTCGCGGGGGGCTGGTGGGCCTGGAAAGGGCAGGGTCCGCTCCGACAGGAGGCCACGGTCCTGGTGAAGCGGGGGACCAGCATCAACCAGATGGCCGACCAGCTGGAGCGGGACGGGGTGATCCGGTCCGCGTCGCTCTTCAAGCTGTGGGCCCGAGCCCGCAAGCTCCAGCTCATCCGGGGTGAGTACACCTTCACGGCCCGGGCCAGCCTGTCGGACGTGGCGGGCAAGCTCCGCCGCGCCGAGATCCACTACACCGCCGTGTCCATTCCCGAAGGGGCCCATGCCTGGGCCGTGCAGAGGCGCCTGAACGACTTCGTGCCCGAAGAGGTGTTCTGGACCCTCTGGAAGAGCCCCAGACTGGCCAAGACGGCCGGCTTCGAGGATGCCCAGAGCCTCGAGGGGCTGGTGGCTCCAGCCACCTACAAGCTGCACCACGCCATGGAGCCCGAAGAGGTCATGCTCATGCTGGTGGAGGCCTTCCGGAACCAGGTGCGACCGAAGCTGGAGGGCGGGGTGCTGCCCCCCTATCAGACCTTGATTCTGGCCAGCCTGGTGGAAAAGGAGACGAAGCTGCCGGAGGAGCAGCCGCGGGTGGCGGGGGTCTACAAGAAGCGGCTGGACATCGGCATGCGCCTGCAGTGCGACCCCACCAGCCTCTATGCCCGCTGGATCTCTGGCGACCTGCGGTTTACCGCGCCCACGCCGCAAGACATCCGGCGCCCCAGCCGCTTCAACACCTACACCGTGAAGGGCCTGCCGCCCACGCCCATCGCCATCCCAAGCGCCTCGGCCCTGGAGGCGGCGAAGGCGCCGGACACCGGGAAGGACATTTATTTCGTGGCCACGGGCAGGGGCGGTCACAATTTCGCCCCGAACCTTCGGGATCACAACAAGAACGTGGGCAGCTACCGCAAGGAACTCGCCCGGCAGAAGAAGGCCCTGCGTGGCTAAGTCCCGCCTTGATCTGCTCCTCGTGCAGCGCGGCCTGTGCGAGACCCGAGCCAAGGCGCAAGCCCGCATTCTCGCCGGCGACGTGCTGGTGAATGACCATCCCGTCACCAAGGCTGGCACGGCCGTGGACGAGGTGGCACCCATCCGCTTGCGGGGCGATGCGCTGCCCTTCGTAAGCCGAGGCGGACTGAAGCTGGTCGGGGCCCTGGACCGCTGGGGCATCGATCCCACCGGCCGCATCTGTTTTGATGCCGGCGCCAGCACCGGTGGATTCACGGACTGCCTGCTCCAGCGGGGCGCGGCGAAGGTCTATGCCGTGGATGTGGGCACGAACCAGCTCCACTGGAAGCTCCGCAGCGATCCTCGGGTGGTCTCCATGGAGCACATGAACTTGCGTACCTGGGATCCAGCCAACATCCCCGAGCGCTGCAGCCTGCTGGTGGCCGACCTGAGCTTCATCTCCCTCCGCCTGGCCATTCCGCCAGTTCTGCCCAGCCTTGAAGCCGGGGCCGATGCGGTCTTGCTGGTGAAGCCCCAGTTCGAGGCTGGCCGTGGGGACGTGGGGCCGGGCGGCATCGTTCGCGATCCCGCCGTCCACCGGCGCGTACTGGTGGAGATCTGGAGCTTCTTCTCAGATACAGAACTGCACCCCCTGGACCTGGCCGAAAGTCCCATCAAGGGGGGCGAGGGCAACACCGAGTTCCTGCTGAGGTTGGGGCTGGGTGCCCAGCCGGGGAGCCTGGGCGCAGCCTTCGAAGCCCTGGGTTTCTGAATTTGGCTCGCGGCATCGCAGCCTCCGAGCCCCAGTCCTCGGCCTCCAGCCTGTACACTGGGGGATTGCCGGAGTCCGGGTGTTCGACAACATCTCCATCCCCACCATCCTCGTCAGCTATGTGGCCCTTCTCTTCAGCCTGAGCGTGCACGAAGCCAGCCACGCTTCGATGGCCTATTGGCTGGAAGATGACACGGCGGCGCGGCTGGGCCGGATGACGCTGAATCCCCTGGCCCACATGGACCTGCTGGGCACCTTCGTGTTCCCGCTCATGGGCTTGGCCACCGGTTTCCCCTTCATCGGCTGGGCCAAGCCCGTGCCGGTGGATCCCCGCAAGCTGACCCGCCGGTTCAGCCAGCGGGGTGGCTACGCCCTGGTGGCCAGCGCGGGACCGATCTCGAACCTGATCCAGGCGGTGCTCTTCCTGGGGATCATGTTCCTGGTGGTGAAGGCCGTGGTTCCGGCCCCTGAACTGGAGTACCAGGTATTCGTCCGGGCCCTGCTGGCCATGCGGGTGGAGAGTCTCCAAGTGCTTCAGCTCGGCACGACAGCCACACTCTTCCTGGCTTTGCTGGGCCGCCTGGTTCTCATCAACCTTGGTTTGGCCCTCTTCAATCTGCTGCCCATGGGGCCCCTGGACGGTGCGGGCATCCTCCGGGGCTTCCTGCCCTGGCGCTGGCTGCCGAAGTTCGACCGAGCCCAGCCCTGGATGGGCGGCATCCTCATCGTGCTGGCACTCACCGGCCTCCTGGGCTATGTCCTGGGGCCTGTGTTCGGGGTGCTGTTCTATGGCATCGAGCTGGTCGCCCGCCTTGCCCTCCGCTTCTGATCCACGTGCTCCTTCGGAGTCTCCATGCAACGCATCCTTTCCGGCATCCAGCCCTCGGGCTCTCAGCACATCGGCCACCTGGTGGGAGCCCTGGACAACTTCACGCGGCTGCAGGGGCAGGGCGAAGCCTTCTACATGATCGCGGACTGGCACGCGCTGACCTCCAGGTATGAATCCGTCGAGGAGATCTGGCCGGCCACGCTGGAGCTCACCGCGACCTATCTGGCGGCAGGCCTGGATCCGCAGCAGGCCACGATCTTCGTGCAGAGCCTGGTGAAGGAGCACGCGGAGCTGCATCTGCTGCTGTCCATGGTGACGCCACTCTCCTGGCTGGAGCGGGTGCCCACCTACAAGGAGAAGCTCCAGAACGCTGTCGCGGATCTCGGCAGCTACGGCTTCCTGGGCTACCCCCTGCTGATGACCGCGGACATCATCATCTACCGGGCCCACAAGGTGCCCGTGGGTGAGGACCAGCTCTTCCACGTCGAGCTCGCCCGGGAGGTGCTCCGCCGCTTCAACTTCCTCTACAAGGAGGAGGTTTTCCCCGAGCCTGAGGCCGTGCTCACCAAGACGCCCAAGGTGCCTGGCCTGGATGGCCGGAAGATGTCGAAGAGCTACGGGAACTGCATCTACCTGCGTGATAGCAACGCCGAGATTCTGGAGAAGTGCACGCGGCAGATGACCTCCGACCCGGCCCGCGTGCGCAAGACCGATCCGGGCAACCCGGACATCTGCCCCGTCTTCGACTTTCACAAGCTCTTCAGCGACGATGCCACCGTGCAGATGGTGAACACCGAATGCCGCCGCGCGGGCATCGGCTGCTTCGACTGCAAGAAGCGTGTGGCCGAGGCCATCATCCGTCGCGTCGAACCCGTGCGGGAGAAGATCGAAGGCTATCTGGTCCGGCCGGCCGACCTCCAGGAAGTGTTGCGGGATGGCAGCGCCCGGGCCCGGGCGGTGGCGGTGGAAACCATGACCGATGTGCGGTCGGCCATGAAGATGCCCAGCCTCTAGGAACGGGCGGGGAACTGACTCTTGCGTTCCCCCCCTGTCCTGGTAGACTCTCTTTTGCTCGTGGTCCCTTAGCTCAGCTGGTTAGAGCATCTGACTCTTAATCAGAGGGTCCCCGGTTCGAGTCCGGGAGGGACCACCAACAGAGCCCGCAGACCCAAAGTCTGCGGGCTTTTTCGTCGTGTCTCCCCCGTCACATCTCCTCTGCTCCAGCGTCTACGCAAGGCCTGCTCCCGCTATATTTGAAGGGTGGCCCGATCCTCACCGATGGGCCGGGAAACGCAGGAACGACGGGAGGAACACCGTGGATCTGAAACGCATCGTTCTCGACCTCATGCCGGACGCACTCGTCCGCGTCTTCGCCGCGCCGTACTGCGCGGGCAAGGGCATAGCCTGCGGGGTGGGCAAGGCGGATGAGATCCACACCAAGAGCGGGCTCTCGGCCACTCTGGACCTGCTGGGTGAAGAGGTGTTCAAGCGGGAGGACGTGGAAGCCACCGTCCAGGTGTATTTCCGCATGATCGAGGCCGTGAAGGATCGCCCCTTCACCAGCATCAGCCTCAAGCCAACGCAGCTCGGTATCAACGAAAGCGAGGCCTACTGCGAGGAGAACCTCCGCCGCATCGTGGTCGCCGCGGCCGCGCATGGCATTCACATCACCCTGGATATGGAGGACCGGCACTTCACGGATGTCACCCTGCGGATGTTCAAGGCCATCCGGAACGAGTTCGACAACTTCGGGATCGTGCTGCAGAGCCGCCTCTTCCGCACGGCGGAAGACATCAAGGCGCTCCACCTCAAGCCTTGCAAGGTCCGCATCTGCATTGGCATCTACCGGGAGCCCGCGGATGTGGCCCTGCAGGACAAGCGCGACATGAAGGACAAGTTGTTCGAATACGTGCAGCTGCTGCTGGACCACGGTCACTACCCCGAGATCGCCACCCACGACGAGCCCCTGATTCGCCGCTGCATCGACTACCTGGACAAGCGCGGCGTAGCGAAGGATGCCTACGAGTTCCAGATGCTGATGGGCGTGCCCCGGGCGGAGATCCAGCAGGAGATCGTGAAGCGCGGCCAGATCATGCGCCTCTACGTCCCCTTCGCTGAGGACTGGAAGTACGCCGTAACCTACATGAAGCGCCGCCTCGGCGCCAACCCCGCCATGGCCGCCATGGTGGTGAAGAACCTGTTCGGGCACTGAGCCTGATTCATTTGGACAATGCCCCGGGTGCGGCTATGTTGCTTCGATGGGGCCGTGTCCCACGATGACGGAGAATTCCATGAAGAAGATGCTGGCGCTGGCCTTGGTGAGCTCCTTCGCCCTGGCGGGCTTCGCCGCCGAGGAGAAGAAGCCTGAACCCAAGAAGGGTTGCGGGATGGCCTGTTGTGAAAAGAACAAGGCTGCCTCCTGCAAGGGCTGCTCCGACTGTGCCAAGCAGAAGGCCCCCGCCCCCAAGAAGGACTGATCCCCAGAACCACGGCGCCATTCGGAGCCGAGATGCGAAAACCCCGGAGATCACCTCCGGGGTTTTTGCGTTCCATCCCGGTTCATGGTTGTCTGGAGGGGATGAAACTCCGTCCATTCATCCCCGCCGCCATCCTGCTGCTCCTTTGTGGGGCGGCCGTCGCTGGCTGGAGGTGGACCCGCGAGCAGCCCCCGGTGGTGCAATCCGAGGAGGGGACCGCCGCGAAGAAACCAAAGCAGGGGGTGCGCCGCGCGGCCCCGGTTCGGGAGTGGGTGGTGGACCAGACCCCCCTCCTCACGGCGAGGACGCTCCTCACCCTTGCCGCCACGCCGGAGGAGCAGCAACTGGCCCGCCAGGCTGAGCGGCTGGCCAACCATGAGGTGGATCTGGCTTTCGCCGCCGCGCTCCGGCGAGTGGCCAGCGCCCAGGTGCAGCCGACCCCTGAACTCAAGGCACTGGCTGACCTCAAGACCAAGGCCCTGGCCACCTTCGATGCTGATCAGCAGGCCATCGATCGCCTGACCAAGGAGCTCGCTGCCGCCCGGGAGTCCCAGAAGGCGCCCCTGGAGGACCAGCTGGACGTCGCCAAGGCCCAGCTGGAACTGGACCGGGATGAGCTGGAGGCGGCCTCCGACGACCTGGCCCGGGCTGGGGGCGATCCCCAGGCCCGGATCCGCAGGCTGAAGGAAGCCTTCGAGACTGGCGACAAGGAATCCGCCCAGATCGTCGCGGCAGGGCGCCCCACATCCGCCTTCCCAGCCGGGAGCCTTCTGGCCCGCCTTGGCGAATGGCGGGTGCAGCGCGGCAAACTGGCCCGTCTGGTCCAGGCCCGTCAGGCCGCTCTGGCCAAGGCCCAGGCCCTGTCAAAGCGGCGGGCCACCATCGAGGCCCAGGCCGACAAGGAGAAGGAAGATCGGGAAGCCGCCAGGTTCTGGGCGTCCAGCCTGGTGAAGGGGGCGGCCGGAGGGGGGGCTGACGCTGGACGGGAACAGGCGAAAGATGCCGTGTCCTACCTGCGGCGCTACGGCGACGTGCAGCAGCGGCTCGCCAGCATGAACCGGCGCATCCTCGACCAGCAGGAACTGGCGGAGGTGTACTCGACCTGGATGGGCATCGCCGATGTCCAGCGGAACGCGGCTCTCCACACGCTGCTCTCGCGCCTCCTGTGGGTGCTGGGCCTGGTGGCCGCGGCCTATCTGGCGGGCCTGGCCATCGACCAGCTCTTCCACCGCGCGGCCGCGGGCGACAAAAAGGGCTCTGGAACCCTGCGGACCGTGGTGAAGCTGGGCGTCCAGGTGCTGTGCGCCCTGGCCATCGGCTTCGTGGTCTTCGGACTGCCAGGGCAGATCACCACCGTGCTGGGACTGGCGGGCGCGGGCCTCACGGTGGCCCTCAAGGATTTCATCGTGGCCTTCTTCGGCTGGTTCATCCTCATGGGTCGCAACGGCATTCGCGTGGGCGACTGGGTGGAGATCCGCGGCGTGGGCGGCGAGGTGGTTGAGATCGGCCTGCTGCGCACGGTGGTACTGGAGACGGGCAGCTGGAGCGATGCGGGGCACCCCACGGGGCGCCGCGTGGCCTTCGTGAACAACTTCGCCATTGAGGGCCACTTCTTCAACTTCACCACCTCGGGCAAGTGGATGTGGGACGAGCTGCGGGTGCTGATCCCGCTGGGTCAGGATCCCTACCCCGTCATCGACGGTGTCCAGAAGCTGGTGGAGCAGCAAACCGAGGCCAACGCCCGGCTGGCCGAGCAGGAGTGGAAGCGCGCCACGACCCGCTACCGCGTGCAGGCCTTCTCCGCCGCCCCGGGCCTCAACGTGGTGCCCACCATGAACGGTGTGGAGATCAGGGCCCGCTACATCACCCGCGCCTTCGAACGCCACGAGACTCGCCTGCGGCTGAACCAGGGCGTTGTGGAACTGATGCACGGCCCCCGCGGAGTTGTGGGCGGATCAAGCGTGAAAGCCGAGGATTGATGATTTCGTTTTCCAATGTGAGCAAGCAGTACGGTAAGCAGATCCTGTTCATCGAAGCCGATTTCCAGCTCAATCCTGGCGAGAAGGCGGGCCTGGTGGGCCCCAATGGGGCCGGGAAGTCCACGCTGTTCCGCATGATCATGGGCGAAGAGTCCCCGGATGACGGCTCCGTCACTCTGCCCAAGAAGCTGACCCTCGGCTACTTCCGGCAGGAAGTGGACGAGATGGCGGGCCGCCCTGTGCTCGACGAGGCCATCGCGGGCAGCGGGCGCCTGGGCGACTTGCATCACGAACTGATCGATCTGGAACATGCCATGTCCGATCCAGGCCGGGGTGATGAACTGGAGGCCGTTCTCGAGCGCTTTGGCCACGTCCAGGAGGAATACCAACACCTGGGCGGCTATGAGCTGGAGGCCCGGGCCCGGGCCTGCCTGCATGGCCTTGGCTTCGAGGACGAGCAGATCGATGGTGATGTGGGCGCCCTCTCTGGCGGTTGGAAGATGCGCGTCTCCATGGCCAAGGTGCTGCTGGGGAACTTCGACGTCCTGCTCATGGACGAACCCACCAATCATCTGGATATCGAATCCATCCTCTGGCTCGAGAACTTCCTCAAGTCCGTGCCCGCGACGCTGCTCATGACGAGCCACGACCGCGACTTCATGAACCGCGTGGTCACGAAGGTGCTGGAGATCGACGGCGGCGACATCGTGACCTACTCCGGTAACTACGATTTCTATGTCAAGGAGCGCGAGCAGCGGGATGCCAACCAGGAGGCCGCCTACGCCCGCCAGCAGGCCAAGCTGGCCAAGGAACAGAGGTTCATCGAGCGGTTTTCCGCCCATGCGGCCAAGGCCGCCCAGGTGCAGAGCCGGGTGAAGGCCCTGGACAAGATCGAGCGCATCGAACCGCCCAAGAAGCGTCGCGTGGTGAAGTGGGATTTCCGCGTCCCCGGCCGTTCCGGCGACGACGTGGCCATGCTGGAGGGCGTCTGCAAGACCTACGGCAGCCGCAGGCTCTACGACCAGTTCGCCTTCCACATCCGCCGCGGCGAGCGCTGGTGTGTCATGGGCCGGAACGGCGCCGGCAAGTCCACCCTGTTGAAGATGATGGCGGGGGCCATCCAGCCCGATGCGGGGACCGTAAAGCTGGGTGCCAGCCTCAAGCTCGGGTACTTCTCCCAGCAGGCCCTGGACCTGCTGGACCCGGACCTCACCGTGATCGAGCAGATGCAGCAGGACTTTCCCATGGAGGGACTGGGCGTGCTGCGCAACCTCCTCGGTGCCTTCCAGTTCTCCGGTGACGACGTGGACAAGCGGGTCCGCTCGCTATCGGGCGGCGAGAAATCGCGATTGGTGATGGCCCGCATGCTCTTCGATCCGCCGAACTTCCTGGTGCTGGACGAGCCCACCAACCACCTGGATCTGGCCACGAAGGAGATGCTCATCGAGGCTCTGAAGGATTTCGAAGGCACCATGCTCTTCGTGTCCCACGACCGCACCTTCTTGCGGGGCCTGGCCAACCGGGTGCTGGAACTGGGCGGCGAGGAACACGAGGGCCCGCTGGCTTTCGGCGGCTCCTACCTCGAATACGTCGAGCGCATGGGTCGCGAAGCTCCGGGCGTGCACAACTAGGTTGGGCGCAGCGCCGGAGGTGGCTGACACGCGAGGGTGAGCCAGGCCCCAGTATGCGGATGCCTCAATTCCAACCTATGAGCATGCAGTAGATAGCCTAGATCGCCAGGTACGGCGCAGGTTCCGGAAAGTGGCGTTCCGCCCGGCCCATACAGCGGGTCACCCACCAGGGGATGCCCTGCGGAGGCCAGGTGGATCCGAATCTGGTGGGGGCGGCCCGTGAGGATCTCCACCTCCAGCAGCGAGGCGTCCAGTCGCCGTTCCAGCACAGTGACCCGGCTCAGGGAAGGGCGCCCACCGGGTGAGGCGGCATGCAGCATCCCAAGAGGAGCGTAGGGCACCTCGCCGATGGGGGTGGTGATCTCGAAGGCATCCGAGGCAGGCTGGCCCTGGCAGAGGGTCCGGTAGACCTTGCGGGTCTGCCGCTCCTGGAACACGGCCTGGAGGGGCTTCCGCGCGGCGGCCGTGCGGGCGAAGAGCACCAGTCCCGATGTGCCGCGGCCGAGGCGGTGCATGGGGCTGGCCTCGGGGGCCCGCCGGCGCACCAGGGCGAGGAGGGTGTGCTCCAGGAATTCGCCACCCCCTGGCAAAGTGGGCAGGCCGCTGGGTTTGGCCACGGCCAGCAGATCTTCGTCCTCGAAGAGCACGGCGGTGGCGAAGGGGACTTCGGGTTCGATCCAGGGAGGGCGGGCCCAGGTGATCCATTGGCCCGGGCGCAAAGGTGTTTCGGGAGGGGCGGGGATTTCATCCAGGCGCACCTGGCCCTCCAGGATCCGCGTCCGCCAGAGCTCCGGGCCGGCCATGCGGTGCCGGGCCACGAGATGGGCCAAAAGGGTGCATCCGACCCCCTCGGCACCGACCTGTTCCCGGTGGACGTAGCCCTGGTTGAACCCCATGCGGTCGGTCACTCCCCCGGACCCGCCGGACTCCCATTATCACCCGGGCCCAGGATTCGCTGGTCAGGCCCTGGCGGGGTTCAAAATATTGCCAAAATCAACACGTTTTTTTCTGACACCACTCCTCAGGTCCCGGCACTCTAGAACCGAAGGGGTGGACAGGGAGCCCGTCAAAGGGCTACATGATAAGTGTTCACACAAACTCTCCCCGGGGGGGGAGTGGGGGGTCGCAAGACCCCCCTTATTCTTGTCCGAGGTAGGCTGGAGGCTTTCCATCATCCGGAGCGCGACCCATGCCCACAACTCCTCCGGTTCCCTCGCGGCTCCCGTCGCTTCCCTACCGGAAGCCCACCGAGGGACGGGACTACTGGATCGTTGACGGGATCCTGCCGGAGGCGGAGGCCGTGGCGGCGAGATTCAGGTCACTGGAGGAATGGGAGCTGGGCTTCCCGCATACCCGGGAGACCTGGCCAGGCATGCGGTCCCGGAACGCCCTGAGCCCCGGGGAACTGGAACCCATCGAGACCCAGGCCCGCAAGCTTACGGGTGCGAAGCGCCTCTGGTCCGAGACCGCGCCCGACGGTGCCTACCTCAACCACAACGTGGTGCAGGTGGTCGGGGCCAACGAGTCCGGGCCAAGGCCTCACACCGATTCCCGGAAGCTCTGCCGCTACGCGGCCGTCATTTACCTCACCCCCCGGGCACCCGCAGGCGCCGGCACCACGTTCTATCGGCTGCGTTACCCCAACGGCGCCCTCAGCGGCAACCTCTGTCCGCCACCCCACGCCAACCTGCGCGAGGCCCTGGGCGTCACGGGTCTGCCCCTGCAGGCCTGGCAGCCGGATGTCTCCGTGGCCAATGTGTTCAACCGCCTGCTGCTCTACCGCTCAGATTTGGTGCATTCCGCCACCAGCTACTTCGGTCACGACCTCCACACCAAGCGCATGACGGCGTTGTTCTTCTGGATGGCGGAGTAGAACACCCCCGGCTTCGCCAGGGATGTTCTACTCGGATGGGAAGGACGGCTACTTCTTCGCCTTGTTCAGCCGGTCCAAAAGCTTCTGATCCACGTGATCCGTCACTTCTTTCAATACCGTGCCAGCTTGCGCCAGCAAGCTGGCACATTCCCGCTGCCTGTCGGCGAGGTACGCAGGATCCGTGATGTCCTTGAGGTTGATGACCACGTTCCAGATGCCGCCGCGCACGCCGGCGTAGGCCATCTGGGCCCCCACGGCCGCGTCCGTGATGGAGGCCACCTTGCCTAGGCGCGCGGCCTCGCCGGCCAGCTCCAGGGCCGCGAAGCTGGTCTTCGCCGTGTCCAGGGGCACGTCGATGGCCACCTTCAGCCCGGCCTGCATGGCCTCGTGGCGGGTGGCCTTCTGCTCGGGCGTGGTGTCCGGCAGGCGGCGCGCGTCCATGAAGGCGTTGAAGGCGTTGGTGTCCGCGTCCACAGCCACCATGAGGCGGTCCTTCAGCGCCTGGGCTTTTTCGGCCAGGGCGATGAGCCTGGCGTCCTTCTCGGCATCTGGCCCGCCCTGGGCCAGGTTGGCCACCATGCTGGCCAGGGCTGCGCCCAGGCTGCCGGCAAGGGCCGCGATGGAACCACCGCCAGGGGCCGGCGTGTCGCGGCTGACCTCATCCGTGAAGGCATGGACGGGCATGGCCACCAGGGCCTTGGGATCGTAGGTGGGCAGGCCCAGCACCTTCTTCCCCACCTCGAAGGGCGCCACATCGCCGAGACCCATGGAGAACACCGCGGCCTGCATGATATCGGAGGTTGGCACGCCCGTGGACTTGCCCATGGCCTTCAGGTAGTGCCTGCCGGCGGCCAGCAGGCACTGGAAGGGCACCAGGCCCACGATCTCGCTGCCCGTGACCACGAGGCCGCGCTCGGCGGCCAGCGAACGGGCCTCCTCCAGCACCGTGTGGGGCGCCGTCTGCTTGTAGTCCGTGAGGTTGATGCTGATCTGGGCGCGGCGGTAGGTGTCCACATACCAGCCGATGGCCTTGCAGTGGCTGAAGGTGCCGCGGCGGCGGACCTTCTGGCCCACCGGGCTGGCGGGGTCCACATCGTTCAGGCGCATGAGGGCCGGCAGGTTGTAGCCGTGGGCGGAGGCGCAGTGGTCGATGGTCTCCTGGAAAGTGGCGCCGGTGAAGTCGCAGTTGCCGCAGGGGAACGATCCTTCGGCGTAGTAGATCAGCTCGCCCGCCTGATAGTAGGGCTTCACGCGGCCGCGGCGGGCCACGCGGCCCTTCTCGCGCAGCTCGAAGGCGATGTCCGTGGCGTGGGCCTTGTCGGCGCTGTTCAGCGTCACGTTGTAGGCCACCAGGAACTCACGGGCGCCGATGATGGCGGCCCCGGCCTGGGGGTTGTAGGGTGCGGCGAAATCGGGTTGCCACTGGGGATCCCGCAGCTTCTTCTCCAGGCCCTCGTACTCGCCCCGGCGCACCTCGGCCAGGTTGCGGCGCTCGGGCCGCGTGGCGGCGGCTTCGTAGAGGTAGACGGGGATGGCCAGCTCGGCGGCCACGCGGGCGCCCAGGCGGCGGGCGAGTTCCGCGCAGTCCTCCATGGTCACGCCCTCCACGGGCACGAAGGGCACCACGTCGGTGGCGCCCATGCGGGGATGGGCCCCGTGGTGCTGGCGCATGTCGATGACCTTGGCCGCCTCGCCGATGCAGGCGAAGGCGCCCGCCAGCACGGCCTCGGGCTCGCCCACGAAGGTGATGACCGTGCGGTTGGTATCCGCGCCTGGATCCACATCCAACACCTGCACCCCGGACACGGTGCTGATGGCATCCACCACCTGCTTGATCTTCGCGGCATCCCGGCCTTCCGAGATGTTCGGCACGCACTCCACCAGCCTGCGGGACATGATTCCTCCGTTCGTTCGAGTTTAGCCGTGGCGCCGCGCCGCGCTCCAAAGGCGGGCCGCGCAGCGGCCCGCCTTTGGAGATAGTTAACAACTTGTTAAGGAAAATTCTTTTCCTATCTCGGAACGCGTAGCGTTCCGAGCCCTACCGGGCCGCTGGCCCAGAACCGCCGCCTTCATTCTTTACACCGCTCACCACATGGCCCGTCGGCCCCACCTTGGCAGCGGTGTCGCAGTAGCCGGTCTGGTCGTCGAAGAAGAAGTCGGGCTCGAACTCCCGCAGGAAGTCGGCCTTCTCCAGGCCGCCCAGGAACATGGCCTCGTCCACCTGGATGTTCCAGGCCATGAGGGTGCGGATGGCGCGCTCGTGGGCGGGGGCGCTGCGCGCGGTGACGAGGGCGGTGCGGATGCGCATGGGGGCACCCGCGCCCATCTCCTGGAGCGGCTGCAAGGCCTGGAGCAGAGGCTTGAAGGGCCCGGGAGGCAGGGGGACCGCCGCTCGCTCGATCTCGTGGGCCTGGAAGGCGGCCAGGCCGCCCTCGGCGTAGACGCGCTCGGCCTCGTCGCTGAACAGCACGGCGTCACCGTCAAAGGCGATGCGGATCTCGTCCGAATGGCGATCCGCGGCCAGGGCGCTGTCGGGATAGACCCGCGCCGCGGCGAACCCCGCATTGAGGGCTGCGCGGACATCCTCCTCCTTGGCGGAGAGAAACAGGTTCGCGCCCAGGGAAGTGAGGTAGGGATAGGGATTCCGCCCTCGGGTGAAGACGCCACGCTCCAACTGGAGGTCCGACTCCTGGGCGCTGCGGAAGACCCGCAGGCCGCTCACGGGATCGTTGCGGGAGAGGATCACCACGGCCACGCGGTTCTCCCCCTCGGTATTGAAGGCAAGCAGCTTCTTCACCAGCGGAAACGCCACGCCTGGCTTGGCGGGCATGTCCAATCGCGACAGCTGGAGCTCCATGTAGGCGCGGTCGTCGGACTCCTCGAAGACCCGGTTCTCCTCCTCGAAGTCGAACAGCGCACGGGAGGAGATGGCGACGACGAGCTTGCCTTCCAGGGATTTGGGCATGGCTCTAGGGTAGCGGAGGAGGCTGGAGACTGGAGGCTGGAGGCACTGCTTTCTGGACGGCCCTGCGGGCCATGCCTGGGTTTTTGTTCTGGGTCGTTCGGGTGGGTAGGCGCCGAACTGAACCAACAAACGCGCCGCAGCGCGGCGCATCAGGAAGCTGTACCTCCAGACTCCAGACTCCGGTCTGTAGACTGATCCCATGCCCCGCCTCTACTTCGACGCCAACGCCACGACGCCGCCCCATCCCGACGTGGTGGAGGCGGTGAAGCGGGCCATGGTGGAGGACTGGGCCAACCCCACCAGCACGCACCGGGAGGGCCAGCGGGCGCGGTTCCGCCTAGAGGAGGCCCGCCGGGAGCTCGCGGCAGCCCTGAAGGTGGCCCCTGGGGAGCTGGTCTTCTGCGCCAGCGCCACCGAGGCCCTGCACCTGCTCATCCGGGGGCTCCACGGGGCCCTGGGGGATCGCCCGGCGGCGGTGTTCCCGGGGGAGCACAGTGCCTGCCTGAACCCCCTGCGGGACTGGTCGCGCGTGAGCTGGTTGCCGGAGGTGCCGGCGGACTGCGCCACGGTGGTGCAGATGGCCGCCAGCAACGAGACGGGAATCCTCTACGGGATGCCCACCGTGCTGGACGCGGTCCGCATCAAGGACTGCTGCCAGGCCTGGGGCAAGGTGCCCGTGGACTTGTCGGATTGCGACGCCGCCGTGTTCAGTGGTCACAAAATGGGCGGTCCCCGGGGCGCGGCCCTGCTGTGGCTGCGGCCAGGCCTGCCCTGGGAGCCCGTCATGGAGGGCCCTCAGGAGCGCCGCCGCCGTGGCGGCACGGAGGACTTTCCCGCCATCCTCGGGCTGGCGGCGGCGGCGCATCACTTGACGGAGCGTCAAGCCTTGAACGCGACCTTGGCTCCGACCCGGGATTCTTTCGAAGCGGAAATCACCTCCTGGGGCCGCGACATCGAAGTCGTCGGCCAGAGCTCGCCGCGCCTGCCGAATACAAGTTGTGTGCTGTTCCGGGGCCGCAACGGCGAGGCCCTCCATGCTTCGCTGGACCTGGCGGGCTTCGCCGTGAGCACGGGCAGCGCCTGCCACAGCGGGGCCGTGAAGCCCAGCCATGCAATCATGACCTTGGGGTATAGTTTGGACGACGCGCGGTCGGTGCTTCGGTTCTCGATGCTCCCGGACGCGCGGCCCGACGAGGTGGAGGCCCTGGCGGCGGCCATCCGGCGGTTGACATGAGCCCCTAGGAGGGCCCTCTTGCGCGGAGTGAGCATGATCGAGCAGACCCTCTTCTTCTTCGCGCACAACCCGCTCCTGATGCTGTTCGCCGTGGTGGCGCTGGGCTATCCCATCAGCAAGCTCCGCATCGCCGGAGCCTCATTCGGCATCGCCAGCATCCTGTTCGCGGGCATCGCCCTGGGCGCGCTGGTCATGGCCCCGGGCCTGGACCCGGGCCTCAAGAAGGACATCTCCCGGGAGATGAAGCTGGTCTACGAACTGGGCCTGGCCGTGTTCGTCTACGCCATGGGGCTCTCCATCTCGCACAGCTTCTGGGCCGCCTTCAGCCGCGAGGGCATGAAGAAGAACGCCGTGGTCTTCCTGGTGATGGTCACCTCCACCCTCTTCGTGGTACTGCTGGCGCGGCTCATGGGCTTCAACGCCCGCTACGCCGCGGGCCTGCTCACAGGCAGCTTCACCAACATGCCGGCCCTGGCGGGCGTCATCGAGCGCGTGAAGTCCATGGGCGCAGGGCCTCTGGAACTGGCCCAGCCCACGGTGGCTTCGGCCATCGCCTATCCCATCGGCGTGCTGGTGCCCATGCTGATCATCCTCGTGAGCCCGCGGCTCTTCCGCGTGAACTTGCGGGAAGAGGCGGATGGCCTCAAGGACTACCAGACAGGCCACCACAAGCTGGAGGTCTGGACCCTGCGGGTGACGAAGCCCGAGGCGGAAGCCCTGAGCAAGCGGGACTTCTGCCGTGCGGGCCGGCTGCATGTGGTCTTTGGCCGCGTGCTGCGCAAGGCGGAACTGCTGCTGCCGGGCCCCGATTTCCGGTTGAAGCGGGACGACCTGGTGACCGTGGTGGGCGCGCCGGACGACCTGGCCCAGGTGGAGGCCATGATCGGTGAGCGCAGCCACGTGGAGCTGGACCGCGATCAGAGCGCCCTGGACGCCACGCGGATCTTCGTGTCCCGCTGGGACGTGGTGGGAGTGCCCCTCGGCAAGCTGGACCTGGTGAACCAGCACCAGGCGATCATCACCCGCGTGCGACGAGGCGACCTTTGGTTCGTGCCCGATGGTGACACCGTGCTGGAGCTGGGCGACCGGGTGCGGGTGACCACGCGCCGTGACAACATCGAGGCCGTCGAGGCCTTTTTCGGGGACAGCTACCGCGCCCTCAGCGAGGTGAGCTTTCTCACCTTCGCCATGGGCTTGGCGGCGGGCCTCGCCCTGGGCCAACTGCCCATCCCCCTGGGCCACGGCATCGTCTTCAAGCTGGGCTTCGCGGGCGGGCCCCTGGCCGTGGCACTCATTCTCGGCCGCTTCCACCGCATCGGGCCCCTGGTCTGGAACTTCCCCTACAGCGCCAACCACACCATCCGCCAGTTCGGGTTGGTGCTGTTCGCGGCGGGCATCGGCGTGATCTCCGGTGAGGGCTTCCGGGCCATCGTCTCCGGCAATGCCGGGGTGCTGCCCCTCTTCCTGGGCGCGGCCTTCCTGGTCTGCCTCGTGGCCGATTCGCTCACCATGCTGATCGGGTATAAGGGCTTCGGCATCCCCCTCAACGTGATGTTCGGCATCGTGGCCGGCACGCACACCCAGCCCGTGGTGCTCGGCTACGCGAACCACCAGACGGGCAACGAGCTGCCCAACGTGGGCTTCGCCACGGTCTATCCGCTGGCCACCATCCTCAAGATCGTCCTGGCGCAGGTGCTGCTGGCGCTGATTCGCTAGCGACCGCTGAGCAGCGTCGGTACGGGCCTTCCGTCCGGAGCCTGCGCCCACCGGATGCCCAGCCACGAAGCAACGGTGGGGGCGATGTCCCAGGCGGGCACGGCCGCCAGGGGGCCGTGGCCCGCGCCCAGGACTACCAGCCAGGACCGCATGGGTACGGATTCCGGGCCATAGGCGTGGGCGCCGGCGCGGCCGTGGCGCTCGGACTCATCCTCGCGGCTGCTGCGGGCCTGGGAGAGCCAGGTACCAAGAGGCGCCAGGACCACGATGTCGCCCACGCGCGGGCTGCCGGTCAGGTGGTACCGGACCGGGACCTTGGCGCGGGCCCAGGCCTGGAGCCCGGCCTGCCGAAGTCGGGCCAGGGCCCGGGCTTGGCCGGCGGGGCGCTTCAGGTAGACATAGGCGCTGCCGCCGTGGGTGATCAGGTCCACAGGAATCCCGTCGAGGATGCTCGGCAGGTGCATGCGGCGCTTCATGGGGACCATGCCGTGGTCCGCCGTGAGGATCACCCGCAGGCGCGGATGGGCGGCCCGCATGCGGGTGAGCCAGGGAGCGAGTTCCGCGTCGAGGGCGCGCAGCTTGGCCAGGGTCTCGGGACTGCGGGGACCGTGCAGATGGCCCTCTTCGTCCGTTCCGGACAGGTAGGCCATCACCAGCCTGGCTCCATCCGCCAGGGCCGATTCGCAGAAGGCCAGGCCCTCCGCGTCCGGCCCGCCGGGCTGGAAGGCCTCCATGCGCCAGGGCGTCACACCCTCCCAGGGGCCATTGGAGCCCACCCAGTGGAAGACGGCCGTCCGAACGCCGCCGCGGGTGGTGGCCACCCAGAGCGGCTCCCGCAGGATGTCCTCCACCCGGTTGGCGGCGGGAACCCGCTGGCGATCCTCCGGGCGCAGATAACCGTTGGCCACCACGCCGTGGTGCTCAGGCCAGCAGCCGGTGGCCAGCGTCACATGTCCGTTGAACGTGGTGGCGGGGAAGGGTGGAAGCACAGCCCCGCGCCGGCCTCGCTGCGCCATGGCCCAAAGCTGCGGCATGGAGTCCGGGCGGAACTGGTCGGCACCCAGGCCATCTTCGCTGATGAGCAGCACGGGGCCCGCTTCGGGCTTCGGGGCCTCGGCCTGGAGGGGTAGCAGGGCGAGGAGGAGGGCGAGCAGGGCAGAGCAGCGCATCCCTCCAGACTATCAAGCTAATCTGGACCCATGCACACGCCCCGCTGGCCCTACCCCTTGCTCCGTCTGAAGCCTGGCAAGGAGACCATGCTCTCCAAACGCCATCCCTGGGTGTTCTCTGGGGCCCTGGCCCAGCCCTCGGAATCGACCCTGGTGCGCCTTGCGGATGATTCCGGCCAGGTACTGGCTGTGGGCACGGCGAGCCCGGCGAGCCCGCTGGCGGCGAGGATCTTCCGCTTCGAGGACGCGCCCCTGGACGAGGCCTTCTTCCGCTCGCGGTTTGAATCGGCCTTGGCTCTGCGGAAGGCCCTGGGTCTGTGGAATCCCGAAGGGGGCTGTCGCTGGATCTTTGGCGAGGGCGACGGTCTGCCGGGCCTGGTGGTGGACCGCTACGCCCAGGCCCTGGTGCTCCAGGTGGGCACGGCCGGGCTGGAGACGCTGCGCGACGTGTGGTGGCCCATCCTCTTCGAGCTCGGGAAGCGTGAAGGCATCGTCGCCTTCGTGGAGCGCAGCCAGTCCGGCCGTCGGGAGGAGGGGCTCGATCCCGTGAACCGCCTGCTCAAAGGCAGTCTCGCAGGGCCCGTGACAGTGCAGGAGGGTGCGGCGCGGCTCGGCGTGGACCTGCTCCGGGGTCAGAAGACCGGCTTCTTCCTGGACCAGCGGGCCCACCGACTGCAGGTGGGCGCCCACGCCGAGGGCTGCCGTGTGCTCAACACCTTCGGCTACACCGGCGGTTTCAGCATCCACGCCGGCCTTGGTGGCGCTTCGCAGGTGGCCACCCTGGACATCAGCGCCCCGGCCCTGGACCAGGCGGAGCGCGACTGGGTCGCCAACGGCCTGGACCCAGCGGCCCACGTCCGCATGGAGGGCGACGCCTTTGAGCTGATGCGCCAGCTGGAGCCCGGCAGCTGGGACCGCGTCATCGTGGACCCGCCGGCCTTCGCCAAGCAACGCAAGGACGTGGACAAGGCCTTCAAGGCCTACAAGGACGTCTTCCGCCTTGGAGCCCGCGCCACGGCGCCCGGTGGCATGCTCTGGGTCTTTTCCTGCAGCCAGCACCTGGACCGCACGCGGTTCCAGGAGGCCGTGTGGACCGCCCTGCTCGAAGCCGGTCGCGAAGCGCGCATATTGGCGCACCTCGGCCAGCCCGCCGACCACCCCTACTCGCTGAACCATCCCGAGGGGTTCTACCTCAAGGGGCTGTGGCTGAGCTTGGACTGAAGGATCAAGGATCTCCACGAAGGACACGAAGCAAGACTCGAAGGGCACGAAGGGAGAACTTTCGTGTCCTTGATTTCTCTTCGTGTCCTTCGTGGAGATCTTTTCTACCCCAGCCGCTCCACGGCCTCGTCCACGCCCCTGGCGCTGAGGGCCCCGAGGTTCAGGTCCAGCAGGTGGCTCAGCTTCACATTGCCCATGGCGCCGAGCATGGAGGCCTTGAGGCGGGGGATGCTGGGCTCCATGGCGGCGATGAGCTCCTTCACCTGCTTGCGGCGGCTTTCCAGGCTGGAGCAGCCGCAGAGGGGGCAGCCGCAGGGTACGATGGGAAAGCCCCGGAGCCAGGCGTAGCGCTGCAGGTCCTTCTCCTCGCAGGTGCCCAGAGGGCGGATGACGGTGTTGGCACCATCGTCGCTCACCAGACGCAGGGGCATGGTGCTGAGCCGGCCCTCGAAGAAAAGGTTGATGAGCAGCGTTTCCAGCAGGTCGTCCAGGTGGTGGCCCAGGGCGATCTTGGAGAAACCGTGCTGCTTGGCGAAGGAGTAGAGCACGCCGCGCCGCAGCCGCGAGCAGATGATGCAGGGCAGCTCCTCGGGCTTGCTGCGCACCATCTTGTCGATGGGGGCCGGGATGATGTGGTGCGGCACGCCCAGGCGTTCGCAGGTCTCGGCGATGGGGTCTGGGTTGAACTGCGGGAAGCCGGGATCGACGGTGACAGCCTCAACTGTGAAGGTCACGGGGGCCCGCTTCCGCAGCCGCTCCAGCACGTCAAGCAGGGCCCAGGAGTCCTTGCCACCGCTCACGGCCACCAGGATGCGGTCGCCCTCTTCGATCAGCCGGTAGGCGGCGTTGGTCTCACCCACGCGACGGGCGAGCTTCTTCTCCAGCCGGGGCAGGGTCTTGAGGTCAGCCTCGGTGGGCGGCAGGGCCAAGCTGGGAAGGGCGCAGGGATTGCTCACGGCCCTACATCACGCCGCAGGCTTTGCGTTCGCCGCGGACGAGCTGGCCTTGCACATCCTTCACGTACTCGGGGCAGGTGCAGTCGGGACAGGTGTTGCTGGAGGTTTCGGAGCAGAGGTCCGCGAAGGTCACCTTCTCCATGAAGGCGGAGATGTGGTCGGACAACCGGTTCCAGAGCATGAGGCTCATGCGCTCATCGGCCATCAGGGCCAAGTTCGCGGCCTTGGGATCCTCCTTGGCCACAGCGTAGAAGCTGCTGTCCGTGAGGCGAAGCACCTCGCCCACGCTCACCTGGTTGCAAGGCCGCGTGAGGATGTAGCCGCCTTTGGGGCCGCGCACGCTGGCGACGACACCGGCTTTTTTCAATTTGTTGAAGATCTGTTCGAGAAAGGGCAGGGAGAGCTTCTGGCGCTCGGCGATGACATGCAAGGGCACCGGCTGGCCATGGCTGTGATGGGCCAGGTCAAAGAGGGCCTGCATGCTGTACCTGCCTCGGGCCGAGATCTTCACGAGAATGACTCCAGGTTCCAGGCTAGTATTCCTGAGTGAATGAGTCAAGTTTATCACGTGGCTAGACTGGAACCCGGAGACCCCCATGAAAGCTGTCCTTCTGGCCTTCGGAACCCTGGGTTTGGCGGCCCAGCCCCCCGTCACCCTCCCCCAGTCCCCCGGAACCCTTCCCGCTGAGCCACGCCTCGATGCTCGCGACCACCAGCCCCTACTCCTGGGTGAAACGACCGCGAAGGCCATCCTGGCCCACCGGGCGGTCTTCCGGGACAACTTGGCTGGGAGCCCGCTGCCTTCAGGGCTGAAGGCCCGCTGGAAGGCCGTGAACCGCCCATTGACGTTGGTGGCGGTCTTCGGGTCCTGGTGCGGTGACAGCCAGTATCAGCTTCCGGACTTGCTGGCCCTGGAGGCGGACCCCAACCCATTCATCGAGGTTCACTTTCTGGGTGTCGACCGGGATAAACAGCTCGCCGAGGCCGCGTGGCCCAAGGGCTGCGCCCCCCAGGCGGTGGTCCGTGTCCCGACCTTCTTCTTGTTCGCCACCCAGCCGGGGGGTGTGCAGACGTTGGTGGGGGCGGTGGTGGAGAACCCGCCGCGGGCGGGGCAACGCATGGCCGAGGCCCTGGTGGAACTGGTGGAGTCCGCCCCTAAGCAGCCCTGAGGTTCACCGGATTTCAGGCCCCCGACCGGCCCGCCGATGAGGGGACACCATGCCTTGGCGCTCCCTCATCCTGATGACCTGCCTCTCCTGCGGCCTAGGCGCCGTGGAACCCATCCGGGTGGCGGTGGACGGCTGGACCACGCTGAACCCCCTGCTCATGACTCGAGATACGGACGGGGAGGCGGTGGATCTCGTCTTCGACCGCCTGGTGACCATGGACACCCAAGGCAACTTCATCCCGGGGTTATTGCAAGGCTGGACGGTCCTCAAGGGTGGACGGGAGGTCGTCCTCGATCTTCGCCCTGGCATGACCTGGCACGATGGCACGCCCGTCGAGGCTGAGGATCTGGTCTTCACCTGGCGGGCTCTGAGGCTTCCCCAGGTCAGGGCCGTCGCCGACACCGTCGGCGGCGTGGCCTCGCTGGACAGCCTGGTGGCCGAGGGGCCCCTGCGGGTGCGGATCCACTTGGCGCGGCCGCGGGGGACACTGCTCTCCGATCTCTACAACTTCATTCCCGTGCCCCGCCGCCATTACCAGGTTGGCCCGAATCCCCTGGCGGATCCGGTGAACTTCCAGCCCGTAGGCTCGGGTCCCTACCGGATCGTCGGCCGGGCGACCACGACCCATTTAAGGCTGGAGTTCTGGCCCGGGTACAAGGGAGCCCATCCTGGCACCTGGCCTGCGTTTGAATTCTCGGATTCCACGGGCGAGAAGAACCTGGTCCAGGCCCTCCTGGACCACCGTTACCACTACGCTCTGGTGGGGGGCCTGCCGCACTACCTCGTCCGGAAGGGCGCCCGAGGCGAGGGGCATCTCCAGGCCTACTCGGTGCCCCAGGCGGCCTTCGGGGCGTTTTTCCTCAACTGTGATCCCAAGCTGAGCTTGCTGGGTGATATCGCCTTGCGCCAGGCCCTGGCGGAACTGGTGCCCTGGAAGGAAATGGCGCGGGCGCGGCGCTTTTTCCCGGCCCGGTTGGCCTCAGCGTTCTGGCCACCGGAGAACTGGGCCCACGATGATTCTCCGCGACCCTTGCCCCAGATCGGGCGGGCCGAGGCGATACTGGATGCCGCTGGATGGCGGATGGGCCCAGATGGCCTCCGCCATGACGACAAAGGCCGCCCCTTGTCCCTGGTGGCCTACGAGCAGAACACTGCCATCAGCCGAAGCACGGCCCGCCTGCTTTCGGAACAGGCAGCGAAGGTGGGCATGCGCATTGACGTCCGCCGGTTGCCCTTCGAGGCCCTCACAGAGAAATCCACCAATCATGACGGGGACATCTGGTCCTACGGCTGGACGACCTCCCTGGATCCCGACGTCGACGCTCCTTTGTTCACCAAGGAGGGCTACCGCACCAAGGCGAATGTAAGCAGCTACTTGAATCCGGAGGTGGACCGGCTGTTCGAAGAGGGGCGTTACACACTGGACCGGGTGTCCCGTCGGAAGATCTACTTGAAACTCTCGGAGATCATCTGGCGGGACAAGCCCGTGATTCCCCTCAACTACATCCTGGTGCGGGTGCTCGCGGACACTCGGCTCCGGGGTGTGTCCTTCAACGTGCTGGGGCAGGCCTACGGCTTCTGGCCCGGCAAGCGAGGTTGGAGGCTGGAGAACTAACGATCGAGGCTGGAGAACTAACGCTAGAGCCGATCGAAATGGATGGTCTCCACCTTGCCGGCCTTTCCCTTCGGCGCGTCCTCGCGCTCTCGCTCGCGCTCGGGACGGGGTTCGCGGTGGGGCTTGGACTCGGGTCGGGTTTCGGGCTTCGCCTCCGCATGATGCCGAGGCTCATGCCGGCGTGATTCGGGCTCGTGCCGGCGGGGTTCCTGGTCCGGCCGGGGCACGGGCTTCGGCGTCGGGAGGGCGGCCTGGCGCTCGCGGCCGGCCCACACGGCGCCCACCTGCTTGATGCGGTCCACCAGCCGGGCGGGCTCCAGCACCTGGATGCCGTCACCGAACTGCATGGCCCAGCGGGCGATGGCGCGAAGGTCCGTGGCCGTGAAAGTCACAAGCGCCTGACCGTCACCCTGTTCCTCGAGCTTGAAGTGGGGGAAGGCCGGGGGCGCCTGCTTCACGGCGAAGACCCACTGCTTGAGCAGGGTGGCCTTCACGGGAATGGGCTCACCGCCCAGCCAACCGCCGATCTGGTTGGCAGGGGTGCCCTCGGCATAGGGCCCCTGGGCCGCGCGGCCCACGCCCTCCACGTCGTTCACCTCGGCCAGGAGGTCCACCCGGTGGTGGCGCTCGGCGTTGTAGCGCCGGTCCCAGCCCCAGACGTACCAGGCCTGGGCCAGGGCGTCGAAGGTCAGCTGCCGGGGCTCGAAGGTGCGGGGGGCGTTGGCATCGGCGTCGGCGAAGATGAACTCGACAGGACGGCCTTCGCGGATCGCAGCGAGGAGAGCCTCCACCAGGGGTGGCAGGGTGGAAGGTGGCGTGGCCTTCCGCACGGTGGGCTTCGGAGTCGGGGCGGCAGGGGTGAGGGCCACCGGGGTTTCCGGAGCGGCTTCAGCGATCTTGGAGGCCTTGGTTTTCGCGGGCGCCTTGAGGGCTGGCTTGGCCTCGGGTTCCGCGGTCTCGACCTTCTTGGGGGTCGCCTTCTTCGCGGGGGCGGACTTGGCCTTGGTGGCGGGTTTCTCCACTTCGGGAGTTGTGCTGGTGGGCTTCTTGCGGGGGGCTTTGGTCACGGCCATGGGTCTGTGGCTCCTGGCTCATCATCGCCCATACCACCACAGCTGGTCCATGCCCATTTCGGTGGCAGCCACCTCCGCCCCTTGCGGCCATGCTGGAAGGATGGGCCATCGCAATCTCCGCTTCGCCGTCGTCATGGGGCTCCACACCTTCATCTCCGCGGGGACCTTCCTGCTCGGGAAGACCGCCGCCGATGCGATCCCGACCTTGGCCTTGGGCCTGCTGCGTTTTCTCATCGCCGGGGCCGGGTTCCTGATTCTGGCGCGGTTGCGGCATCTGGAGCTGTGGACCGTCGCCCGCGCGGAATGGCGGACCTACCTCCTGGCTGGGTTCCTGGGGGTGACCTTGAACCAGCCGGCCTTCCTCAGCGGACTGGCCTTCACGTTGCCATCGCATGCGGCGCTGCTCTATGCGCTCACACCCACCTGGCTACACAGTCATGAGTCGGCCCCTGGTCCAGAAACATGGAGCCCAGCGCGCCACCACGCTTTCCATCCTCTTCGGCCTCGCCATCTTCGCGCCCTTGGGCGCCCTGGGCCTCCCGAAGCTGGTGGTGGCCACGGTCCCACCCATGGCCTGGGTGGGCCTGGTCTACCTCGGCCTGATGACCAGCGTGGCGTCCTACCTGCTCTGGTTTCACGCTCTCTCCACGAAGGAGCCGAGTCGCGTGGCCATCACCACCAACGGCCAGCCTGTGGCCACCGCCATCCTGGCCTGGATCTTCTATGGCCAGGCCATCACCCCGGCTTTCGCGGTGGGCGCGGTCCTGGTGCTCGGAGGGGTCCTTCTGACTCAGTTGTGAAGGAGCTGTCAGCTCTGGCTGCGGGGATGCATCTGGTCATAGAGAGCGCGGAGCCGGGTCTGATGGACATGGGTATAGATCTGGGTCGTGCTGATGTCGGCGTGGCCGAGCATGGCCTGGACCGAGCGCAGGTCGGCGCCGTGGTCCAGCAGGTGGGTGGCGAACGCGTGCCGCAGCACATGGGGGCTCACGGCCTCGGGACGGAGGCCCGCCAGGCGTGCGTAGACCTTCAGCAGGCGCCAGAGATGCTGTCGCGTGAGGCCCTCGCCGCGCTGGCCCACGAAGAGTTCGCCGCCCTTCGGCTTGAACCCGGGCCGCAGGGCCAGCCAGGCGCGGATCCAGGTTTCAGCGCCCTGGCCGAAAGGAATCAGCCGTTCCTTGCGCCCCTTGCCCATGACCTTGAGGAAGCCTTCATCCAGGAACACCGACAAGGCCGGCAGCTCGGCCAGCTCGGTGACGCGGAGGCCCGAGGCGTAGAGCAGCTCCAGCCAGGCGCGATCCCGCACGCCCAGCGGCGTGGCCGTGTCCGGGGCGTCGAGCAGGGCCTCTACCTGGCTTTCACCCAAGGTGCGGGGCAGGATGCGGGGCGGGCGGGGCGGTTTCACCACGGCCTCAGGCCCCGCCCCGCCGCCACCTTCCATGCGCAGGAAGGACAGGAAGGCCCGCAGGCTCGAACTCAGCCGGGCCAGGCTGCGGGGGGCCTTGCCCTCGGATTGCTGGGCCACGAGAAAGGCCGTGAGGTGATCCCGGGTGAGGTCGGTGGCAGGGAGCTCGCGACCACAGGCCCAGACGGCGAGGTGGTTCAGGTCGGAGAGGTAGCCTGCGGCCGTGTGGGGCGATAAACCTCGCTCCACCGTCACGAACGTGCGGAATTCCCTGAGGCTGGCGGCCCACCCGAGGGGCCAGCCGTGCTCAGGTTCCTCGATGGTCTTGGGACGGGGCATGGGATCATCCTCCACGGCCTGGGTATCAGCGCAATCGTTACTGTTGCGGGGCCTGGGGGCGACCACCTTTACCGTGGGGTTTGGACATCGGGCTGGGGGTATGTTAGGGTTTCCAGGTTCGTTTGGAGGAGCCCACGATGGCTGATGTGCGTAAGAAGGTCATTGCGATCATTGCTGAGCAGCTGGCCAAGCCCGAAGATTCCATCTCCGAGTCCAGCCATTTCGTCGACGACCTCGGCGCTGACAGCCTCGACACCGTCGAGATCATCATGGCCATCGAAGAGGCCTTCAGCCTCGAGATCCCCGAGAGCGAGCAGGAGAAGATCCGCACGGTGGGCGATGCCATCGCCTACATCGAGAAGCACGCGAAGGCTTGATCCAGAGGGATCGTGACGTGCCGCAGCGCCCCACACGGCCCTGCGGCACGTTTGTTTTCCCGTTCTACGAGGTGAAACCATGACCAGGACCGTCCAGCGCCGCCGCGTCGTCATCACCGGCATGGGGACCATCAACCCCTGCGGCCTCACCTTGCCTGAAACCTGGAACAACCTGCTGGCGGGGAAGAGCGGCATCAGCACCATCGACCGCTTTGATGTCACCGACTTCGCCTGCAAGATCGCCGGACAGGTGAAGGGTTTCAGCCCCGATCTGTTCATCGACAAAAAAGAACAGAAGAAGATGGACATCTTCATCCAGTACGCCCTGGGCGCCGCCCACGAGGCCTGGGTGGACGCGGGCTTTGATCAGGTGCAGCTCACCAAGGCCGAGCGGGAAGTGTTCGGCGCGTACATCGGCAGCGGCATCGGCGGCCTGAGCACCATCTGGGACGAGGCCAATGGCTACCGCGGCCCCCGGCGCACCAGCCCCTTCTTCATCCCCAGCCTCATCGTGAACATGGCCAGCGGCCAGGCCAGCATCAAGTACGGCCTCCAGGGGCCCAACAGCGCGGTGGCCACGGCCTGCGCCACGGGCGCCCATGCCATCGGTGACGCGGCCCGTCTCATCGCCTTCGGCTACGCCGACCGCATGATGGCCGGCGGCAGCGATTCCGTCGTCAACCAGTTGGGCGTGGGTGGCTTCGCCGCCATGCGGGCTCTCAGCACTCGCAACGACGAGCCCGAACGAGCCTCCCGTCCCTTCGACGTGGATCGCGACGGCTTCGTCATGGGCGAGGGGGCCGGCATCGTCATCCTCGAGGAGTACGAATTGGCCAAGGCCCGCGGCGCCAAGATCTACGCCGAGGTCGCCGGCTACGGCATGAGTGGCGATGCCAACCACATCACCACCCCCGCCCCTGAAGGCGAGGGTGGCCAGCGCGTCATGCGCGCCGCCATCAAGGACGCGGATATCGCGCCCGAGGAGGTGGGCTACGTGAACATGCACGGCACCAGCACGCCCGTGGGCGACAAGCTGGAGTGCGTGGCCATCCAGAAGGTTTTCGGGGATCACGCGAAGAAGATCAAGGTGAGCAGCACCAAGTCCATGCACGGGCACCTGCTGGGTGCCGCCGGCGGCTTGGAGACCATCGTGGCCGCCATGGCGGTCAAGACCGGGAAGATCCCCCCCACCATCAACGTGGATAACCAGGATCCCGAGTGTGATCTGGACGTGACCGCCAACGTGGCCGGCACCCTGGATTCCGAATACGTCATGAACAACGGCTTCGGCTTCGGCGGCACCAACGGGTGCCTGATCCTGCGGAAGGTCTAGCTTTTCCGGAAGGACCTTTAACCGCAGATGTCGCAGATTCACGCAGATAAGGGATGAAGAATCCTTCACGGTTTCCCATCTGCGCTATCTGCGGCATCTGCGGCATCTGCGGTTTCAACTTTAGGTTTTGGTCCCCACAGTTAGCGCCCACTGAGCTTCAGGGCGCCAATTAAGCCATTTTTCTGGTATCGCCTGCGGTGATGCGCGATCCAAAAGGAACTTGGTGTCTTGGTGCCTTCTCGGTATCGATTTCATCGATACGGGAGACGAAAAGAGATTTTGGTGGTTTGCTTTTGGATCTATGGCCAAGGCAATCCCCTTCAAGCTCGTGTCGCCTTACTCCCCCGCCGGGGATCAGCCGGAGGCCATCGCGCAGCTGGTGGCGGGGCTGGAGCGCGGGGATCGCGCTCAGACGCTGCTGGGGGTGACGGGGTCGGGGAAGACCTACACCATGGCCTCGACCATCGCCCGGGCGGGGCGGCCGGCGCTCATCTTCGCGCCCAACAAGACCCTGGCCGCGCAGCTCTTCAGCGAGTTCAAGCAGTTCTTCCCCGAAAACGCCGTCGAGTACTTCGTCAGCTACTACGATTACTACCAGCCTGAAGCCTATGTGCCCGAGCGGGACCTGTTCATCGACAAGGACGCGAAGATCAACGAGGAGCTGGAGAAGCTGCGCCTCAGCGCCACCCGCTGCCTGCTGGAGCGCCGCGACACCATCGTGGTGGCCTCCGTGAGCTGCATCTACGGCCTGGGCGATCCCAGCTCGTACCTGAACCTTTCGGTGACACTCAAGACGGGTCAGTCCATCGATCGGGCCATGCTCCTGCGGGACTTGGTGGCCATCCAGTACCAGCGCAACCACCTGAGCTTCGAGCCTGGCATCTTCCGCGTGCGGGGCGACGTGGTGGAGGTCTACCCGGCCTACGAAGACGTGGCCTATCGCATCGAGCTCTGGGGCGACGAGGTGGAGCGCCTGTCGAAGATCGATCCCCTGCGCGGCGTGGTCATCGAGAAGCTGGACGAGCTCACCATCTGGCCCAAGACCCACTACGTGACCCCCGAGGACAAGCTCAAGACCGCCATCCGCGACATCAAGGTCGAGTTGGAGGATCGGGAGAACGAGTTCCGCGCCGGGGGCAAGATCGTGGAGCTGCAGCGTCTCCACCAGCGCGTGATCTACGACGTGGAGATGATGAAGGAGATGGGCCACTGCGGCGGCATCGAGAACTACAGCCGCTTCCTGGACGGCCGCCAGCCCGGCCAGCCGCCCCACACCCTGCTGGACTACTTCCCCGAGGATTTCATCGTCTTCATGGACGAGAGCCATGTGGCCACCGGCCAGCTCCACGGCATGTACAACGGCGACCGCTCCCGCAAGACCACGCTCGTGGACTACGGTTTCCGCCTGCCTTCCGCACTCGATAACCGTCCTCTCAAATTCGAAGAATTTGAGAGCCGGGTGAAACAAGTGGTCTACGTCTCCGCCACCCCCGGCGACTACGAGCTGCAGCAGAGCGGGGGCGCCTTCGTGGAGCAGGTGGTGCGGCCCACGGGCCTCGTGGATCCCATGGTCGAGGTGCGGCCTGTGGGCACCCAGGTGGATGACCTGCTGGAGGAGATCCGCAAGACCGTGGCCCGGGACGAGCGGGTGCTGGTGACGGTGCTCACCAAGAAGCTGGCGGAACAGCTCACGGCCTACTACCAGGAACTGGGCGTCAAGGCCGAGTACCTCCACAGCGAGATTGACACCTTGGAGCGGGTGGAATTGCTGAAGAATCTCCGCCGAGGCGTGTTCGACGTGCTGGTGGGCATCAACCTGCTGCGGGAGGGGCTGGACCTGCCGGAAGTGAGTCTGGTAGCCATCCTGGACGCGGACAAGGAAGGCTTCCTCCGCAACAACCGCAGCCTCATCCAGACCATCGGCCGCGCCGCCCGCCATGTGAACGGCCGGGCCATCCTCTACGCGGATGTGATGACGGGGTCGATGAGACAGGCCATCGGCGAAACCGAACGGCGGCGCAACAAGCAGCTGGCCCACAATGCCGAGTTCGGCATCACCCCCGAGACCGTGAAGCGCAATCTGGACGACGTCATGGGCGAAGCCCTGGCCCGGGAGTTCATCAACGTCACCAAGGAAGAACAGGCCGCCGAAGAGCCGCTGCTCTACCTGGAGGACAAGGCCTTCGAGCGCGAGGTCGCCAAGCTCGAGAAGCGCATGAAGGAGCTGGCCTCCCACATGAAGTTCGAGGATGCGGCGGAATTACGCGACCGCATTCTTCGTGCCCGACGCGAGCGGCTGCTGGATGTGACAGGCGTACCAGCGACGGGGCCGGGAATCTGACTACTTCGCGTATTGCCGGATCACCTTCTCGATGCCGGCTCGACAGGCGGCGCAGAAGCCCACGTCATCCCGGGTGAACATGAGGCAGTCCTCCTGGCTGCGGAAATAGCCCTTGGTCTCGTAGTTGGCGCCTTCGAAGGCGCCGACCTTGCCGCTGTGGGCGTTGGTGTCCAGCAGCTTCGTCTCGTAGACCTTCTCCCGGGCGAAGAGGGCGTCCATCTCGGCCTCGGGCTTGTTGGCGGCACGGATGGCCCGACGCTCCTTCTGGTAGGCGTGGCTGTGGGCCTCGAATTCGTCCTTCTTCCAGGGGGTGGGCAGGGGCACGCTGGGGGTAAGCAGATTCGCCCATTTCGGATGCTTCGGATCCGCCGTGGCATTGGGCTCCCAGGGTTCGGGGCGAGCAGGGCTGTTGGTGACGGCCACATCCGAGGTGTAGTACTCGTCCGCCAGCCCCGCGAAATGATGGCCGAACTCATGGACGAAGAGGTAGCCGATGGTGCTGTTCCCCGCGGAAGCCGTGCTGTAGAGGTTGTGGATGCCGCCGCCACCGTAGGTCTCGGCGTTCACCAGGATTTCCACGAACTCATAGGGAGCCTGGGCCGCGATGTCGCGGAAGGCGCGGTTGTCGAAGGTGAGCACATAGCGCTCGCTACCGAAGGCGTCGTAGGTGGCGCCCAGGGGCGTGCGCTTGTGGACGCCCGTGGAGGGCCGGGAAATGCCGCTCTCCTTGGATTCAGGGCAGAGGGCCCACACGTTGAAATCCTTCCGATGCTCCTTGAAGGGGGTCTGTTCGAAGAGCAGTTCCATCACCTTGCGGGCCTGGACCTCGAACTTGCCCCGCTCGGCGGCGGCATAGCCGTCGCCCAGGATCAGGAAGTCCACTTTGTCCGTCGGATCTCCGGCCTTCTGGAGGGAGAGGAGGGCGCCCGCCTCCGGCGCCGGGGCACGCTCGATGAGGGGATCCTTGGGATCGAGGTCGAAGGTCCACAGGGTCTTGAAGGCGTTCCGTTCGTCGCGCTTCCTCACCTGGATGCGCACGGGCGCATCCGGCTGGGGGAAGCGCAGGGATTCGGAGAACGTCCGGCTCAGGGCTTTCGCCTCGTCCGTGGTTTCCCACTCGCCATAGATGCTGGCGAAGCCACGGGAATAGAGCAGCTTCCCGGTGGCCTTGTCCGCGACTTCGAAGGAGTACTTCCCAAGGTTGCTGGTATCCACGGCCTTGGCGAGGTCCCCGGGCCAGGGCAACGGCTCCAGCACCACCCGGTCCAAGCCGAACCGTTCCGCGGCGGCGTCTCCCGTGTGCCCGTAGTCCACCCGCATCGTGCGGGGCGGGGCGGCCAGGCAGACCAGGGTGGCGAGGGATAACAGCAGGGCGCGGACCATAAGACACCTCGCCATCGAGGATAGACTGGAAGGCAGGAGATCCGATGTTGACCTCGAAACAGCGCCAGTTCCTCAAGGCCCAGGCTCACAAGCTGAAGCCGGTCATGCACGTGGGCAAGGGGGGGGTGACTCCCGCCCAGGCCGTGGAACTCGATGTGATGGTGGATAGCCTCGAACTCGTGAAGCTCAAGATCAACCAGAACAGCTTCGAGAGCGAGGATACAGCTTCCGCAGCCCTCTGTTCCGCCGTGCCGGGCCTTGAGCATGTCTGGACGATCGGCCACACCATGCTGTTCTTCCGGCCCAGTCGCACCCACGACACACGGTATCCCCTGCCCGGCTGATTCAAGCCCGGGGCGGCCCGTTCCGAGGAGTCGGGGAAAGGAGTTCCGATGCCCTACCTGTCATGGATGGAGGGGAACCAGCCCTTCCGGCATGCCGTGGTGGAGGACCCATGTCTGCTCGGCCGCGACCCCGCAGCCTGCGCCGTGGCACAACCGGCCCTTGGTACCGTGTCACCCATCCACGCCGCCCTTTCCCGGAGCGGGGGCGTGTGGCGGGTGAAGGATCTGCAATCGGCCGATGGCTCGACGTTGAACGGGCTTCCCGTGAACTCTTCGCAGGGTCACCCCCTGCAGGACGGGGACGAGTTGGTGTTGGGCACCTGGCGTTTGACCTTTACAGAGGGCTTCCCGGGGCTCGACGGAGCCACCTTCGTGGAACGGGTGGGGGATTTCTTTGATGAGATGCGGGCCCACCCTGGTCAGACCTTCCTTCCGGAACTGAAACAGCTTTATAGCGCCACCGAAAAGCTTCTGGGAGAAGCGGACTCGGACGCCCTGGAAAGGTCCCTCCTGGAGGAGTCCTTGCGCCTGATGGCGGGGGATCGCGGCTTCTTTGCCGTGCGGATGGAGCAGGGTGGCTGGCGCACCACCCATCGGGTGGGAGAAGTCGGGAAGGAATCCGGTCCATCACCAGCCGTGCTCGACTACGCCACCGGGGAACATACGGCGATCCTTTCCAACCAGCCCCAGGTGGATCCCCGGTTCGAGGGAGCGGGCCGACCGGAGCAGACGCGCGGCCCGTTGGTATGCGCTCCCCTGGCAGAGGAGGGCGGCCTGGTGGGCGCCCTGTACTTGGAGCGCGATGCGGAAGATCGACCTTTCAGCCGGCTCGACCTGGCGACGCTCCAGGCCTACGTGCGCCGTGGCTCCCTGGTTCTCCGCCAAGCCCGGCTCCAACGCCGCGCCCTTGGCCAGGCGGAACAGCAGAGCGAGCTTCTGCGCCTTCGGAACGAGGTGCAGCGTGACACGGAACGCCGCGGTGAACGGCTCGCGGCCATGGGCGCTTCCCTCCGCCGCATCCAGGGGTGGGCCCAGGAACTGCCGGAGGCGGCGGGTGGGGCCATCCGGTTCCAATTGGAGCATCTGTCCACCCTTCTCGAAGAAGGACAGCGTGGAACCCACCTCGATGCCGCGCCGGTGACCGGGCATCCCCTTCTGCTGGCAGCCCTGCAGGTGGACCTGACCAGACGCTGGGACGCCCTCTTGGCCCTCCGTCACGCCAGGTTGCGGCTGCCCGTCCCTCCCCAGGGAGCCATCTGGTGCCTCGGCGGCCCGCTCCAGCAGGCCCTGGATGGCCTTGTCGAACCCTTGATCATGCAGCTGTCCCCAGGCGCGGAAGCGTCCATCCGATGGGGTCACGAGCGTGGGTTCCAGGTACTCCGGCTCGACCTTCCCACGGGGCTGCGAGGTCCCGCCCCAGATGCCTGGACTCAGCGGACCTTGCAGGAGGCTGGGGTCCGATGGCGCTGGGTGGATCAGGCCCTGGATGTGTTCCTGCTTGAAGGGCCCGAAGCCATGCCCGAAGAGCCCGCGCGCCCCTTGCTGGGGCTGGTCAGTGAGGATCTGGACCTGCTGGGGCTTTTCCAGACTGTAGCTGAAGCGGGAGACTTGTCGCTCGATTCCCTGGAGCCCGTGCCCCCACCGCCACCCCTGCCCAAGTACCGGTTCCTGGTGATTGATGCCAAGGATGCCAGGGATCCGCAAGGCACCATCCGTGCCTACCGGCACCATCCTTCCTTTACCACCACCCCCATCCTGGTGGTCCGTTGCACAGAGGACGACACCCCGCAGCTCATCGAGGCTGGGGCCACGGACTGGCTGGCCGAGGGTTTCCGTTGGGAGGCGCTGTACCACCGCCTCCGCGTGCTGCGTGGCCACACGGAACTCCGGCAGCGGGCCCTGGCGGCTGAGCGCCTGGAGTCTTTCCGGCAGATGGCCGGAACCCTCAAACACGAGATCAACAACCCGCTGGCGGTCATCTCCATGCAGGTGGAAATGCTGCAGCGAAAGTATCCGGAGGAGGCCAAGTTGGCCAAGATCGGGGAGATGGTCGATCGCATCCAGACCCTGGTGCAGGTGCTGCAGAAGATCCGTGAGACGCCGACGGAAGGCTATGCGGATGGGTCGAGCATTCTGCGGCTGGGGTAGCGAGCGTTCAGGCTGGAGGCTGGAGGCTGGAGACTGGAGACTGGAGACTGGAGACTGGAGACTGGAGGCTGGAGGTACTGCTTTCTGACGCGGCGCTTTGCGCCGCATCTGTTTTTGGAGTTGGTACCGGCCGACCCACCGGAGGGCCGATCCCAAAGGAATAAAAGCTGCGGCCGAAGGCCGCCTCAGGAATCCTTTCCTCCAGCCTCCACTCCTACCCCACCTGCCGCAGCCCGCGCTCACTCAGAAGGGCCTGGACTGGCCAATCGTGGGGCTCGATGGGGACAGGCAGGTGCATCTGGGATTCGAAACCCACGCCCACGGTGAGGATTTCCTCTGGCAGCTTCGCCAGGAGGGCGTCGTAGAAGCCGCGACCGTAGCCCATGCGGTAGCCCGCGTCGTCGAAGGCTAGACCAGGCACCAGCAGCAGTTGAACGGGCGGGAGGAAGTGCTGGGCCAGGGCTGGTTCCAGGAGGCCCCAGTGGCCCTTCTCCAGAGGTTCTGAGCCCCAGACGAGGCGCGGTGGCTGGGTGGAGGCCACGCATGGGAAGAACCAGAGCCAGTCTGGGTGGGCCGTGACCGCCGGTCGCAGATCGACCTCCGAGCCGAAGGGCCAGAAGGCGCCGATGCGCCGATAGCGCCGGTCGCGGCAGAGGCCGTCGAGATGGGTGCCGATGGCGGTGGACCAGGCCGCACGGGAGTCCGCGGGCAAGGCGTCCCGGCGGGCTTTGAGATGGGTGCGGTATTCGGTCTTGGTCTCCACCCCTTCACCTCACCAGACCGACGACGAACTCGTCAACGGAGTATCCTCGCACCTGGAGCGACGCCGCCATGACCCCACGTTCCCTGCAGATGACCCTCATCGCTTCCCTGGCGCTCGGCTTCTCGCAGTCCGTGCGGGCACAGGCTGGAACCCAGCCCCAGGTTCCCACCACGTCTCTGGTGCAGTCCGTTCCTGCCGAGACGGGCCTGGCTGATCCCTCCGTGTCATTCGCCAAGGATGTCTGGGTGGACATGATCCGTGGCGCGAAGGTGAGCGTGGACGCCGCGGAATTCTATGTCACCAATCGGCCCGGCAGCGCCCTGGAGCCCGTGCTGAAGGCACTGGAGCAGGCCGGGGCCCGCGAGGTGAAGGTCCGTTTCCTCCTCTCGGCGAAGATGCTGGACCAGGATCCGGCCTCCGTGGCCCGGCTCCGGCGCATTCCCGGTGCCGAGGTGCGGAGCTTCGATCTCTCGGCGGTCTCGAAGGGCATCCTCCACGCCAAGTACTTCCTGGTAGACGGACGGGAGGCGGTCTTGGGCAGCCAGAATTTCGACTGGCGGGCCCTGGAGCAGATTCACGAACTGGGGGTGCGAACCACGGATCCACGGATCGTCGTCCGGCTGGCAGAGCTGTTCGCCATCGACTGGGCCTTCGCTGGAAGTGGCAAGCTGCCAAGCCTTCCGGGCCGACCCACGCCGGTCCTCCGGCCTGACGTAGAGCTGGTGGCCAGTCCGCCCTTTCTCAGGCCGAAGGATCTCCGGCCCGCCATCGATGCCTTGGTGGAACTGATCGGCCAGGCCAAGGAGAGCGTCCGGGTGCAGCTGCTCACCTACTCGCCCGTGGCGGGCCAGGACCGGTTCTGGCCTGTGCTGGACAATGCCCTTCGAGCCGCCGCGGTGCGGGGTGTGAGCGTGCGGCTGATGGTGTCCGACTGGGTGCTGGGCGGCCGCGCCCTCCCACACCTCAAGGCCCTGACGCTGATCCCCAACCTGGAGGTGAAGGTGGTTTCCATCCCCGAGGCCGAGGAAGGTCACATACCCTATGCCCGCACCATCCACAGCAAGTACCTGGTGGTGGACGGCATGCACCTGATGATTGGCACCAGCAACTGGGAGGAGAGCTACTTCCTGGACTCCCGCAATGTCGAGCTCATCTTCCGGGACTCGCCCCTGGCCGCCCAGGCTGTCCGCATCCACGACCGCCTGTGGAAGAGCCGCTTCGCCTTCCCTTTGGACCCGG
>CAVPLE010000087.1:0-12860 GCA_963705865.1 uncultured Holophagaceae bacterium | reverse complement strand
CCTCAACCATCCGCTGGTCGCGCACCAGGTGGAGGCCTCCCTCTGGCATCCCGACCCCGTGCTGGATGGGACGCTGGACCATGCCTGCCTCGCCGGCCTGGCCCCCATGGCCTGGTCGCCCTTGGGAGGGGGTCGTCCCGCACCGCCGGTCCTGGGGGCTGTCCTCGAGCGCCTGGGCCGGTCGCTGGGGCTCACTCCGGCGCAGGTGGCTCTGGCCTGGTTGGCCCGCCATCCCGCCCGGATGGTGCCGGTGCTCGGCACGGGCCGCATCGAGCGGATCCGGGAGGGCGTGGCCGCGATGGCGACGGTCCTCCACCGCGAGGCCTGGTTCGAGTTGTTGGAGGCTGCCACCGGACATGCGGTACCCTAGGAGGATGGGCCCCCGTCCTCGTCTCCTCTCTCTGCTCCTGGTCTGCCCGGCTCTTGCTGCGGGAGGGGTGGTCCTGGAAGGCCGGGTGCTTCCTTTCCGCCAGGTGGAAGTCAGTGCGCCGGTCTCCAGCCGGATCACGGAAGTGCGCGTGACCGAGGGCGAGGCTGTGAAGGCGGGGCAGCCGCTGGCCCAGCTCTACGGGAAGCTGGAGGAACTGGAGATGCAGCGGGCCAAGGCCCTACTCGAGCGCCGGGAGTTCGAGGCCAAGGGCGCCAAGCGCCTCTACGACGACAAGATCATTCCGGAGGCCCGGGCCCTGGAGTCGCGCATCGATCTGGAACTGGCGCGGCTTCAGTACGAGACGGCGGCCGAGCAGGTGCGGCTCCGCACCGTCGTGGCCCCCATGGATGGCGTGGTGGTGACCCGCTATCACGAGGCGGGCGAGGCGGTCTCAGGGGCCCAGCCGATGTTCCGGCTCATGGACCTGAGCCGGGTTCTGATCCAGTGCGCCGCGAGTCCGGAATCCCTGGCGGCGCTCACGCCCGGCCGGAAGGTCCGGGTGGTTCTCACCGAGTCCAGCGGTACCGAAACCGTCGTGGGGGAGGTGGCCCTGGTGGATCCCTGCGCGGATGCCAGAGGCAAGGTCCGTGTGAAGGTGGTGGTGGCGAACCCGGACGGACGCATCCGCACCGGGCTCAGGGCCCAGGTGCTGGTGCCCGAGGGGCCGTGAAGCGCCTATTCCTGCCCTGCCTGAGAGTGTGTTTTAGAATTCCCGCGAGCCGCGACGGCGGCCAGCCGCGTGATCCAGGAAGGAAGCGCGCGCAGGGCGATGCGGGACATCGTCCAAGCGCGGTGACGCAGCTGGGCGCGCGGCTGGCCGCCGTCCCTCCGGGCTGGGGCGGCGGGCGTCGCCTGGCGTCGTCCAGGGCCCTCGACATGGAACCACCATGCCTGCGGTCCCTGTCCTAGCCATACTCGCCCGGCGCTCCCAGCGCGGCCCGTGCGAATTCTAAAACACACTCTTAGAGCTTCTTGTGGGCGCCGTCGCACATGGGCTTGGTGCCGCTCTGCTTGCAGCCGCAGAACCACTTCGTTCCCGTGACATCAGCCGTGTAGGCCAGGGGCACGAACGGGCCGCCCTTGTGGGAGCCGTCACAGAACGGCTGCTTCTTGCTGTTGCCGCAGGCGCACCAGTGGTAGGTCTTGCCCGCTTCGACCTCCACCTGGTAGGGGCCCTTCTGGGCGATGTGGGGCGTGGGATCCGTCATGGCGTGCCTCCTGTCGGGTGCCTGTGGATGGGAGACCACTATAGCGCCGCCGTCGAGGAAACCCTCAATCGTCCCGGCGCTCCTCGGCCTCTTCCCACTCCAGCTCGGTCCACCACTCGTACTCGAGGCCCTCGCAGGTGACGCCGAAGGAGGGGCAGGCCACACAGCCGTCACCGCGATGGACCTCGGCATCGTGCAGGGGCGGGTAGGCCTTGAGCAAGGCGAGGGCGCCATCCCGCGCCGCGGCCTCGGCGTCAGTCATGGGGCGGGAGGGCAACTCCCGCACATGGAAGCGGCGCAGGCGCTCCTCGCTCTGGGGGTAGAGCACCGAGTTCTCGGCGTCGATGTGCCGCCACAGGGAGCGGCTGTAGTCCACGGCCAGGGCCTCCACCTGGTGGCGGGCCTCTGCGGTGGCAAGGTCGGAGCCGAGCAGTCCTTCCAGGCCATCCAGCAGGCCGGCCATGCGCCGGTGTTCCGCGGTGAGGGCGGCGATGGGGCCGCGGTGGGCGGGCAGCTCGGCCCGCTCCGCCAGGGCCTTGAACAGGACCTCCTCCTCCTTGTGGTGGTGGAAGTCTCCGGCATAGCGCCGGAAGAAGGCCAGGAAGCGGGCGCCGTCGGCGGGGTCGCCCTGGCCTTCAATCCGAGTCTTCACGAAGGTCCGCAGGGAGCCGAGCACCTGCTCGATGAGGTCGTGTTCGGCGTGGAGGTCTTCGATGAGCTTCATGATGCCTACAGCTTAACGGCCGCGCCCTCCACCCGCATGCCCAGGGCATTCAGCAGCCAGTGGTCGTGGTTGCCGCCCGGGTTGGGCGTGGTGAGGAGCTTCTCGCCTGTGAAGATGCTGTTGGCGCCCGCGAAGAAGCAGAGGGCCTGCAGCTCGTCGCTCATCTGCGTGCGGCCGGCGCTGAGGCGGATGCGGCTCTTGGGGAACAGGATGCGGGCCGTGGCGATCATGCGCACCAGCTCCAGCGGGGGCAGGGGATCCACGTTCGCCAGGGGCGTGCCGTCCACGGCCACGAACTGGTTGATGGGGATGCTCTCGGGCGCGGGCTCCAGCTCCGTCAGCTCCTGGAGGAAATGGATGCGCTGATCCACCGTCTCGCCCATACCCACGATGCCGCCTGAGCAGACTTCAAGGCCTGCGGCGCGCACGGCGGCGATGGTTTCCAGCCGCTCATCGAACTTCCGAGTGTGGATGATGGTCTCGTAGAAGTCGCGACTGGAATCGATGTTGTGGTTGTACACCTGGCAGCCGGCGGTCTTCAGGCGCTTGGCCTGGGCCTCGTTGAGCATGCCGAGGGTGACGCAGACCTCCATGCCCATGCCGGAGACGCCGTGCACCATCTCGAGCACGGCGTCGAAGTTGGCGTCGTCCTTCACCTCGCGCCAAGCGGCGCCCATGCAGTAGCGCGTTGAGCCGTTCGCCTTCGCCTCGGCGGCGCCGGCCAGCACCTTCTGCACGTCCTTGAGGGGCTCCACCTTCAGGTCCGTCTGGTAGCGGGCGCTCTGGGGGCAGTAGGCGCAGTCCTCCGGGCACGCGCCGGTCTTGATGGAGTCCAGCGTGCAGAACTGGATCTCTTCCGCGTTCCAGTGGGCCCGGTGGGCCGTGGCCGCCCGGTAGAGCAGTTCGGGCACGGGCAGGTCGTGGATGGCGCGGATCGCGGACGGGGACTGGGGCATGGGCCACTCGCAAAGGGCTCATTCTATCCATAAGGTTCGTGGGCGTGATTTATTGACCCATGCATCACTTATTGATCTGCACTGGTCTGCATCAATGCCTCAAATGGGGCCAGATTGGTCGGATAATCTCCCCCATAGACGGGTCATCTGGAGACGGCTGGCCTCCGTGCTAGATTGAGGGGCCCGAATGGCTCAGAACCCCTTGTGAGGAGTGCCTTTGGCCACCCGCTCTGACGTGTCCGCGCCCGCCACGACCCTGACCCGCGAGCAGCGGGTCCGGCTCTTCCGCACGATCTATGCGGCCCGCCGTATCGACGACAAAGAGATCATGGGCAAGCGCCAGAACAAGGTCTTCTTCCAGATCAACGGCGTGGGCCACGAGGCCATCCAGGCGGCCGCCGCCATGGTGTTCAAACCTGGCCACGACTGGTTCTTCTTCTACTACCGGGACCGCGCCCTCGCCTATGGGCTGGGCTACTCGGCCAAGGAAATGTTCCTGGGTTCAGTGGGTTCCGTGGACGATCCCGCCAGTGGTGGCCGGCAGATGCCCAGCCACTGGGGGAACCAGCGGCTCAACATCTTCACCACCTCCAGCCCCACGGGCAGCCAGTTCCTGCAAGCCGTGGGCGCCGCGGAAGCGGTGCTGCGGGCGGAGCAGGGTGGCCTGCAGGAGGTGCTGGGCACCGCCCCCGACCAAGTCGCCCTGGTCACCACCGGTGATGGGACGTGCAGTGAAGGCGAATTCTGGGAGGCCATCAGCAATGCCGTGAACCTGAAGGCGCCGGTGGTCTTCCTGGTGGAGGACAACGGCTACGCCATCAGCGTGCCGACTGAAGTGCAGTATCCAGGCGGTAATGTGGCGGCCCTCCTCAAGGGTTACGAGCCCCATGGCCTGCTGGTCCTGGACGATGTGGACGGCTGCGATCCCCTCGCCAGTCACGAGGCCATGAAGGCGGCGGTGGATCACGCCCGTGCCCGGAAGGGACCGGCCCTGGTCCGAGCCAAGGTGATCCGCCCCTACAGCCACTCCCTGTCCGATGATGAACAGCTCTACAAGTCGAAGGGCCAGCGGGAGGCGGAGGCCCTGCGGGATCCCGTGGCCAGTTACGCCCATCAGCTGGTGGCTTGGGGGGACCTCAGCCCTGAGCAACTCCAGATGCTTAAAGAGGAGGTTCAGGCGGAGATCGACGCGGCCTGGGAGGAGGCGGACGCCGCCCCGAAACCCGAGTCCGGGAGCTTCTACCGGCACCTCTACAGCGAGGAGGTGGACCCTACCTCGGCGGCTTTCGACACGGAGCAGGCGGCGGGCGACCAGGCCACGGGCGCCAAGACCATGATCGATCTCATCAACGCCACCCTGAAGCACGAAATGGCCCGCGACCCGCGCATCCTCCTCTTCGGCGAGGACGTGGCGGACGCCAGCCGGGAGGAGATCCTCGGCGAGGTGAAGGGCAAGGGGGGGGTCTTCAAGGCCACCCACGGCCTCCAGAAGCAGTTCGGCGGTCACCGCGTCTACAACTCCCCCCTGGCCGAGGCCACCATCATCGGCCGCGCCATCGGCCTCGCGGCGCGCGGCTTCAAGCCCGTGGTGGAGATCCAGTTCTTCGACTACATCTGGCCCGCCATGCAGCAGCTGCGGGACGAGCTGGCCACCATCCGCTGGCGCTCCAACGGCGCGTTCAAGGCACCCATGGTGGTGCGGGTGCCCATCGCGGGCTACCTCATGGGCGGCGCCACGTACCACAGCCAGTGCGGCGAGAGCACCTTCACCCACATCCCGGGCCTGCGCGTGGTGTGCCCCAGCCGGGCCCTGGACGCCGCGGGCCTGCTGCGCACGGCCATCCGCTGCGATGATCCCGTGCTCTTCCTGGAGCCCAAGCATCTCTATCGGCAGACCCACAACAAGGGTAACGATCCCGGCCCCGACTTCCTGATCCCCTTCGGCAAGGCCCGGACCGTGCGCGAGGGCACCAGTTTGTCCGTCATCACCTTCGGCAACACCGTGCACCGCGCCGTGCAGGCGGCCCGGGAGGCGGAGAAGGAGGGCATCTCCGTCGAGATCATCGACCTCCGCACGCTCAACCCGTACGATTGGGAAGCCATCGAGCGGACGGTGAAGAAGACCCACCGCGTGATCGTGGCTCACGAGGACACGCTCAGCTGGGGCTACGGTGCCGAGATCGCGGCCCGGATCGCCGACGAACTCTTCTTCCACCTGGACGCTCCCGTGCGCCGGGTGGCGGCCAAGGACACCTGGGTGGCGTACTACCCGGCGCTGGAGGACGAGATCCTGCCCCAGGCGAAGAATTTCCTGGAGGCCTACCGGAAAATGGCCGCCGTCTGATTCTCCGGGATTCCCTCTGGTACGGCGATAGGATGGGCAACCCGAGGAGGCGTCATGCGTGCGTTGCCCATCGTTCTTTTCTTGGTCGCCACCACTGCCTTCGCCCAATTGGGGGCCCCGAACTATGCCCCTACGGGATTCCAGCCCACCTGGTCCATGGGCGGGCAGAGCTACGGCCCCACCCTCACCGGCCACTTCCAGGGCGTGCAGGACGGCCAGCCCATCGCAGTGGATCTGGACGCGGATTTGGGCCTGGGGAAGGACAAGACCACGCCCGGCCTTTTCCTCGAATACCAGGGACCCCGCTTCGCTTTCCAGGTTTCGAACGGGTCCGCTGAATACCGGGGCGACCGCGTGGTGAACCGCACGGTCACGGTGAACGGCACCTCGTACGCCGCCGGCACCCGAGTCTTGTCCCACGTGAAGCTGGCCAGCGTGGATGGCATCTGGACCATCAAGTTCGTCCGTGAATCGGACGCCTGGCTTGGCTTCGATCTGGGCCTGCAGGCCTGGACCCTGGACCTGGATGCCACCAGTGCGCCCCTGGCGGGGTCGCCCACCGCGTCGAGCACCCGGATCAAGGCCCCCATTCCCCAGATCGGCCTTTCGGGCGGATCCCGCGGCTACAACGGCGCCATGGAAGCCAAGGCATACATCCATTACCTGGGCTACCGGAGTGCCAAGTACACCCTCTATGGTGTGGATCTGCGGGTTTTCCCAGTGAGCTGGTTCGGACTCCGCGCCTTCTATGAGGGCGGCCGCTTCGACGTGCCCAAGGGCTCCATCCAGGACGACCTCGAGGTCAAGCTCGATCGCAAGGGAATCGGCTTCGGAGCCGTGGTCCGGTTCTGATGACGGGAACCCCCCGCAGAAAAAAACGGTGGACGCCGGCAATCCTGTCATGCTGTTTGGCGTGACCCGCCAGGGGCGGAATTCACATCAACGCAATGACGGCCTTGTCTGGGGAATGTCATCGCTAAATCATCACCAGACATTCTGCAGGAAACAGTCATGGCACAGGGCACCGTCAAGTGGTTCAACGCCGAGAAGGGCTTCGGCTTCATCACCCCCGATGAGGGCGGCGCTGATCTCTTCGTCCACCACACCGCCATCCAGGGCGGCGGCTTCCGCACGCTGGACGAGAACCAGCGCGTCAGCTTCGAAGTCGCTCAGGGCCAGAAGGGCCCCCAGGCAACCAACGTCCAGAAGATCTAGTTCTACTTACCGTTCCAAAGAAAAGGCGGCCCATTGGGCCGCCTTTTCGCATTCGCGTCGTGATTCAGTGGTGGCCGTGTCCGTCCGTGACGGCGGGCTTGCCGATGAATTCGGCTTTGTGTCCGAGGAAGATCACCCACACGCCGAAGAGTCCCAGGACCACGAGGCCAAGAACCAGGAAGCCGTGCCTGAGGGCCACCAGGCCGGTCCAGTGGAAACCCAGCAGGCCGACGATCAGGCCGAGGAAGCCGGTGCCGATGAGCAGGAGGCCCCAGCGGGCCGAAGCCAGAGAGGTCTGTTCCACCTCTTCGGGGACGGTGCCGAGGGGATTCTTCACCTCGCCAGCCACATGGGTGCCCTGGAAGATCAGAACGAAGAAGAGGATGAAGTAGAAGACTAGGAAGAGCATGAGCAAACCCTCGCCTTTCTTCCTAACACGAATTCACACCCCCCGGGGCTAATTCGGAGCGGAGGTCACAACCTTCAGCCTCTCCGGAGGTTCATGGAACCGGTTGATTTCAGGGCTCATCCAGCACATTCCGGCCGGCCAGGATGGCCTCCTCATGCTGCCGCAGCCATTGGCGTTCACCGTGCCGGCGCCGGAAGTAGAAGACCAGGCAGGTGCCGGCCAGGAGGAAGCAGAGAAGCGTGAAGCCCAGGAGGCCGAGTTCCAGCGCCTTGGCGGATGCGGGCCAGCGGGTGGGGAGGAAGGCGGCCGCGACGAGGCCGATGAACCCTAGCGCCCCTGCCTGAATGGCCCGCAGGCGCCAGGGGCGGATCCGCTCCTTGAGGGCGACCCGGGAGAGATCCCGGACGAAATCAATCTGCTCGTCCTTGTTCGCGGCCCCCCGTGCCGCCTCCATCTCGAGTTTGGCCAAGGAGAGGGCGAGTTCACCCGAGGCATCGTCTAGTTGCATGGTCCGGGTCCGGATGGTCATGGTGGGCTCCTTTACGGGAGAGATGGCGAAGCGGCCAGTGGGTCGCTCCGCGGGGAGGGCCTCAGTGCAGGCCGAGGCCGCTTGCTTTGGGGGTCTGGGCGGTCAGGCGGAAGGGACGGGGCCAGGGGAAGGGTCGCGAGCTTCATGTCTGTGCTCCCGCCCCACGGAGAAAGCAGGTCATGGCGCGATCCACGCAGACGCTGGTTTCCTCCTCGATCCCGCTCCTGTGGCTGTGATAGAGAGAGGCCTCGAGGACGCCGAAACAGAGCTGCGTGAGGAACTCGACATCCAGATCCTGGAGCTGTCCCACCTCCATCGCCCCGCAGAGGATGCCTTTCAGGCGCGCCCGCTCGGTTTCGTAGATCTCCTTCAGGCGGGGCAGGAACCGGGATTCGAAGCCCCAGTCGTAGTGGACCCGGTCATGGATGAACATGGGGAGCCAGATGACTCGGCCTTTGAACTGGTCCGCGTAGATCAGGAGCATGGCCCGCAGCTGTTCCAGGGGCGGACGGTCCACCCCGAGGATCGCCTCGGCCTGGGCCAGGAAATGCTCCGCCCGGCGGGCAATCACCTGTTCATAGAGCTCCTGCTTGGAGGCGAAGTGCTCGTAGAGCCCCTGCATCCCGATCTGGGCCTCGGAAGCGACCTCCTGCATCGTGGCTTCTTCGAAGGGCTTCCGGCCGAACACACGGCTGGCTGCCTCCAGTAGGAGGTCTTTTCTTTGCTGTCTTTCCAGGTTCTTCCGATCCATGGCCATCCGAGGCTCCGAATCCATATTCCAAATTTAGAATTTAAATTATTACTGTCAAGTCCACTATCAAGTCACCTCGGGGAGCACTTTGCCCCTTGACCGATTCAAACGATTGATTAATTCTTGGACACTGTTGTTCAATCGGTTGATTGGAAACGAGGGGTCATGAACGCACAACCCACCGACGCATCTTTTGATACTCGACAACGCCTGATCGAGGCGGCGATCCTGACCTTCGCCGAAAAGGGCTTCGACGGGGCCGGCATCCGAGAGATCGCCAAGCGGGCCAATGCCAATTCAGCCCTGGTGACCTACCACTTCGCCGGCAAGGAGGGGCTTTACCTGGAGGCCCTCAGGTACATCTTCCACCGGAAGGCCTGCCAGGGTGGCCCAGCTCGCGTTGCGACCCCGGGTGGAAGGCCCAGGCGCCCGTGAGGACGCCCTCCAGGGGCTGAAGGAACACATCCGGGCCTTCATGGAGGACCTGATGGCTTGCGACCACCGGACCGACCCCGTGGAAGAGGCGGCCATGGCCCTCATGGCCCGCGAGATGCAGGCCCCCCGACCGGCCTCCTCAGCCTTGCTCATGGAGCACATCCGGCCTCATGTCGAGCATCTGATGCACTGTCTCCAGGTGCTCCGCCCGGACTTGTCCACCGACGAACTCCTGAACATGGGCCTGAGCATCCAAGGTCAGCTGCTGTATTTCCGCAACTCCCTGGGGATTTCCCGGCTTATCCGCGGAAACCCCGACTATCCGGAAGACCTCTCCGTACTCACCCAGCACTTCACCGATTTCAGTCTGCGGGGACTCGGAATTCCCGAAGCCTTTCCCCAGCCGAGGAACTGACATGGTCCTGCTCGCCCCTCCCGCCCTCCAGGCTCCGGCACCGAGCGAGGCCCCGCGCGCGCCCTTGGCCCTGGATCTCGCCGCGGCTCTGGCCCGCGCCCGCAACGAGAACCCCATGCTCCGGGCCGCCAAGGCCCGCGTGGACGAGCGCCGCGGCCTCATCACCAGCACCCGCGCCGATGCCCTTCCCCAGTTGACCATGATCGGCGACTTCACCCGTGCGCGGGATGTCTCCATCCTCAACAGCGGCTTCGCGGACATCGCCGCGACCTCCGGTCTCTCGCCCTCCTCCCTGGTGGGCGCCCGGAGCATCTACACCAGCCAGGCGAACCTGACCCAGCCCTTGTTCTATTGGGGCAAACTCGGCACAGCCATCAACATCGCCAAGATGGGCGAGAAGGAAGCGGGCTACGGCTTCACGACCGCCGAACTGGATGTCCTGCATGGGGTCGCCAAGGCCTACCTGGCCGTGTTGACGGCCTAGGCGGAGCAGGAGGTGGTGGAGACCCGCCGGAAGACCGCCGAACAGTTCGTCTCGGACGTGAAGGCGCGGCTGGAGGCCCAGACGGCCACCGAGCTCGATCGGCTGCGGGCCGAGAGCGAGCTGCTGGCCGTGATTCCCGAGGCGCTCCAGGCCGATGCCAACGTGAAGCGGGCCCTCGAGGTGCTGAACGGGCAGCTGGGCCTGGATCCGAAAACCCCGTTGGCCCTGGCGCAACTCGGGCAGCCGGAGCTGGGTGCCAGACCCGCCGGCGCCGAACGCAGCGAACTGGCCCAGCTGAAGCAGGTGAAGCAGCTGCGCGTGGACCGCGAACGGTCCATCGCCATCGAACAGAGCACCGCGGACCGGGAACTCGAGAAGGCCATCGCTCTCGCCGAAGCCTCGGGCAAGGCCCATGACGCCACGGTGGAGGCCCTGCGCATGAGCCGCGAGTCCTTCGACCAGGGCCTCATCACCTCGCTCGACCTTCTCCAGGCGGAGCGCTCTGAGCGCCAGGCCGAAAGCCAGCGCCGTCGCGCCGAGCTGGGCCTCTGGTCCGCCCGCTTCGACCAGCGCCGCGCCCTGGGCCTGCCTCCTCTTTGACCTGGTCCGGGGGGGACCGCCTGCTCGCTTTGCTCGCGAAGTCCCCCCGGAGCCCCCCACCTCGCCGCCAGGCGAAGCCTGACGGCGAGCTCGAACCCGACTGTTCATCCGGAGCCGACCATGAACCGCAAGTCCCTCATCCTCTACATTGCCGTGCCCGTCGTCGTGATCGCCGGGGCGGCCAGCTACCACCGTGGCAAGCGCAATACCGAGCTCGATCATCAGGCGGTCGTGAAAGCCGAAGGCGAGGTGCCCGTGACCCTGGTGCCTGTGCAGGAGCGCACCTTCCGCCCCGCCGTAGCTTTCACCGGCACGCTGCTGGCCGTGAATCGTGCCGAGCTGAAGGCCGAGGTCTCCGGTCGTGTCACCCGCGTGGCGGTCCAGGAGGGCGACACCGTCGCCGCCGGTGCCCTGCTGGGGGCCCAGGACGAGGACGACTATCTGCTTGGGGTCCAGGCGGCCCAGGCCCAGGCGGCCCAGGCCCAGGCCCAGGCGCTCCAGGCTCAGCGCGACTACGACCGGGCCGTGATGCTGCTGGAGAAGCGCAGCATCACCCGCCAGGCCGAGCAGCAGGCGGAGACCGCCTTCAACGCCACGAAGGCTTCGGCCCAGGCTGCCGAAAGCAACCTGGGTCTGGCCCGCCTGCGGTTGAAGAAGGCCCGCCTCGTGGCGCCCTTCGCGGGGCAGGTGGCCCGTCGGGCCGTGCAGCCCGGCGAGATGCTGAACCCCGGCCAGACGGCCTTCGAGGTTGTGGACAACCGCAAGCTGGAGATCCGCGCGGACCTGCCCGCCGAGGCCTTGGCCCAGGTGAAGGTGGGCCAGCGGGCGACGTTCCGGAGCATCGGCGTCGACCGCCTGGTGGAAGGCCGAGTGGCCCAGGTGAGTCCCAGCCTCTCCCAGGATGGCCGCACGCTGCGGGTCCGCGTGGAGGTTCCCAACGTGGACGGGACCCTGAAGGGCGGGCTCTTCGTGGAGGGTGTCATCCTCGGCGAGGGCGAGACCAAGGCGCCGTCCCTGCCGGCCACCCTGGTGAAAGCCCAGGACCGCGACGCGGAGATCTATGTCGCCGAACAGAACGTCGCCCACCGCCACAAGGTGGTGCTGGGACCGGAACAGGACGGTAATCGGCCCGTCAGCGGCCTGGGCGTTGGCGCCCAGGTCGTCGACAGCGGCAAAGACCTGGTGGGCGAAGGCAGCCGCCTCCGCGTGATCAGCGACCCTGCCTCTGCCCATGTGAATGGCGGGTCCGCCGCAGGGGGGAAGTGACCCATGTTCCTGTCTGATTTCTCCATCCGCAGGCCCGTCTTCACGGTCTGCATCATACTGGCGCTGGTGGTGCTGGGGCTCTTCTCGGTGAAGACCCTGGGCATCGACCAGTATCCCAACACCGACATTCCCACCGTCACCGTCTCCGTCATCTACCCCGGCGCCAGCCCCGAGTCCGTCAAGCAGGACGTGGTCCGGAAGATCGAGGAGGCCGTCAACCCCATCGAGAAGATCAAGGAGATCAGCTCCACCAGCCAGGAAGGCCTCGGCACCCTGGTGATCCAGTTCCACCTGGGCCGCAACGTGGACAACGCCCTCAACGATGTGCGCACCAAGATCGGCCAGATCCGGCGTGATCTTCCGAGCAACGTCGAAGAGCCCGTCATTTCCAAGTTCGACCCGGCGCAGCTCCCGGTGCTCTCCCTCGTGGTGAAGCCGGACGCGAAGCATCCGGAGCTGAATGACCGCGGGCTGACCCGCGTCGCCGAGGATTTCCTCAAGCGTCGCATCGAGAACATCCCCGGCGTGGGCAAGGTGGATCCCGTGGGCGGCAGCACCCGCGAGATCCTCATCCAGGTCGATCCCCAGAAGCTGGAGTCCCAGGGCCTTTCGCTCCAGGCCGTGAAGAGCGCCCTGGGTGGCGACACCATGGCCATCCCCAGCGGCAACCTGCTCCAGGGCAACCGCGAGATGTCCGTGAAGGTGGATGCCAAGGCCAAGTCCGTGGCGGATTTCGATCACGTCATCGTGGGCAACAAGGAGGGCCGCCCCATCGAGCTGAGGGAAGTGGCCACGGTGGTGGACGGCATCAAGGAGAAGCGCAGTCTGGCCCGCCTGGGTGGCAAGGATGTCGTGGCCCTGGAGATCCAGCGGCAGACCGGTGGCAATACCGTGGCCATGGTGACGTCGGTGGAGAAGGCTCTGGAAGACCTCAAGCCTGAGTTGGCCAAGCAGGGCGTCGAGGTCGTCATCGCCAAGGACAACGCCCGCTTCATCATCAACAACGTGGAGGATGTGAACACCTCCATCTACGTGGGCGGCCTGCTCACGGTGATCATCGTGTTCTTCTTCCTCAAAAGCTGGTGATCCACACT
>CAVPLE010000086.1:0-8425 GCA_963705865.1 uncultured Holophagaceae bacterium | reverse complement strand
GGCGAACGCCACAGCCTGGGCGGCGCGCAGGCCCGCGGACAGGTGCATCCCGGCGCCGACGACAACGCCTCCGGCGCCGCCATGGTGGTGGAGCTGGCGCGGGAGCTGAAGCAGGCGCGGCCCCGGCGGTCCATCCTGCTGTTGCATTTCGGAGGGGAGGAGGAGGGCTTGCTGGGCTCCAGCTATTGGATTCAGCACCCCACCCACCCCCTCGAAGCTGTGAAGTTCATGCTCAATTTCGACATGGTGGGCCGTCTGGATCCCGCCGCCCCCAAGTTGCTGATGGGTGGCCTGGGGGCGCCCCAAGCCGCCCTGGAGGCCGCGAAGAAGCTCGCGCCGGAAGGGTTCGCCATCAGCCTCGACGTGGGCGCCGCCGTGGGCGGTTCGGACCACATGAGCTTCTCCCAGGCGAAGATCCCCACGTTCTTCTTCTTCACGGGGATCCATGGCGAGTACCACCGGCCCACGGATACCGCGGCCCGCGTCAACTACGCCGGGATGGCGAAGCTGGCCACCTTCGGCCAGGCCGTGGCGCTGGACCTGGCCAATGCGGACACCCTGCCGACCTTTGATCCGGAGACCGCCAAGGTGGTCATGAGGGGAGAAGGAAGCCCCCCGCGCGTGGTCTTGGGCACCCTGCCGGACTACGCGGATAATCCAAAAGGCTTCCGCGTCAACGGGGTGACCCGGGGGTCCACGGCCGAGGCTATCGGGCTCCAGGCGGGCGACATCATCATCAAATTAGGCGATCGGCCCGTGAAGAACATCTACGATTTCATGGACGCCCTCAGCGCCCACAAGGCCGGAGACAAAGCCGTGATCCAATGGCTCCGGGGGGATCAGACCATGCAGGCCGAAGCCACGTTGAAAGGCCGCTCATGAGGCTCGCGACGCCCACCGGATTCGCCACGGAAGTCTTCCTCCAGGAGACCCCGGATGCGGCCCTTCTGCCGGAGGGGCCCTGGACCCTGGTGGGGGACCTGCACCTTCGGGAAGCCTGGACCGGCGCGGGCCTGCCTGAGCCCAGCCATGCTCTCTGGGTGGCGGTGTCCGAAGAGGAGAAGAAGCTCCGGACGATCCTCCCCTGGCTGGAGCACTGGGCCCGGGTTCCCCTGCACCGGGAAGCCACCGTGGTGGCCCTGGGTGGGGGCGTCCTGTCCGATATGACGGGTCTGGCCTCCGCCCTCTACCTGCGGGGGGTGGCCTGGCAGGTCTGGCCGACCACCCTGCTGGCCATGGCGGACGCGGCCCTCGGTGGCAAGACCGGTGTGGACCTCGCCGCCGGGAAGAACCTGGTGGGAGCGTTTCATCCCCCCCGCCGCCTGGTGGCCTGTACCTCGTTCCTGGAGAGTCTGCCGGCCCGGCACCAGGAGAACGGTCGCTGGGAATTGATCAAGACGGCGCTCATCCAGGGCGAAATGGCCTGGGCCACCGAGATGCTGCAGGACGGGCCGGTGAAGGTCCCCTGGGTGGAGCGGGCCCTGGCCTACAAAGCTGGAGTGGTGCACCGCGACCCCCGCGAGGCGGGCGAGCGGCGCCTGCTGAATCTCGGCCACACCCTGGGCCACGCCCTAGAAGCGGCCTCCGGCTATGACCTGCTCCACGGCGAGGCGGTGGGGCTGGGCCTGCTGGGTTCCTGCCTGCTGGCCGAGGAACTCAGCCTGAAGGCCTTCCCACCCGCGTTCCTCGAAGCACTGGCCCGGCGCCTGGCGCCTCTGGCGCCCAAGATCGCCGCCTGGCCCGCCTGCCTGCCTCTGCTGCTCCGGGACAAGAAGGCCAAGCAGGTTCCAGGGACCGCCGGGGCCGAGCCGGCCACGGAGATCCACTGCATTCTCCCGCGTTCCGGGGAACCGGCGATCCAACGAACGCTGGCGCCCGAGGCCTGGGAATCCCCCCATGCCCGACTCATCGACTTGCTCGACCGGGAGGCTACCCGTGCCTGATCTCCGGCTTTCCTTCCTTGCCGTCCTCCTGACGGTGGGCCTGGCCTCCGCGCCCCCGGCGGAAAACGTGCGGGCGCTGATGCTCCAGGCCCGGGCCCTACAACTGCGCGGTGGAGGCTCGGATCCCGTCGCGGCCGTGGCCATCTACCGGCGGGTGGCGGCCCTGGTGCCCGAGAGCGCCGAGGTCCACCTGCGGCTGTCGGAAGCCCTCCAGGAATCCCAGGATGTCCAGGGTGCGCTGGCCCCCGCCCGCCGGGCCGTCGCGCTGGCGCCCCGGAATGCCGAAGCCCGGGCCCACCTTGGTCTGCTCCTGTACCAGCTCTTTCAAAAGGATCCTGCCCTGGCACCGGAGGCGGCCCGCGAACTGCGGATTGCGACCGCCCTGCTGCCCCAGGATCCCGAGCTGTGGGCGCGGCTCGGCGAGGTCTCCGAACAGATGAAGGATGGCGAGGGCGCCCTCCAGGCTTGGCTGCACCTGGGACGGTTGCGCCCCAGCTTCCAATCGGCCTGGGAACGGGCCGCCATCCATGCCCGCGCCCTCCAGAACTACGAAGGCAGGCGGGAGGCGGTGCTGGCTCTCAATGCCAGGAATCCCGACGAGCGCCACCTCCGCCTCCTGGAAGACCTGGCCCGGGATCAGATCCAGGCTGGTTACCTGGCCCACGCCGAGGAGAGCTTCCTGCTGCTCGCCCAGCACTTGCCGCAGGAACCGGGCCTGTGGGAGAACGTGGCCCTGGTGCGGCTCCAGACCTCGCGGTTCGAGGAGGCCCTGGACAGCCTGAAGAAGGCGGAAGCCATCAAGATCACCCCCAGGACCACCTTCAACACGGCCCGGGCCCTCATGAACCTGGGCCGGTTCAAGGAAGCTGAGAGCAGATTGGCGGTTCTCCTCGCGGGGAAGGTTGAAGAGGACATCATCGCTGACGGCTCCCAGGCTCTGTACGCGGAGACGCTGCTGCTGGAGGGCAAAGGCGGTGCCCTGCTGGCCTACCTGAAGGAGCATCCGGGCCGGCCCCAGGTCGCAGGTGAGCTGCAGGTGTTCACCTGCCAGGCCCTCATCAGCCGCAACGACTGGAAGAGCGCCCTGGCCGCGCTGAAGGACGGCATCTCACGCTTTCCGAAGGTGCCCTTTTTCCAACAGGCGGCAGCGCTTCCGCCCGAGTATCTGGAATACCGATTCTTCTCGCGGAAGGAGAGCCGCGCGGCTCTGGAGCAACTTCATCTGGAGGGCATGGCGGCCATCTGGTCCGAGTTCCGACGCTGGGACAAGTGCCTGGAGGCGCTTGAGCAAGCCCGCGCGTTGGGGCCCGTCCGGAACGTGGACATCCTGCTCATGCAGAGCAGCGCCTACGATCAGCTGGGGCGCACCGAGGATTCCCTGCGGATCCTCCGTGAGGCCCAGAAGGCCAATCCCGACAATCCCATGGTGCAGAACAACCTGGGCTACCAGCTGCTGGAGCAGGGGCGGGATCTGGAGGAGGCCGCCGCCCTCATCGAGGCCAGCGCCAAGGCCACGCCCGACAATGGCAACGTGGTGGATAGCCTGGGCTGGGCCCAGTTCAAGCTGGGGAAGATCGTCGAGGCGGAGGCCACCCTCCGCCGCGCCGCGGAGTTGAGTCCCTTCAGCCCGGAAGTCCGCAAGCACCTGGGCGAAGTGCTGGTGAAGCAGGGCAAGTTGGCCGAAGCGGCCGAGCAGTGGGAACGGGCCCTGGCCTTCGTCTTCCCGGACCGCCCGGCCCTGGAGAAGCGGCTGGGGGAGCTCCGCGTCCGCATCGCCAGGGAACAGGCCCGGAAGGTCGAAGGCGCCCAGGCACCTGCGCCGGATGCTACATCTGATGACGACGACGAGGAACAGCCATGATGCCCATCCAGGCCCCTCCGGCCGAAATGACCCCCGCCCCGGCGGCGCCTGTGCGCGCCCAATACGGATGGGGCTATTCCGGCTCTGGTGGTGAGGGGACAGGTACCTTGAACCTGCTGATGGAGCCCGGCTCCGGTCGTTTGGTGATGGAGCTGCACGGACTCGGGGAGCGCCTGTTGCTCCTGGAGGGCGATCGAGCCACGGGCTACCATCTGCAGGTACCCCGGCAGAAGCTCGACCAGCGGGCCGCCACTCTGGCGGAATTGGCGCTGCCCTTCCTGCCCCAGGTCGCCAGCGTCGAGGCCCTGCTGCGCCTGCTCCGGGGCGGCGAGGGTCCGGGCGTTTCCGTGTTGAAGAAAGACGCCACCGGCCCTCTGAAGCTGCACTGGCAGGGCAGGGACCCCCGCGGCAAGGACGAGCAGGTCTGGCTGGACCGCCGGAGGTGGGAAGAGGGGAAGTAGATCCTCATCGTCCGTTCATGCTGAAATCGCCGCGAACGTGGCGATTTCAGTTAGACGGCTTCGCCGGGGCAGGTGGTCTGCCCGCCGCGATCCACGCGTTGAGGATGGCGTCGCCGAGGTGCTGCCCTGCACGCTGGAGCTGCTGTTTCACCACGGGGCCCTGCCTGGCCTGGAAGATCATCCAATAGGCCTGGGTGCGCCGCTTCCCGTGAGTTCCCACCGGGGTGGTGCGGTCCGCTTTGCGGTCATCCTCCAGCAGCCGGGGCACCAGGGCGTGGGAGGCCCGGAGCCAGTCCCAGGGGCGCTCGGGAAAGGTGGTGTCGGCCCTGGCCGGGGCGGCTTCGAGATCCCCGGGCTGGATGAACCGCCCCACCAGTCCTGTCTCCCAGCGGCTGTGGATCCCCTGCTGATCCGTGAGTTGGCCGTCGTGGTTCACGGTGGTGTGGAGCGGCACATGGGCGTCGGCGATGTAGTGGCCGAGAATGGCCGTGGCGAAGGCCACCCGGGCGGGATCGCCGGACCGGAAGGCCTCGACCAGGTCCCACCAGCGGTCCTGGATGACCCAGGGCAGGACACCGAGGCGATAGTAGTCCCCGCCGATCCGCTCCCGGGCCTCCTCCAGCGTGCGGGGCAGGTGGTCCGGTTCTCCGTAGGGCTCCATGTCGAAGAAGTGGCGGGGCCCCTCCTTCCGATCCTGCTTCCAGTGATCGGGATCGGAAGCATGGTCCTCCACCTCGGCCTCACACCCCGCGTACCAAGCGCGGAGGTCCGGCGGCAGGCCACCCAGGGCCAGCGTCGAGACCACCCGATGGCCCTGGTCGCCCCAGGGCCACAGGGGGGATGCGAGGAGCAGCATCAACAGGAACAGGACTCTCATGCGAACTTGCCTCTACTCCGCAAACCTCGCCAACTCATTTCATTCCCTACGCGATTCCGCATCGCGGATTCGCGTAGGGACCGGCGATTGGAATCCGCCGAGTCCTACTCCGGAATGGTGCCGGTGCGTTCCCAGCGGGTGCGGGTGAAGAAGTGGCGGGCGGCGTCGATGAAGTCGGCGGCCACGTCCGTGGGACCCTCGGGCACCCGGCCGTTGTCATTGTCCGTGTCGCCCTCGCGGAAGCTCCACCACACGATGAAGGGCCGGCCCCGCAGGTGGTCCATGGGCAGGAAGCCCCAGTAGCGGCTGTCCATGCTGTTGTCGCGGTTGTCGCCCATGGCGAAGAGGTGGCCCGGCGGCACGGTGACGGGACCCAGGTAGTCCTTGAACCCCTCCTGGATGAGGCTGTTCATGGACTGCATCTGGTTGTGGTCATGCAGGGCCAGCACCTCGGGATCCGCGTGGCGCCAGAGGCCCACGGGGCGTTCTGCCTCCCCCGCATAGCGCTGGGGGGGCCACGGCCCGGGGGTGGGACCTTCGGTATCACGACCGAACTGGAACTCGAAGGCGCCTGTGATCTGTTTGCCGTTCACGTAGAGGCGCTTGTCGCGCATCTCCACCGTGTCGCCCGGCAGGGCCACGCAGCGCTTCACGTAGTCCTGGTCCCGGTCGATGGGGTAGCGGAACACGATGATGTCGCCGCGCCTCACGCCCCGCATGGGGAAGAGCTTCTCCTCCCAGGCCCACTGGGGCTGGGCGAAGATGAACTTGTTGGCCAGCAGATGGTCCCCGATCATCAGCGTGTTGCGCATGGAGGCGGAGGGGATCTTGAACTGCTGGCCCACGAAGGTCTTGAAGAACAGGATCAGGATCATCGCGAAGCAGATCACTTCCAGGTTGTCCCGTACGGCCCCCTTGGCGGCGCCGGGTGGCAGCTCGATCTCGAGGTCGGCGGACGTGTCGGAAGCGGATTCAGCGGCCATGTCGGCTCCGGGATTGGTCGATCAGGGACGTTGACCGGCGAGGGGGCCGGCAAGGGGACCTGTGAGGGGAGCGGGGGGCAGGTCCACGAAGCCGCGGGCCACCAGCCGGTTCACGGTGACCCAGCCGCTGCCCCGTTCCTCCTGGGCCTCCACCTCGCCCAGGTTGGGCAGGTAGAGGGTCCGCCGCCGGGGACCTTGGGGCGGCCGGGCCTCCACCCACACGCCCACGGGATCGGAAGTGGCCGGCAGGAGGGCGGCACCTTCCCAGGTGGCGCGGCCCACCACGCGGAACTGGATGCCGCGATCCACCCAGGCGGTGGTGGCGGGGAAGCCCGGCGGCAGGGTCTGGGCCATCACCTGGCCGCCATCGCTCAGGAGGGCGGTACCACCGGTCTCGTACCGGACCACCATGCTCATCTGGCTTCGGAGGCTGGTCAGATCCAGCTGCACGAGCCGCGGCGGGCCTGGCGCCATGGCTGACCGGGCCACCCGCACCTGCAGCCGATCCTCTGAGCGCTGGGGCTGCGGTTGGGAGGGGTCCTCGAAGGCCAAGGTGAGCCCCTCTTCCCAGGGGCCGTACACCGGCGAGGCCGGGCGCGGCTGGCAGGCCAGGGTGAGCAGCAGGAGCACAGATGCCGCCAGCGGCAAGGCTTTGCGCATCAGCGGGGCCCCTTGTTGAACTTGGCCATGAGCTCGGACAGCGAGGTCCCCGTGGCCGGAACGTCAGGTTCGCGCTTCGGCTGGGGCGGACGGTTCTCGCGCTCGGGCCGGGGCGGGCGGGCCTCCTGGGGGCGCGGGGGACGGGCGCCTTCGGGTCTGGGCGGGCGCGGGCCTTCAGGGCGCGGGGGACGCGGACCCTCAGGGCGGGGCGGGCGCGGGCCCTGGGGTCGGCCCCCGTTTTGTGGGCCCGCCTGAGGCCCAGCTTGGGGTCGGGGCGGGCGGGGGCCCTGCGGCCGGGACCGGTTTCCCTCTGGCCGTCCCTGGGGACGATGGTGGTGGGGCTGGGGCCCGGCACCTTCCGGGGCGGCCAGCAAGGCCTTGATGGAAAGGGCGATGCGCTTGGCCTCCAGGTCCACGGCCAGCACCTTCACCTTCACCGCCTGGCCCACGCTGAGGGCCTCGGCGGGGTTCTTCACATAGCGGTGGGCGATCTCGGAGAGGTGCACCAGGCCGTCCTGGTGGACACCCACATCCACGAAGGCGCCGAAGTCGGTGACGTTCGTGACGATGCCCTGGAGCTCCATGCCCACTTCCAGGTCACTGGGCTTGTTGACACCCTCGCGGAACTGCACGGCCTCGAACTGGTGGCGGGGGTCACGGCCGGGCTTCCTCAGCTCGGCCAGGATGTCCTTCACGGTCTCCACGCCGGCCTTCTCGTCCACGAAGAGCTTGGGATCCAGACCATCCAGCACCGCGTTGTTGCCGATGAGTTCGGAGATGGTCTTGCCCGTGAGCTGGCAGATGCGTTGCACCACCGGGTAGCTCTCGGGATGCACGGCGGAGGCATCCAGGGGATCCTCGCCATCGCGGATGCGGAGGAAGCCCGCGGCCTGCTGGAAGGCCTTGGCGCCGAAGCGGCCGACCTCCAGGAGCTGCTCGCGGCGCTTGAAGGCGCCGTGTTCGAAGCGGTGGGCCACGATGTTCTTCGCCAGCCCCTCGCCGATGCCGGCCACATAGGCCAGCAGCTTGTACGAGGCGCTGTTGAGGTCCACGCCCACCCGGTTCACGCAGCTCTCGACGACGTCATCCAGCCCCTTCTTGAGGGAGGTCTGGTTCACGTCGTGCTGGTACTGGCCCACGCCGATGCTCTTGGGATCCACCTTCACCAGCTCGGCCAGGGGATCCTGGAAGCGCCGGGCGATGCTCACGGCGCCGCGCACGGTGACGTCATGTTCTGGGAATTCCTCCCGGGCGATGTCGCTGGCGGAATAGACCGAGGCGCCTGCTTCGCTCACGCTGACGCAGATGAGGCCCGTGCGGCCGGTCTCCTTGAGCCATTCACGGATGAACGCCTCCACCTCGCGACCGCCGGTGCCGTTGCCGATGGCGATGGCCTCGATGGGATTTCCGGCGCAGAGCTTTTCGAGGATGGCGCGGCTGCCATCCAGGTCGCGCTTGGGTTCCAGGGGATAGATCACCTCGTTCTGCACGAGCTGGCCCAGGCGATTGATGACCACGAGCTTGCAGCCCGTGCGGATGCCGGGGTCCACCCCCAGAGTGCAGCGCTGGCCCGCGGGGGGCGCCAGCAGCAGGTGGTCCAGGTTGGTCTGGAAGACCTTGATGGCTTCGCCGTTGTCGAT
>CAVPLE010000085.1:0-7185 GCA_963705865.1 uncultured Holophagaceae bacterium | reverse complement strand
GCTGGGTGAAGTTCATGAGCTTGACCATGCGCTGGGGGTCATCCATCGGCGCAGGTTTGGCCGGAGCGGGCGGCGGCACGGCCGCGGCGAACCCGCCACCGACCGTTTCTGGCAGGGGGTCGTGACCCTCGGGGAAGCCCACGGGGCTCGGCGGGGGGGGCGGGGGAGGCGCGAAGGCCGGGGGCTCTTCCCGGATGGTTGGCAGCGCTTGCGCCGGCGCGGGCTCAGGCGCGGCCGGTGCTTCGAGCTTGGGCGGTTTGCCGGAGCGGATGCCCTTCAGCACCACATGGCCGGCCATGACCAGGCCGTAGAGATCCTTGGCGGTGGTGAGCACGGGTTTCTGCATCGCCTCGGCCATCTCGGCGACGCTGTAGTACCCCGTGGCCAGGGCCAGGAGGCGCGCCTCCCGGGCATTCACACCGTGCGGTGTCTCGCCGGGCAGCAAGGTGGAAGCGGGATAGAGGTCCACCGAGGGGACCTTCTGGCTGATGACGCGCCACTCGTCCATGCGCCGGCCCAGTTCCATGAGGATGGAAGCATTGGGCTTGGTGATGGTGGATGGCACCTCGGGCACCAACTCCTCGAACCGGTAGCTGCCATCGAGCCACAGAGCCACTTCCATGAGGGCCTCGAAGCCCTCGCCGGTCTGGGTGACCGCATGGATGATCCGCCCGTCCTTGAGGTAGATCCGGGCCCGGGACGCGTCCTGCTGCACATGGAAGCACCCCGATTTCCCGCCCTGACTCACGAGCTGGATGATGTCGGGCAGCGGCGCCTCACGCATGGAGCCTTGAATCACACCCTGGGACATGGGTCGTTCCTCTCGGGGAAAATGGAGGCCTTCAGGAGATGTTCAACCTTACCACGGAGTGCGCCCTTCCCCCCGGGTCCTCCTGCGCGATGCTGAAGGGTCTATGAACACGCGCCCCGATTCCCCCTTCGCCTCCATCGAGGAGGCCATCGACACCATCCGGCAAGGCCGCATGGTGGTCGTGGTCGATGACGAGGACCGGGAAAACGAAGGTGATCTCACCCTGGCCGCGGAGCATGTGACGCCGGAAACCATCGCCTTCATGGCCACTCACGGCCGGGGGCTCATCTGCGCCGCCCTTGAGGGCCCGGTGCTGGACCGCCTCCAGATCCCCCTCATGGTGCGAGACAACACCAGCCCCTTCGAGACGGCCTTCTGCATCTCCGTGGAGGCCCGCGAAGGCACCACCACCGGCATCAGCGCCCAGGACCGGTCCCGCACCATCCAGGCCCTCATCGCTCCCGACGCCAAGCCCCAGCACTTCGTGAAACCCGGCCACGTCTTCCCCCTGCGGGCCCGGCCCGGCGGCGTGCTCACCCGCACGGGCCAGACCGAGGCCAGCGTCGACCTGGCGCGGCTGGCGGGCCTCCACCCCAGCGGCGTCATCTGCGAGATCATGAAGGACGACGGCACCATGGCGCGCGTGCCGGACCTGGTGCCATTCTGCAAAAAGCACGGCTTGCCCCTGGTGACCGTGGCGGATCTGGTGGCCTACCGCCTCCGCCAGGAACCCCTGGTGGCGCCCCTCGAAGTCCGCGCCATGGCCAGCCAGTGGGGGGCCCTGAAGGTCCACCGATTCCAGAGCCTGCTGGACGGCGGCAGTCACCTGGCCTTCGTGCTGGGCGATCTGGGGGGCGACCCGCCCCTGGTGCGGGTGCATGTGGAGACGCTGCCCGACGACCTGCATGGCTTCGAGACCGGCCTCTTCCAGCGGGCCATGGCCGCCTTGACCAGGGAGGGTCGGGGCGTGCTGGTCTACCTCCGTCGCCATGCCCATACGCCGGGCGTCGCGGATGAGAGCCACGCCCAGCCCCAGGCGATGAACGACCGGGACTTCGGTGTGGGCGCCCAGATCCTGCGGCAGCTCGGGGTTGGAAAAATGCGCCTCCTCAGCCGCCACGAAACCAAGTACATTGGGCTCCGTGGCTTCGGCCTCGACATCTGTGCCCACGTGCCCCTGGAACCTTCCTCGGATCCCCGGTGATCGACGCCCGCTTCCTGACCCAGTCGCCCCTGTTCAGGAACCTGGACGAGGTGGAGCGCGCCCAGATCCTCATCATCGGCCAGAAGCGGCAGGTGGCCACCGGCGAAGTCATCTTCCGGGAGGGCGACGCCGGCGACGGCCTTTTCATCGTGCTGAAGGGCTCCGTGCGGATCTCCAAGCGCGGCGCCACCGGCGAAGAGGCCTTGGCCGTCCTGGCGCCCCCCGCCTATTTCGGCGAGATGGCCCTCATCGACATGGCCGCCCGGGCGGCGGATGCCATCGCCAACGAGCCGTCCGAGCTGTTTTTCATCCCTCTGCAGGATCTCCGCTCCATCATCGAAACCCAGCACAAGATCGCGCTCAAGATCCTCTATGCCCTCTGTGAAGTGCTCGCTCAGCGCCTGCGGGAAACCAACGACCGCTACATGAGCATCTTCACCATCGCCCAGTGGGGCGGAGCCAATCCCGGCGGCCCCATTCCCGTTCCGTAAAACCGAAAGGAGTTCCCATGTCCGACCTCGTAGCGCACATCACCGACGCCGAGTTTCCCCAGGCCATCGCCCAGGGGGTCACCCTCGTGGATTTCTGGGCCCCCTGGTGCGGCCCCTGCAAGATGATCGCCCCTGTCCTGGACGAGCTGGCGGCCGAGATGAAGGGCCAGGCCAAGTTCGTGAAGATGAACGTGGACGAGAACCCCCAGGTGGCCGGCCAGTTCGGCATCATGAGCATCCCCACGCTCATCGTCTTCAAGGACGGCAAGCCCGTGAACAAGCTCATCGGCGGCCAGCCCAAGCCCCAGCTCAAGGCGTTCGTGGAGAGCGCGTTCTAGTCGTCAAACTTTTCAGCCCATGCAAAACGCCGGCGAGCCGGCGTTTTGCATGTACGGCCTGCGGCCGGAAGAAACTACTTCCTTCTAAGCACCAGCCGCACCTGGTTGCCCTTCTCGTTGAAGTGGACTTCGTCCATCACGAGCAGGATGATGGGCAGGCCCCGGCCGCAATGGGGGGCCATCTCCGAGTCCGGTTGGGGCGGGGCGAGCTGGCCGGCGTCGAAACCCCGGCCTTCGTCGCTGATCTCCACTTCGAACCGCTCGGTATCCATGGCCAAGCGCACTTCGATGAGCCGCCCCGCGTACTTGGGATCCGCCATGCGCTTCGCGCGGAGGGCCTCATAGGGATCCTCCTCCGCGAAGAGATCCACCTTGAGGCGCGAGTCCAGATCGAGGTTGCCGTGCTCCAGGGCGTTCACCAGGGCCTCGTGGAAGGCCATGGCGATCACGTCGATGTTGCTGGCGGAGGCGAAGCCCATGGGCACCAGCCGGTCCGTGAGATGGTGCATGAGGCTCGGAATGTCCAGCTCGTCGGACCGGAACAGGAAATGCCGCCGCTCGTTCACCAGGCCGCGCAGACCGTCGTCGGCCTTGCGGAGATCCCGGTGGAGATCCACCAGACGGAACACGCTTTGCACCAGGTCCCGCAGGGCGATGGGTTTCATGAACAGGTTGGAGGCACCGAGACGCATGGCCTGGATCGCATAGTCCACGGAGGCCTGGCCCGTCATGAGCACCACCGGCAGGTGGGGATGGGTCGCCTTCACCTTGTGGACCACATCGAACCCATCCATCCCCTCCATGTTGATGTCACTGATGACCAGGTCGAACGCGGGGGCATGGGGATTCTGGAGGAGTTCCACGGCCTGGGCCGCATCGGGATAGGCATGGACCTCCATGCCGTAATGGGAGAGGGCCGATTGGACCATGTCGAGCACGGCGGGGTCGTCATCGATCAGGAGGATGTGCGTCCCGCTGCGGATCATGGCGGCTCCTTGGCTCCAGGATACTAGAAGGTCGCCGGCGCGGCGGGAACCTCCGCCCGAAGCGTCAGGTACGGCGCGAGCAGGCCGAAGGTGCGATCGAGGGTGCCTTGGAGGGATTCGGGCAGCGGCGCCGGCCCGCTCGATCGCAGCGGCGCGGAAGCCAGGACCTCCGCCAGGGCCCCGGCGAGGTCAGGCGCCTCGACCACCCGGAGCAACCCGGCCTCCCGGAGGGGCGGCACCAGGTCCTCGAAATTGGTGAAGCCGGGTCCGACGAGGGCCGGAACACCCACCCGGACGGGTTCCAGCGGGTTGTGTCCGCCGCCCGCGGCCCAGCCCCCGGCCACCAGGGCTACGGTGCCCTCGGCATAGGCGGCCGAAAGCTCCCCGAGCGTGTCCAGGAGCAGCACCTCCACCTTCGGCCAGACATCGGCTTCTGGCCAGGGCTCCGAGGCTCGGCGGAAGGCCAGACGCTGGTCAGCCAACAGACCTGCCACCGCATCGAAGCGTCGCGGTTGGCGTGGGGCCAGGATGAGCCGCAGGTCCGGAACCCGCGCCTGCGCCGTCCGCCAGGCCTGGATCACCAGCTCTTCTTCGCCTGCCACGGTGTTGCCGGCCACCACCACGGGGCAGGTGGACCAGGCTTCACGCAACCCTGCCCAGCCCCCGTGGAGCGGGCGTGGCGGGGGCAGATCGGCCTTGAGGTTGCCGCCGAGGTGCACTTCTGGAGCTCCCAGGCGTCGGAAGGCCTCGGCGCTGGACTCGTCCCGGGCCGCCACCAGACTGATCCGCGACGCCGCGCGGCGCAGCCAGGGGCCACCGCGCTGGAGGGACCGTTCCGTGACCCGGCCGTTCACGACGATCCGGGGGATGCCGCGGGCTTCGAGCGATTGGAGCAGACCGGGCCAGAGTTCCGTCTCCAGGGCGAGAAACGCGCCTGGCGCATGGCGGAGGAAAGGTTCCAGTCCCGCAGGATCATCCAGAGGAAAGGCCCCGCCGCTGATCAAGCCCGTTCCGGCGTCCCAGCCCGGCAACCGCCGGGTCAGCAGGTCCAGCCCCGCGGGCGTACCAGGTACCGAGGTGGACGCGGTGGCCCGCGTCCCGGAGACGCGCCACCAGGCCATCCGCCAGCAGCAGCTCGCCCACGCTCACCGCGTGCAGCCAGATCCAGCGGTCCCGAGGCAGGTCTGGCCCCTCGGTTTCCAGCCTGAGCCGCCAGGCTTCTGGCAGGCCCCGGGCGCAGGCCCTGGCCGCGGCCCCCACCAGAGAGACCATCGCCAGGTAGCTGAAGTCGAGGAAATCCACGAATCCAAACTCTCATGAATCCGCCCCTGGCGGCATCATGGAGGAATGTCCGAACGCGCCCCCCTGGAAGTCCTCATCGTCACCGGCCCCCTGGGCGCCGGGAAGACCACTGCCGTGAACCGCCTGCTCAAGGTCGAGGTGGCCGCGCGCCGGCGGGTGGCGGTGCTCATCAACGAGTTCGGTGCCATCAGCGTGGACGGCACCCTGGTGGACGCGGAGCGGCCCGAGCTGGCAGGCGTGGAAAACCTGGTGAACGGCTGTGTCTGCTGCAGCCTCCGCGATGATGTGATCACCACCCTCCAGGCCTGGTGTGACCAGCCGGATGGCCAGCGGCCCGAGCGCGTGGTGCTGGAAACCACCGGACTCGCGGACCCCACCGACCTCCTCGATCTGGAGCAGGAGCCGGGGCTGGCCGGGCGACTGCGGCTGGCGGGCCTGCTCACGGTGATTTCCAGCCTGACGCCGGTGGACCACCTGAAAACCAAGCCCCTGCTCCATCGTCAGGCGGCCCTGGCCAGCCTCATCCACGTGACCAAGGCCGATCTCGATCCTTCCGCCGCCATCGCCTGGGAAAGCGAACTGCGCGCGGCCTTCCGGCAGATTCCGCTGGTGCTTTCACGACAAGGCGCCACGTCCGAAGGCAGCCCCGACCCCTGGCATGGCGATGTGCGCCCCCTCCCCGAAGGCTGGGCACCGGCGAGCGGGGCCAGCTTCGCGGAAGCGCGCTCCCTCACCCTGCACTGGGACCATCCCGTGGATCCGGCGGCCCTGGAGGGCCTGCTCCTCGCCCCCCCCGCCGCCGGCGAACTGCTGCGGGCCAAGGGCGTCTGTGCCTTCGCGGGCTGGGCCGCGCGCAACGACGGCAGCGACCGCTGGGCCTTCCAGCTGGCGGACGGGCGACTCGAGATCGCGCCTCTTCCACTGGGGTCGGATGGCACCGCGCCCGCCTGCGCGGCGGTGGTCATCGGCACCGGCCTGGATGGCCTGCATTGGAAGAAAGCCTTGCGAGGTCTGGAGCGGCCGCCGACCGGCCAGCGCCGCAAAGTCCTTCTCTGACGCAGATCTGGCTCCGCAGGAACCAGATCTGCGCCCGCCTTGGTATCATCGCATTTCCCCCGATTTCGGGATCGCAAGGAGCAGGTGTGGATCAAGTGCTCGACCTCATGGCCAAGGAGCTCAAGCTCCCCCGTGCCGGCGTTGCCGCCATCGTGGCGCTGTTGGAGGAGGGCAACACCGTGCCCTTCATCGCCCGGTACCGCAAGGAGGCGACCGGCTCGCTCGACGAGGTGGCCATCCGCGCCGTCGAAGACCGCCACGCCTACTACAAGGATCTGCTGGATCGCCGGAAGACCGTGCTGAAGTCCATCGACGAGCAGGGCAAGCTCACGCCCGAGCTGAAGGCCAAGATCGAGGGCACCTGGGTGAAGGCGGAGTTGGAAGACCTCTACCTGCCCTACAAGCCCAAGAAGCGCACCAAGGCCACCGTGGCCCGGGAGCGCGGCCTGGAGCCCCTGCTGGATTCCCTGCTGGCGGACGAGAGCGGGGCCGATCCCTTCCTCATCGCCGAGCCTTTCATCAAGGACGAGGACGGCCTGCGTTCACCCTCCGAGTGCATGGAGGGCGCGGGCCACATCCTGGCCGAGCGCCTGACCGAGGACGCGGCCATCCGCGCCTGGCTGCGCCTCGAATTCCACGAGCACGGCGTGCTGAAGTCCGAGATTCGCGAAGAGCGCAAGGCCGACCAGGCCGCCCTGCGGTTCAGGCCCTATTTCGATTTCTCCGAGCCCATCCGCAAGATCCCCAGCCACCGCCTGCTGGCCCTCCGGCGCGGCGAGAAGGAGGAGATCCTCACCGTGAAACTGCTGGTGGAGCGCGAGAACCTGGTGAGCCAGCTCGTCTCCAAGGTCCCGGTGAATCCCGGCAGCGGCTACCGCCGCTTCCTCAACGAAGTGGCCGGCGACGCCTTCGACCGGCTGCTGTCCCCCACCATCGAATCCGAAGTCCGCTACGAGGCCAAGAAGAAGGCCGACGGCGAAGCCATCAAGGTGTTCCA
>CAVPLE010000084.1:0-19098 GCA_963705865.1 uncultured Holophagaceae bacterium | reverse complement strand
GACATCAGCGGAGGCACGGCCACGGTGAGCTACACCTATGTGCCCGCGAACGGCACCGTGATCCGCACCGAGGACGGGGTCAGCGCCACGCTGCTGCACAACATCGAGAGCTACACCTTCTCCTACTTCAACCGGATCAGCGCCGCCACGTCGGTGCTGGCCGAGCTCAAGCAGGTGCGGGTCAACTTCACCCTGGTCGAGTACGTCAGTTCCGTCCGCCTGTCCCAACAGGTCATCTCCGCCCAATATGTCCTGCGCGCCGCCGATGTCTCATCCTGAACGCGGCAGCATGATCACCGCCGTGCTGCTGATCGCGGCCTTGACCGCGATCATCGCGAGCCTGCTGCTCACGCGCAGCGTGCAGGAGCAGAAGCTGGCCGCCCGCGCCCAGGCCAGCGACACCGCCTTTGCGCTCGCCGAGGCGGGGCTCGACCAGGCCATCCAGGCCCTCAACAACGGCTGGCTGACCTCCGCCCATGGCTGGTCCGACGCCACCGACGGCACCGCCAAGCTCAGGAGCACCACCAGCGGGCTGCCCGTTTTCCCCGGCGAGGGGTCGATCCGGGTTCGCATCGACGATCCCACGGGCACCAACCCGCAGATCACCGCGCTGGGCCTGGTGGCGCTGCCCAACCAGGCGAACGTCATCCGCCAGTTGCGCGTCGGCGCGCAGCAGGGCGAGCGCACGCCAGGGCGGCATGCCCGTGGCGGCGCGTTCCTCCAACAGTTGTTCGGCCAGTGCGGCGTAGCCCTCGCGCATGAGGGTCGTGATCAGCGGATGGTCGCAGTAGTGGCTCTGCACGAGCACCGTGCCGGGATGCTCGCCGCGACCGGCGCGCCCCGCCACCTGGGTCAGCAACTGCCCCATGCGCTCGCCGCCGCGAAAATCCGTGCTCATCAGGCCGTCGTCGGCGCTGAGGATCACTGCGAGCGTCACGCGGGGGAAATGGTGCCCCTTGGCCAGCATCTGGGTGCCCACGAGGATGCAGGGAGCGCCCTCGTGGAGCCGGTCGAACAGTTCATTCAAGGCGTTTTTGCGCCGGGTTGAATCCCGGTCGACGCGCATGACCGGTACGCCGGGAAACAGGCTTTCCAGGATCAGCTCGGTTTTTTCCGTGCCCTGGCCGAGCGGCAGGAGATTGGCGCTGGCGCACCCCGGGCACACCGCCGGCATCACCCGCACCTTCCCCCTCGGCTTGCGTCTGGGCGTCGTCACCTCCCTCATCGGCGGCCCCTTCTTCCTCTGGCTGCTGCGGAGGCCGCGATGAGCGCCGCCCTCCACGCCTCTGGCTTGTCCGTGCCGGGCCGCCTGGAGGCGGTGTCGCTGGACCTCGGCCCGGGCGAGCTGGTGGCGATGGTGGGGCCGAACGGGGCGGGCAAGTCCACGCTGATCCAGGCCCTGGCGGGGCTGCTGCCCGCGGATGGCACGGTCCACTGGAATGGACAATCGCTGTCGCACATACCTGTGCCTGAACGAGGGCGCCAACTCGCCTGGGTGAGCCAGGAGGCCCACTTCGAGTTCGCCTTCCCCGTCCGCGACGTGGTGGCCCAGGGGCGCTATGCCTGGGGCGACGATCACGCGGGGGTGACCGAGGCCCTGACGGAGCTGGATCTCACCTTCCTCGCGGACCGGCCCGCCACAAGGCTTTCCGGCGGAGAGCGCCATCGCGTCGGGCTGGCCCGGGCCCTGGCCACCCAGGCCCCCATCCAGCTCTGGGACGAACCTGTGGCCCAGCTGGATGTCCGCCACGCGCTCGAGGTCATGCGCCTGGCCCGGCGTCTGGTGGACGGCGGCGCCACCGTGGTGGTGAGCCTCCATGACCTGCGAGCCGCCTATCGCTTCGACCGCGTGCTGGTCCTGGATCACGGCCACCTCGTGGGTAACGGCAGGCCCCACGAAGTCCTCACCGCGGCCCTCATCCGCCAGGTCTTCCGAGTGGAGGCAACCTTCGTCGAATCCCTGGTGCCGGAGCTGCCGGAGGATTGATACCAGGTAGCGTTCAAAGATAGAGATCCACCACGGAGACACCGAGGCCACAGAGGAGGCACGGAGGCCTCGGTGATCCTCCGTCATGGGCAGGCCGAAGGCCGCTTCCGGCCAAGCCGGAAGCCACGGTAGGCGGCGGGCCCGGATCCTTTTGGGACATCCTGGCCCGCCGCCTCCCGTGTGCCCATGCTCCGTGCCTCCGTGGTGGATCCTTGTCCCTCAAGCGCGAGCCGGCATCAGGCCTTCGGCGCCTTCCTCAGCACCCACCCCAGCCCCACGGGCCCGGCCACGGTGGTGAGCAGGAGGGCGCCGATGATGCCGGCCTGGACTTCGGGGCTCAACAGGGAAGCACCGTTCCATTGGAGTTGGGCGCCGGTGGCCACGAAAATCAAGCCCACCTCCCCCCGGGGGACCATGCCCCAACCCACCACAGGGGCGCGGGTGCCCCGGCCACCCGCGTAGCCTGCCACGAACTTGCCCGCCACGCCCAGCGCGGCCAGCAGGATGGCAAAGCCCAGCGTGGCCGGCTTGAAGAGGGCGGTCGGGTCCACCTTGGCGCCCATCAGCACGAAGAACAGCGGCGACAGTACCGTCACCAGGGGATGCACCAGCTCTTCCAGCGTGTGCCGCTCCCGGCGCTCCAAGTCCTCGATATGGGCGGGCTCCAGGATGAGGCCCGCGGCGTAGGCCCCCACGATGGAGGCCAGGCCCGCGAGGCTGCCCAGCCACGCCAGCAGGAAGGCGAAGCCGAGGCCCAACGGAAGCAGCACCTGCTCGCCCCGGAAGCGGCTGGCGAGTTGGAACAGCCGCGGCGTGGCGAGGCGTCCGAGGGTAAGGGCGGCGAGGAGGAAGCCCAGGGCCAAGACGAGGGTGCGCACGAGGTCAGACCCGAGGGAGCCGCCCGAGGCACCCAAGCTGGAACTGGCCACCAGGCCCGACACGGCGACCAGCACCAACAGGCCCAGCACGTCGTCCACCACGGCCGCGCCCACGATGATGCGACCCTCCATGGACTCCGCGGCGCCCTTCTCTCGCAGCACCTGGGCGGAGATCCCGATGCTGGTGGCGCAGAGGCAGGCGCCGATGAAGAGGTCCAGCACGAACGGAGTTCCCCTGGGCAGCAGCAGCCACGCCCCCGCGAGGCCCGCGGCCATGGGCGCCACCACGCCGACGAAGGCCACGCGCAGCGACGCCGCCCCCACCTTGATCATCTGGGGCACCGTGGATTCCAGCCCCACGGCGAACATGAGCACCACCACGCCCAGCCCTCCCAGCAACTCCGCCCCGGGCGAGGCCGCGACCTCGGGGAACCAGGACCAGACCCTGTGCAGCGCCGTGAGCGCCAAGCCCACGGCCAGTTCCCCCGTGACGGCCGGAAGTTTCAGGCGCACCGCCAGTTCGCCGCCCACCTTGGCCGACAGCCACAGCAGCGCCAGCAGCATCAAGGTGCCGGCCAGGGGATCGTGAGCCGCGAAGGCCAAGGGCATGGACACCTCAGGCAAGGAACGGAAGGAAGGCTGCGCGAATCGACCGATGAGCCGTTCGCCTCGCCTACCTGGATATCAGGGGTTCGACTCGCGCACCATCAAATAGGCGACGGTGGAGCCGACCAGGGCCGGCACGACCAGGGCCGCCTGGGCGGTGGTCTCCGCCAGGAACACCACCGGGATCAGCAGGGATTCATGGGTGGAGCCCGCGAAAGCCGCCGCCCCGACCAGGGTCAGGTAGCCCGGTTGGCCCAGCCCCAGCAGCCCATCGAAGGCCGCGCCGATGGCGGCCCCCATGGTGAAGGAAGGCAGCCAGAGCCCGCCCACCCCTCCCGCTGCGAACGTCACGGCGGTGGCCAGGAGCTTGAGGGCCAGGAACATCACGGCCTGACTCGGAAGGGTTCCACCGGTGAGGAGCTGGCGCACCAGATCCAAGCCCCCCCCTTCCGTGACCGCGAGCCCTCCCCAGAAGAACCGGGCGGGCAGCAGCAGGATCGTGAGGCCGATCCCTCCGGCCAGCCCCCGCCAGAGCAGGGGAATGTGGCCGAAGAACCGCTGGAAGGTCCTTCTGAACCAGAAGTAGATGTTGGCCCCCACGCCGATGGCGATGCCCAGCAGGAAGGCCCACGCCAGATCCTGGGGATGGAGCAGGTAGGGTCGGGCCTGGGGAAACAAGGGGGCGGTCCCTGCGATGCTGGAAAACACGACATAGCCTGTAGCTGAGGCCACCACGCACGGGATGAGAGCCCCCGGAGTCACCAGCCCGTGGTGTTCCGCGGCCATGAGCGCCCCCGAAAGCGGTGCCCGGAAGACGGCCGAAAGGGCGGATGCGGCCCCCGCCTCCACCATGACGAGGGGATGGGCATGAAGCCTCCGGAAGGGGGAGACATGGCGGCTCAGCCAGCGCGAGACCCGGTGGTACTGGAGCCCGAGGGCCGCGCCCAGCCACTTGCCGGGACCCTCGACACCCGCACTGCCTCCAAACCCGATGGTGAGGACGCAGGCCAGGACTTTGCCCATGGACTTCCGAAAGGGAAACGCCGCGTGGGGCGCCACATGGGCCAGATCCAGATCGCGGAATAGCGAAACCTCGCCGATGCCGGTGACCGAAAGCAACACTGTCGTGAGAAAGAGACCGATGGCCGGCAGGAGGACCACCAGGTGGGTGCGGCTCCCCAGCCGGGCGATCTGGGGTTCTAGGCGCCCAAGCCCGAGCAGGGCGGTCGTCACGAGGAGGCCGATGAGGGCGCCCAGGGGCATCACCACGAAAACCAGGCGGCGGGAATGCGCCAGCAACCGTAATTGCTGAAATCGCTTTGGAAATATGTCTTGGGGCAGCATGGACATGGTGGGCAGGCCTATGGGACGGCGGATCTCAGAATCCATCCAAGTTTGACCCATTCATGGCTTTAGCACAAAATATTTGCATGCAAACTATTCTACCGGAGGCTCAGCAAAAGCATGACCACGCGGAGGAGGCCGTGCAAAGCCTGCGGCGGATCGTGAAGGCTCTGCACGACTACTCCACCTCCGTGGAGCAGCAGATCGGCCTCACGGGCCCCCAGCTCTGGGCCCTGTGGGAGTTGGGCCGGGCGGGTTCCCTCTCTTTGAAGGCCCTCTCGGCTCGGATGCACCTGGATCCCAGCACCGTCACGGGCGTGGTCGACCGCCTCCAACGGCGGAACCTGCTGGTGCGGGCGCCCGATCCCGAGGACCGCCGCCGGGTGATCCTTTCACTCACGGTCGCCGGGGCCCAGCTGCTGAAGGGGGCGCCCCACCCCGCCCAGGGCCAGCTCCTGCACGCCCTGCACGCCATGCCCCTGAAGGAAGTGGAGCGCCTGGACCACGCGCTCAAGCAGGTGGCCACCCTCATGGAAGTCGATTCCACCGATGTCCGGTTCTTCTTCGCGGAAGGGTAGAGGTAGCGGGGTTCCAACGTGTCGCGGACCCGCGAGTTGGCGAAGGTCCAGCCGGGTGCCGGGCGGATCGAAGCGGTCCCTGGAGGCGCGATCGGGCCTGGGGCGTCAGGCCCGGGATTTCGGAAGGTCCTCGTCCGCCTTCAGCCAGGGCAGGTGGTGGACGTGGATCCGCCCGTCGAAAGTCACGTGGAGCCCGTCCTGCGCGGCGTCCTGATGGTTGAGCACGGAGCCCCGGGCCCGGGTCTGGTCGAGGATGGCCAGATCGATGTCGCCCACCAGCACCATCTCAGAGTTCGGAGCGGCCTCGGTGGCGATGCCATCCATGGGGAAGGGGAAGTCCGAAGGCGTGTAGACGCCGCTCTGGGCGTACTGGGCCGTCAGGTCCGTGATGAGGGGCAGGCTGCCCACCATGCCCGCGGTCACCACGTAGATCTGGTTTTCCACGGCCCGGGCCCGGGCGCAGGTGGTGACGCGGCTGTAGCCCCGCCGGTCATCCGTCAGATAGGGGACCACCAGGAGCTGGACGCCCTGCTCGGCCTGCACCCGGGCCACCTCGGGGAACTGCACGTCGTAGCAAATGGACACGCCCATCCGACCGAAATCCGTATCGATGATGTGGATCTCCTGGCCGGACTCGAAATGCCAGACGTGCCGCTCCGTGGGGGTGAGGTGGAGCTTGGGCTGGTGCACGGGCCCATGGCCCGGCACGAAGATGGAGGCCACGTTCTGCAGCTTTCCGTCCACGAAGCGCGGATGGGTGCCGGCGACCAGGATGCGGTCGTACTTCTGCGACAGGTGGAGGAACAGTCCCTCGAAGTCGGCCGTGAACCGCTCCGCCAGCTCCCGCATGGCTTCCGCCGGTGGGAACCCGGGCCGCAGGCAGCTCAGCAACTGGACGGCCAGCAGCTCGGGGAACACGATGACATCGGCATCGTAGTCATCACCCACATCCACGTAGTTCTCCACCTGGGCCGCGAAGGCGGCGAAATCCGCCACGGGACGCAGGGCGTACTGGATGCCGCAGACGCGCACCGGGCGGGACAGGAACGGGGTGGGGGCCTTGAAGCGCATGCCGTCGCCTCCTCAGAATTCCATGACGATGAGGGCCGCGTGACCCAGGGTCTCGACGTCGTGAGCGTAACCCCGCAGCACCCCGCGAACCTCGAATCCCACCCGGAGCTGCTTCGAGAGGGTGGGATCGAAGATCCGGCCCGCCACCACGGCCTCCACGTACGCCTCAGGAGTCATCTCGGCGGCCACGCGGTGGTAGCCGGGGATGCGGGCCCCGGCCACGAAGGCGCGACAGCCCAGGCGCCGGGCCAGGTCGATGCGGCCCCGGTAGAGGAGCCGCCCGATGCCCTGACCCTGCCAGGCGGGGTCCACGGCGATGTTCACCCCATAGAGGGCGTCACCCTCAGGATCGTGGGTGGACAGGCTGCCCCGCCCCGTGATCAGGGACCAGGTGTGGGGGGCCAGCGCCGCGGCCAGCGGCACGCGCTGGGCCGTGGAGGTCCCGACAAGTCGCTCACCCACCTCCACCACCATCTGGCCCTCGGGGAACCGCTCGATGTGGCGCAGGAGGTTCTCGGCGGACCACACCGCCTCAGGGCCGTGGGGCGGAGGGTAGACGCGGACCATCAGGTCCCGGATTCCAGGCACGTCTTCCGGGCGCCGGAGGCGGCGCAGCACGGGGGTGGATGGGCCGAGGTCGTCCATGGCGCTCCCGGGGTTGCCCCCAGGTTAACCCACGCCGCCAACCCCGGCCGTTCGGGCTAGCCTGAGGCATGCCCTGGACCGACCTCGCCGCGTGGACCGCCACCGCCCTGCTCCTCGCGGGCCTGGCCCTCCTGCGCCGCCACTGGGCGCGCCTGCCCTCACTGAAATCGGATCCCCCGCTGCCCGCGGAGGCGCCCACCATCTGCTTGTGCATCCCGGTGCGCGACGAGGTCCTGGAACTGCCCGGCGCCCTGGATTCCTGGCTGGCCCAGGACTATCCCGCCCTGCGCATCCTCGTGGTGGACGACGGCTCCACGGACGGCAGTACGGAGTTCTTGAGTTCACGGGAAGCCGCCCGGCCTGATCGCCTGCGCGTGCTCCGCAACGACGCCCTGCCCCCCGGCTGGCTGGGGAAGAACCACGCCCTGGACCTAGCCTCCCGCCAACCCGAAGCCCAGGCAGCAACCTGGCTGCTCTTCGCGGATGCCGACGTGCAGGCGGCCCCGGGCCTGCTGCGGCGGGCCATGGCTTTCGCCCTGGCCCAGCCCACGGACATCCTGGCGCTGATCCCCGGCGTGGATGCGGTCAGCCCGGCGGAACGGGTGGTGCTTCCCCTGGCGGCCTCGGCCTTCCAGGTCCTGGTGCCGCCGCACCAGGTGCCCAACCCCCACCACCCGGCCTTCTGCGGCGTGGGCGGGTTCACCCTGGCGCGGCGGGAGGCCTACGAGGCCACGGGTGGCCATGCGGCGGCGCCCCTGGAGGCCATCGACGACATGATGCTGGCCCGACGCATGAAGCAGGCCGGGTTCGTGAACCGAGTGGCCCGGGGCGGACCGGACCTGCATCTGCGGATGTACCACGGCCTGGGCGAGCTGGTCCGGGCCATGCGGAAGAACGCTGCCGCCCTGCCCGCGTGGTGGCTCCTCCCGGTGCTCCTGCCACCCCTGGTGCTGGTCGTGCTCGCGCCCCTCTGGCTGCCTCTCGCGGGGCACCCGGGTCTGGCGATGATCCTCTGGTTGCTGGTTCCCGCCCTGGCGGGGGACGTGCAGCAGGGCATGACCGGGCGGCCCATGGACCTGCTCTGGGCCCTCTGGCCCCTGGATGCCCTGGTCTTCGCCGCGGGCACCACGTGGGCCTTCGCCGACCGGCTCCGGGGGGTGAATCACTGGCGCGGACGGGACGTCAAGCTGCGCTAGGCTGGTGGACCCGGCCCTCGCCCGTGGCCGAAAAGATTTTCTTGTTTTTTTCGCTTTTTGAATCCATCCTGGAAAGCACCCCTTCCGGAGGACCCCATGGCCGCAGCCGAGCAAGATGACCGTCTGAAAGCCCTGTCCCGCACCGTGGCCGACATCGAGCGGGCCTTCGGCAAGGGCTCGATCATGAAGCTGGGCGACCGGATGAGCCCCTCCGAGGGCATCGAGGTCATCAGCACCGGCTCCATCGCCCTGGATGCGGCGCTGGGCGTGGGCGGCGTGCCCAAGGGCCGCGTCGTGGAAGTCTACGGCCCGGAAGCCAGCGGCAAGACCACCCTGGCCCTGCACATGGTGGCCCAGGCCCAAAAGAAGGGCGGCCTGGCCGCCTACATCGACGCCGAGCACGCCCTCGACCCCGAATACGCCCAGAAGCTGGGCGTGGACGTGGCCAACCTCTTCATCAGCCAGCCCGACAGCGGCGAGCAGGCCCTGGAGATCTGCGACCAGCTGGTGCGCAGCGGCGCCCTGGACATCATCGTCATCGATTCGGTGGCCGCCTTGGTGCCCAAGGCCGAGATCGACGGTGAGATGGGCGACAGCCATGTGGGCCTCCAGGCCCGCCTCATGAGCCAGGCCCTGCGCAAGATGACCGGCACCATCAGCAAGACCCACACCTGCGTCGTCTTCATCAACCAGATCCGCATGAAGATCGGCGTGATGTTCGGCAACCCCGAGACCACCACCGGCGGCAACGCGCTGAAGTTCTACGCCTCTGTGCGGCTCGACGTGCGCAGCATCCAGAGCATCAAGGGCAACACCGGCGATCCCCTGGTGGCGGCCAAGGACGAAGATTCCTCCGTCATCGGCAAGAAGACCAAGGTGAAGGTCGTCAAGAACAAGGTCGCCCCGCCCCTCAAGGTCGCCACCTTCGACATCATGTATGGCGAAGGCATCAGCCGCACCAGCGAGCTGGTGGAGCTGGGCACCCAGCTGGAGATCATCCAGAAGAGCGGCTCCTGGTACAGCTACAAGGACAGCCGCCTGGGCCAGGGCGCGGAGAACGTGAAGAAACTCTTCACCGACAACCCCGAACTGGCGGACGAGGTGGAAGGCCTCATCCGCGAGCGCCTCGGCCTGCGGGCGCCCGTGGAAGTCTAAGACATCTCGACCTGCGCGCCCTTGGAAGGGGTCGGCAGACGGCGGCGGTCCTCAAAGGCCGCCGTCGTTTTTACATCCATCCAGACATCTCCAGCGGGTGAGTGGCGCTACTCCTTATCCTGGACACCCAACCCAGCGCCCCGCAGATGCTTGGGCAGCGGTGCCGCTCCCTGGGCACTGAAGGGAGTGCCAGTGGGGGCCGCAGCCTTCGGGGCGGCGGGCCGGGCGCCGGGCTGGGCGCCGGGCTGGGCCTGGAGGGCCTTCATCTGCTCGGCGGTGGCGAACTGTTCCAGGCGCGCCAGTTGCTCGGGCGTGGGAAAGCCCTCGTAGCGCACCCGGCGGGGCCCCCACATGGCCACGCCTTCGCCGCGCAGCTCGTTGATGCGAGGCAGCGACTGACGCCAGCAGATGCCCAACGGCGCACCCTCCTGATCGGCGAAAGCGATGAGATCCGCCTCGGGCAGCAGCACTGGCGCCCCGGCGGCCCAGGTGGCCATGGTGAGCGGTTTGCCCTGGGCGGTCTTCACCATGACGACCGGGGCCGGACGGCCCAGGGCCGGATCGAGATCCTTCTCCTGGGTCCGCAGGGCCTCCAGGAGGTCCATGTGCTTGAGTTCCCTCTGGGGCGCGGACATGGGATGCGGGTCCTGCAGCCGGGCGGTCACCAGCTGGTCGCCGATGCGTTCCAGCACGGCGAGTTGGAGGACGGACCCGCCGGCCTGGCCCTTGGCCTGGATGACGCGACCCACCTCTTCCATGAGCTTGGGCAGCAGGATCTGGGGCGCCGCCAGCAGGGTCTCCGCGCAGGGGATGGCGAGGAAGGGATGCTGGTCCTTGAAGAGGCCGTGCCAGAGCTCCGGCAGCAGCAGCCGGGCCGCATCGGCCCCATCGCGCCAGGGGCCGCGGTAGATGCCCGAAGGCAGCCGCACGAAGGCGCCCTCGCTGCGCCGACGTAGCTGATCCAGAGCCAAGTCGAGCACGTCGTCGGCGGACTGGTCCCACAGCCTGAGCCAGGCCGCGGGCATCACCACCTCGCCCACGCGGATGCGCTGGCTCAGCCCCTCGATGAAGTTCCGGCTCCAGCGACCCTCGCGCTCGGCCTGCCAGGTGGGCACCAGTTCGGGCAGCAGGTGGTCCTGGGCGTCGATCCAGGGCTCCGGCAGGGGCAGCCCCAGGCGATGCACCTCAGCCACGGCATCGGCCCAGGCTTCGCGCTCCTCGAGCTTCCGATGGGCATCAAAGGCCGGAAACAGGGGGGCAAGCCCCGGCACCGCGGCGGGCAGACCCCGAGCTTCCAGCAAGGCGGCGAGCCCCGGAAGGGGCGCTTCGTCGGCGCGGGAGCGGAATCGATCAAAAAAGCCCATTTTCAGCGGTCCAATCAAACAGTCCATTCTGACGCAGGAAACGAATTTATGCTTGGGGAATGGAGCCTCGCGACACTCTGGGCCGCCCCCTCAAGGCGCTGCGCATTTCGGTCACCGACCGATGCAACTTCCGCTGCACCTACTGCATGCCCAAGGAGGTCTTCGGGCCGGACTATGCCTTCCTCCCCCGGGAGGCCCTGCTCAGCTTCGAGGAGATCGCCCGGCTGGTGCGGGTCTTCACCAGCCTCGGCGTCACCAAGATCCGCCTCACCGGGGGTGAACCCCTCATGCGCCGGGAGCTGCCCGCCCTGGTGCGGATGATCTCCGGAGTGCCCGGGCTTGAAGACCTGGCCCTCACGACCAACGGTGTCCTCCTGCCCGAGCTGGCCCCCGCCCTGAAGGCTGCGGGCCTCCGGCGACTCACCATGAGCCTCGACACCCTCCGCCCCGAGCGCTTCCACGCCATCAGCGACACGGACCTGCCCCTGGAGCGCGTGCTGGCAGGCCTGGAAGCCGCGCGGACCGCCGGTTTCGGTCCCATCAAGCTCAACTGCGTCCTCAAGCGCGGCGTCAACGACGACGAGATCCTCGACCTCGCCGCCTTCGCCCGGGAGGGCGGCCACACCCTGCGCTTCATCGAGTTCATGGACGTGGGCACCACCAACGGCTGGCACATGGAGGCGGTGGTGCCCGCCGCCCAGGTGCGCCGGATCCTCGAATCCCGCTGGCCCATCGAACCCCTGGAGACCGGAGAGGACGCCGTGGCCCGGACCTGGCGCTACCGCGACGGCAAGGGCGAGGTCGGCCTCATCGCCTCCGTCACGGCCCCCTTCTGCCGGGGTTGCGACCGGGCCCGCCTGTCCGCCGAAGGCCGCCTCTACACCTGCCTCTTCGCGGGCCAGAGCCTGGATCTGCGAAGCACCCTCCGCGGCGGCTACAGCGATGCCGATTTGGCCGCCCTGCTCGCCTTCCATTGGAAGAAGCGGGATGACCACTATTCCGAACTCCGGCATGGCGCCACACCCAACCTGCCCAAGGTGGAGATGTCACGCATCGGGGGGTAGGATTCCCTCATGCCCACCCGACAGCTCCTCGCCACCCTGCTCCTGACCGCGTTTCTCGGCGCCGCCCCGCCTGCGGCCGTCGTCCACGGCGGCGCCGGCAGCCCCCGCACCCGCATGGACGGCACCGATCCGGCCGCGGTCAAGGCCCTGGCGACCCTGAAGGCCGGTGGCAGCGCCCTGGATGGGGCCCTGGCCGGTGTGGTGGTGTTGGAGAACGATCCGCGCTTCAACGCGGGCACCGGCGCCAACATCCGGCTGGACGGCAGGACCATCCAGATGGACGCCGCCTGCATGGACGGGGCCACCGGCGGTTTCGGCGCCGTGGCCGCCATTGAGCGCGTGAAGAACCCCGTGCTCGTGGCTCGCAAGGTCATGGACACGCCCCACCTCCTCATCGTGGGCGAGGGCGCCACGCGCTTCGCCCGGGCCATGGGCTTCCCCGACTACGACCCCACCTGCGCCGAGAACAAGGCCCGCTTCCAGCGCGTGCAGACCATCCTCAAGGGTTCCGACCCGCGCCAGATCGAGGCCTGGAAGCGCTACGACTGGAAGAAGGCCTGGAACTTCCCCACGCCCCTGAAGGAGGCGCTGGGCTCGCCCGACACCGTGGGCTGCGTCACCCGTGACGCGCAAGGCCACTTCGCCGCCGCCATCAGCACCGGCGGCACCACCATCACCTTCTACGGCCGCGTGGGCGACGTGCCCATGTTCGGCGCGGGCATCTACGCGGGCCCCAAGGGCGCCCTAGCCTGCACGGGCAATGGCGAGGACATCATCAAGCACCTGGTGGCCAAGACCACCTACGACCTGCTGGCCCGGGGCCTCCCCGCCCAGAAGGCCGTGGACCGCGCCCTCGCCGCCTTCCCAGCCACCATCGACCTCGGCCTGGTCGCCGTCGGCCCCGCCAGCACCGGCGGCGGCTGCAACTACTCCGCCGAGAAAAAGGCCTTCGTGAAGGATTACCGGAACCAGATGGCGTGGAGCGTGCGGGAGTAGCCGCACCCAATCTGTGTTTCGGGCAGCTGTGCCTGAGGCTGGTCAGCCCCAGGCACAGCCGCCCGTAGAAGTAAAACCTGGGCTGTGGCCGGCGCGACGAGGGTCTGCTCAAGTGCTCCTGTCTCTGGTCATTCAGCCATGGTTCATCCCCGCGTGCGCGGGGAACGGTCTAAATTCACGCCGCGCCAAGTCTTGTCGCTCGGTTCATCCCCGCGTGCGCGGGGAACGGTCAGACAGCAGCCTCATCCTCGTATACCCAATCGGTTCATCCCCGCGTGCGCGGGGAACGGCGCGTAGGATCCAAACAAGATTGTTTCCTGGCCGGTTCATCCCCGCGTGCGCGGGGAACGGGGCAAACTCCCGCGTATCCCGATTGATCATGGCGGTTCATCCCCGCGTGCGCGGGGAACGGGGCAAACTCCCGCGTATCCCGATTGATCATGGCGGTTCATCCCCGCGTGCGCGGGGAACGGTGGACACTGGGGGGCAGGCCGTAGGCCGCCCGCGGTTCATCCCCGCGTGCGCGGGGAACGGCGCGATGACAGGAGAAAGAAATGGTAGTCGCACGGTTCATCCCCGCGTGCGCGGGGAACGGCTCGGATTCAGCACGGAGATAGCGGCCATCCTCGGTTCATCCCCGCGTGCGCGGGGAACGGCTTGTCCCAAACACACGGCCTGGACCACCCAGCGGTTCATCCCCGCGTGCGCGGGGAACGGTTCGTTGCGGTAGCGCAAGTAGTCCACCGTGTCGGTTCATCCCCGCGTGCGCGGGGAACGGTCAGACAGCAGCCTCATCCTCGTACACCCACGCGGTTCATCCCCGCGTGCGCGGGGAACGGGACAGGGCCCAGCCTGAGACGCTGGGCCCGTTCGGTTCATCCCCGCGTGCGCGGGGAACGGCTGGTCAATTTATAGATGATCATCGGCTGGCCCGGTTCATCCCCGCGTGCGCGGGGAACGGCGGGACAGTTGCAGTGTTTCCCGTCCCGTGGCCGGTTCATCCCCGCGTGCGCGGGGAACGGCCATCCGGTGGGCCGTCAGTTAAACGCGGTTCCGGTTCATCCCCGCGTGCGCGGGGAACGGTGTTCATCCATGGACAGGGGGCGGATGGTTGGCGGTTCATCCCCGCGTGCGCGGGGAACGGTCATCCACCCTCCAGCCTCGCGGCACTCGATGCGGTTCATCCCCGCGTGCGCGGGGAACGGGGAAAGAGGGCACAAGCGCACCTGACAAGTCGCGGTTCATCCCCGCGTGCGCGGGGAACGGCCAAAAAAGGCCGTCCCTCACAGGAATACATCCGGTTCATCCCCGCGTGCGCGGGGAACGGCGCGCAGTGTGGTTGTTTCCTGCCTGGGGTGTCGGTTCATCCCCGCGTGCGCGGGGAACGGATCAACCGGGCCTGTTTCATTGCCATGGCGACCGGTTCATCCCCGCGTGCGCGGGGAACGGACCTGGCAACGGCGCATCGGAGGGCCAAAGCCCGGTTCATCCCCGCGTGCGCGGGGAACGGCTCCAGGCCAATGTCTACCGAATCGTCCATGACGGTTCATCCCCGCGTGCGCGGGGAACGGAATCGGGTGCCCGTGCCGTTACTCACCTCACACGGTTCATCCCCGCGTGCGCGGGGAACGGCCAAGCCCCTGGATGATGTCTCGAATGTCCACCGGTTCATCCCCGCGTGCGCGGGGAACGGCAGTGCGCCTAGGACTGTGGCCACGGCGATTACGGTTCATCCCCGCGTGCGCGGGGAACGGGAATTTCGGGCGGACGGATCAATGCCGCGTTACGGTTCATCCCCGCGTGCGCGGGGAACGGCATGGCGGGAAGCTGGACGCCATGGACTCCCGCGGTTCATCCCCGCGTGCGCGGGGAACGGTGGGGTTGACGAATCGGAACATTGAGCCGATACGGTTCATCCCCGCGTGCGCGGGGAACGGGGGGTTCCGGTCCAATTTTTTCATGATCTCGGCGGTTCATCCCCGCGTGCGCGGGGAACGGCCCAAGTGCTCCCGGTCCACCATGCCGGCGCACGGTTCATCCCCGCGTGCGCGGGGAACGGAACGTAGCCACCGAGTAGGTTCTTCGTGCAGCCGGTTCATCCCCGCGTGCGCGGGGAACGGAGATCCAGTTCCACCTCGGCGGCCCCGAGTACCGGTTCATCCCCGCGTGCGCGGGGAACGGTTCAACAATCTGCTGATCGAGGCGGGCCGCGCCGGTTCATCCCCGCGTGCGCGGGGAACGGAGCGTTTTTCCGCAGCGGATACATTTGGTCGTCGGTTCATCCCCGCGTGCGCGGGGAACGGACCATCACTGGAACGGGGCTCACTGCCAGACACGGTTCATCCCCGCGTGCGCGGGGAACGGTTGCCAGTGTTCTGCGCGGCATCTGCAAGTGTCGGTTCATCCCCGCGTGCGCGGGGAACGGACGCGGAGCCTGGACGAAGACGACCTCCCCACCGGTTCATCCCCGCGTGCGCGGGGAACGGTGGTTCGCCACGAACAAGGCCCACGTTACGGCCGGTTCATCCCCGCGTGCGCGGGGAACGGTCTTGGCAAGTTGCACCGTCAACCGTTCCCGCCGGTTCATCCCCGCGTGCGCGGGGAACGGAGCACGGCGCTGGTCGCATTGACCTCCATGGCCGGTTCATCCCCGCGTGCGCGGGGAACGGGCAATCTTGAGGGCCTGCTCTTGGACGATACCCGGTTCATCCCCGCGTGCGCGGGGAACGGGACGACAGTATTTTGTGGCCAATCACCTTGCCCGGTTCATCCCCGCGTGCGCGGGGAACGGAACATGGCCTCCATGGCCTTGATCAGCAGCATCGGTTCATCCCCGCGTGCGCGGGGAACGGCGAGGTGTGGAATGCCCGGGATGATGCCCAGGCGGTTCATCCCCGCGTGCGCGGGGAACGGTGCTGGCCATCTGGAGTTCCACGACCCGCAGCTCCGGTTCATCCCCGCGTGCGCGGGGAACGGGCCCGGGTGCCCAGGTCCACGCCGGGGATGAGCCGGTTCATCCCCGCGTGCGCGGGGAACGGACCACTCGGCTGGAAGCCGCCGTGCTGGCCACCGGTTCATCCCCGCGTGCGCGGGGAACGGATCTCTACCTCCAGGCCGCCATCATGCGCGGTCGGTTCATCCCCGCGTGCGCGGGGAACGGTAGGCCCTGCCTCCAGGTCTGCCTCCAGAATCCGGTTCATCCCCGCGTGCGCGGGGAACGGTTCTGAAAAAATGTTGTGCCAGTCCTCCATCCCGGTTCATCCCCGCGTGCGCGGGGAACGGTCAATGTTGGCGGTCACATAGATGCGGTTGCGCGGTTCATCCCCGCGTGCGCGGGGAACGGCGAGGCTAATTCCGATGTAGTGGCAGAGGTCCGTCGGTTCATCCCCGCGTGCGCGGGGAACGGGCCATCAAACAGCGGGAACGGGAGAACCCGACCGGTTCATCCCCGCGTGCGCGGGGAACGGGCATCGGTAGCGGGTTTCGTCCCCGATGTGGTCGGTTCATCCCCGCGTGCGCGGGGAACGGAGGGAGACCGAGAGCGCGGCGTAGCGGTTCACCGGTTCATCCCCGCGTGCGCGGGGAACGGTTAGCCCCGTAGGCGGACGCGAGGGTGTCGCCCGGTTCATCCCCGCGTGCGCGGGGAACGGATCGTCCGGATCATGCCGCGGCCGATCGCCCACGGTTCATCCCCGCGTGCGCGGGGAACGGGTGAAGCCACCCTGCGCCGGGTCGTCAGCGGCCGGTTCATCCCCGCGTGCGCGGGGAACGGTGGTGCTCCTGCGGCACGGTGATCACGCCGGCCGGTTCATCCCCGCGTGCGCGGGGAACGGTACACCCCCGGTGCCACCACGGAGATGGGCCTCGGTTCATCCCCGCGTGCGCGGGGAACGGTTCGATCCCAAGGCCGCGGAGGTCGACTACCTCGGTTCATCCCCGCGTGCGCGGGGAACGGGGGAACTCCAACACCACCGGCGTGGAGTCGGACGGTTCATCCCCGCGTGCGCGGGGAACGGGGCTGGGCATCGGAGAGGTCTACCTGACCATCCGGTTCATCCCCGCGTGCGCGGGGAACGGGGTTTCACCGAACTGGAGAAGCGCCAGGTGCCCGGTTCATCCCCGCGTGCGCGGGGAACGGTATCAGCTGACACGCCAGGATGCCGCCAAGCTCGGTTCATCCCCGCGTGCGCGGGGAACGGAATCTGGTCCACCAGGTCGCGGCTGGCCTGAGCGGTTCATCCCCGCGTGCGCGGGGAACGGACCTTCTTCGAGGCCGCATAGGCATAGTCCACCGGTTCATCCCCGCGTGCGCGGGGAACGGGGCGCCAAGCCTCGATCCATCCAGGAAACCACCGGTTCATCCCCGCGTGCGCGGGGAACGATCAGGCCAGCCGCTTTGCCCTGTCCAGAAACTCGGATTCATTCCCCGCGTGCGCGGGAGCACTGGGCCGAGCGTCAGCGGCAGCCCGAGCACGAACAGTTCATCCCCGCGTGCGCGGGGAACGAAGGCGGGCACCTGGCGCCCCGTCAGTGCGGCGGAACCCCGTTCCCCGCGCACGCGGGGATGAACCCGCGATGGTCAGGTGTGAGCCTCCCGATGCCCGGCCCCTTCCCCGCGCACGCGGGGATGAACCGTCCGACTCCACGCCGGTGGTGTTGGAGTTCCCCCCGTTCCCCGCGCACGCGGGGATGAACCGAGGTAGTCGACCTCCGCGGCCTTCGGATCGAACCGTTCCCCGCGCACGCGGGGATGAACCGAGGCCGTCTCGTGGGCACCGGGGGTGTTCAGTTCCCCGCGCACGCGGGAGAACGGCCCAGCGTCGATGCCGCGCCGCAGGAGCACCACCGGTCTCCCCGCGCACGCGGCACCGGCCGCTGACCACCCGGCCGCAGGTCGCTTCACCCGTTCCCCGCGCACGCGGGGATGAACCGTGGCGATCGGCCGCGGCGTAATCCGGACGATCCGTTCCCCGCGCACGCGGGGATGACCGGGCGACACCCTGCGTCCGCCTACGGGGCTAACCGTTCCCCGCGCACGCGGGGATGAACCGGTGAACCGCTACGCCGCGCTCTCGGTCTCCCTCCGTTCCCCGCGCACGCGGGGATGAACAACCACATCGGGGACGAAACCCGCTACCGATGCCCGTTCCCCGCGCACGCGGGGATGAACCGGTCGGGTTCTCCCGTTCCCGCTGTTTGATGGCCCGTTCCCCGCGCACGCGGGGATGAACCGACACCTCTGCCACTACATCGGAATTAGCCTCGCCGTTCCCCGCGCACGCGGGGATGAACCGCGCAACCGCATCTATGTGACCGCCAACCGTTCCCCGCGCACGCGGGGATGAACCGGGATGGAGGACTGCACAACTATTTTTTCAGAACCGTTCCCCGCGCACGCGGGGATGAACCGGATTCTGGAGGCAGACCTGGAGGCAGGGCCTACTGGTTCCCCGCGGAGATAAACCAACCGCGCATGATAGCAGCCTGGAGGTAGAGATCCGTTCCGCGCACGCGGGGAATAAGAGGTTGGCCGGCACCGGCGGCGAGTGGTCCGTTCCCCCCGCCGGCGCGATGAACCGGCCATCCCCGGCGTGGACCTGGGCACCCGGGCCCGTTCCCCGCGCACGCGGGGATGAACCGGAGCTGCGGGTCGTGGAACTCCAGATGGAGCACCGTTCCCCGCGCACGCGGGATCCCGTGAGAATCCACACCTCGCCGTTCCCGCGCGGGGATGAACCGATGCTGCTGATCAAGGCCATGGAGGCCATGTTCCGTTCCCCGCGCACGCAGCATGATCCGCCGCGGAAACTGCTCCTCGTCCGTTCCCCGCGCACGCGGGGATGAACCGGGTATCGTCCGAGAGCGGCCTCAAGATTCCCGTTCCCCGCGCACGCGGGGATGAACCGGCCATGGAGGTCAATGCGACCAGCGCGTGCTCCGTTCCCCGCCGCACCGCGGGGATGAACCGGCGGGAACGGTTGAGCGTGCGACTTCCAAGACCGTTCCCCGCGCACGCGGGGATGAACCGGCCGTGACGTGGGCCTTGTTCGTGGCCGAACCACCGTTCCCCGCGCGCGCGGGGCCCCGGTGGGGGAGGTCGTCTTCGTCCAGGCTCCGCGTCCGTTCCCCGCGCACGCGGGGATGAACCGACACTTGCAGATGCCGCGCAGGAACAGCTGATTCGTTCCCCCGCGCGCGGCGCGGGACGATGGCG
>CAVPLE010000083.1:0-35676 GCA_963705865.1 uncultured Holophagaceae bacterium | reverse complement strand
ATTGAGCCGTGGCAAAGATCCCCCGCACCATGGGCGCGCTCTGGGGCACGAAGCTGAGGGGCGCCTCCCAGCCCTCGGCCGCCAGGGTGCGGAGTACCTCGGCCTCGTGCTGGTGGCTGAGCATCTTGTAGGCGCGGAAGTCCGTGGCCCGCGTCGGATGGTGGGTGGTGTCCGATGGCGCGGCGCCGGATCCCGAGGAACCCGTGGCCGCGGTGACCGCCACGAAGGCGGGCTTCCAGGCCGCCAGCGGCAGCAGGGCCAGCTGCAGGGCCGTGGCGAAGCAGCCGGGGTTGGCGATGCGGGTAGCGCCCTTCATGCGCTCGGGCTTCCAGTCCACCAGGCCGTAGACCCAGGCGGGATCCAGCCGGAAGTCCGTGGACAGGTCGATGACCGTGATCCGGCCGGCGAGGCCCAGGCGCGCCCACTCCGCCTGGTACTCCGGCCACAGCTTCGCCAGCTCCCCGTGGGGCAGGGCCGAGACCACCACGGGGAAGGCGCTGTCGGCCAGGGGCGCCCAGTCCGGCGTGGCCTCGAAGGTGCCCGCCACCAGCCCCCGCAGGTGCGGGTGCTGAGCGTGGAAGGGCTTGCCCGCATGGCTCCGGGCCGTGCCGCGGAGCGACTTTACGGACGGGTGGTTCGAGAGCCACCGCAGCAGCTCGCCCCCGCCGTAGCCCGAGGCGCCGAGGATCAGGACATCGACTGGGGTCATGGACATCTCGAAAGAAGAACTGAATGTTTAACCGCAGATGACGCAGATTTCGCAGATAAGAAACACCGCTTCTTTTCGCTGTTCATCTGCGCCATCTGCGTCATCTGCGGTTCCAAACCAAAGCACTTAAATCTTTGCCGTGATCTTGGGCTCGACGAGCCCCAGCACGAACTTGCCGAGGGCCTCGGCGTCGGCCCGGGCGTTGCGGGCGGGGAGGCCGAGGGTGGCCACGAAGCGCTCGCCCACGCGGTTGTCGGTGGCGGGGCCCGCGATGAGATCGGCCTCGATGGCGAAGGCGTTCTTCAGGTGGTGGACGCCACCGGCCGCCCCCACGGGATCGTTGGCGCAAAGGATGAACGCGCCGCTCATGGCCTTCAAGGCGGCATCTTCGAGGATGGCCTGCACGCCGTACTCGCCCATGATGCCGTCGCCGGTCTCAGCCACGATGACGTCCACGCCGTGGGCCGCCAGCTCCGAGAAGATGATGCGCGACACGCCCGCGGCACTGCCCGCGTCGGTGCACACGATGCCCGCGTCCGTGAAGTCCAGGGCCACCTCGGCGCCGTAGTCGCGCATGGCGAGGGCATCACGCATGAGCGACACGCCCGTGAGCTTGCAGGCGCCCACGCGGTAGCCCGCGCGGCTGAGCTGGCGGATGGTGGCGCAGGCGGCGGCGGTCTTGCCCGCGTTCATGCAGGTGCCCGCCACGTACACCACGGGGCAGTGGGTGGAGAGGCCCGTGCCCTTGAGCGCGCCCATGCGGATGTGGGCGGGCTGGCCGGCGCGGGACTGGAACTCGGGGAACACCAGCACCTGGCCCAGCACTTCCAGCTCGAAGGGCTTGCCCACATCCGGGTTGTGGGAGAGGCACTGGCCGAGCACGCCGCCCATGTTGAGCAGGTTCACCGTGTCGCCGGGCTTCAGGGACTCGGGCATGACGCCCTCGTAGCCCTGCAGCGCGTTCCGGTGGCCCAGGGCGCCCACGAGGATGTCTCCGTCATGGAGCGTGCTCATGCGGCCGTGGGGATCCTCCAGCTGGTTGTAGGTGGTCTTCTCGCCCCGGATGCGGCAGGCGATGACCGAGCCTTCCTCCAGCAGGATCTCCGGCCCGAGGGTGAGCGTGCGGCCCAGCCGCAGGTTGCGGGTGACCGAGGCGAGCTTGTCGACGTGGATGCGCATCATGGAAACCTTTCGAAAAGATCCACCGCCAAGACGCCAAGACGCCAAGAACTGCAAAGGATTTTCTTTTCTTTCTTGGCGCTCTTGGCGCCTTGGCGGTGATCAGTTGTTTTTCGCTTTGAGTGTGAGGACCTGCTGGACGCCGAAGAGCTTGGCGAAGCCGGCGGCTTCGGCACCGGTCCAGAGCTTGTTGGCTTCCCCATAGGTGGCGATGCGGGGATCCATCAGGGAGTAGGGCGACTGGACGCCCTCCACGACGAAGGCGCGGGGATGCAGCGTGAGCCGCACCTCGCCGCAGACGCGATCCTGGCTGGACTGGAGGAAGGCCTCCAGGTCCCGGGCCAGGGGATCGAAGAAGTGGCCCTCGTGCAGCAGGCTGCCGTACAGGTTGCCGAGGCTCTCCTTCCAGAAGAGCTGCTTGCCGCTGAGGACGAGCTTCTCCAGCTCCCGGTGGGCGCCGATGAGCAGGTGCGCCGCCGGGGCGTCGAAGCCCACGCGGCCCTTGATGCCCAGGATGGTGTCGCCCAGGTGCACGCCCCGGCCGAGGCCGTAGGGCCGGCCCACGGCGTTGAGCTGGGCGATGAGGGTGACGGGATCCATGCTGTTGCCGTCCAGGGAGACGGGCACACCCGCGTCGAAGCCGATGACCAGCGTCTTGGGGGCCAGCCTGCCGATGACACCCCCGGGGAAGGCAGTCTCAGGCAGGGTGGTCCAGGGATCGAGCGTTTCCCGGCCGCCCACGCTGGTGCCCCACATGCCCTCGTTGATGGAGTAGTCCTGCGTCTTCGGCGGGAAGATCGTGCCCCGGTCGGCGCAGTAGGCCATCTCCTCGGCCCGGGAGAGGGCCAGGTCGCGGATGGGGGTGAGGATCTGGAGGTCCGGCGCCAGGGCGCGGAAGGCCACGTCGAAGCGCACCTGGTCGTTGCCGGCGCCCGTGGAGCCATGGGCGATGGCGGCGGCGCCCATGGCCTTGGCCAGCTCCGCCACGGCCCGGGCCTGGCAGACCCGTTCGGCCGACACGGAGAGCGGGTACATCTGCCCCCGCAGCACATTGCCGTAGACCAGGTAGCGCAGGTAGCCGTCGAAGAGCCCAGCCCGTGCGTCCACCGTGGTGTGGCTGATGGCGCCCAGCTTCGGCGAGGCGGCCTCGATGCGGGCCAGTTCCTCCGGTGAGAAGCCGCCGGTGTTCACCGTGACCGTGGCCACGTCGTAGCCATGCTCCTTGAGGTAGAGCACGCAGAAGGAGGTGTCGAGACCCCCCGAGAAGGCGAGAACGGCGAGCTTGTTCATGAGAGGCCTTTCAAGAACTGAAAACCTTGATCTGGAACCGCAGATGTCGCAGATGACGCAGATAAGAAAGAGCAATCACGCAGCAGTTTTTCATCTGCGAAATCTGCGTCATCTGCGGTTAAAAAGTCAGTGTTCAGTTCGCCCACAGCGCAGCCTCCGCGTCGGTGTGGATCCGCTGCTTCGCCTCGATCCAGCTCCGGGCGGACGCGAGGTCGGCGGCGAGGGCGTCCAGGGCCAGGTTGCCGGCGCCGCCCAGGTGGGTGGCGGTGAGGGCCGTGCGGTCGGGGGCGAAGGTGCCCTCCTGGATCTGCTGGGCCACCTTGCGGTAGGCCTCGCGGAAGGGCAGGCCCTCCTGCACGAGGACATAGGCCTGGTGGGCGGCGTAGAGCTCATCGCTGGAAGCCGCGGCGGCGGCCTCGGCCTTCACCTGGAGGGCCGGCAGCAGGGGTTTCAGCACGGCGAAGAGGTCGTCGGCATGCCGCAGGGTGGTGATCAGCGGCTGCTTCAGCAGCTGGAAATCCCGGTGGTAGCTGGAGGGCAGGCCGGAGGCGATCTGCTCCACGAGGCCCGCGGCGCCGCGCAGCTCCCGGCAGCGGCCGCGCGCCAGCTCCACCACATCGGGGTTCTTCTTCTGGGGCATGATGCTCGAGCCCGTGGTGAAGGCGTCGGGCAGCTTGAGGAAGCCGAACTCCTCGGTGCTGTAGAGCGACACATCCCACAGGAACTTCTCCAGGACGCCGCCCACGGAGGCGGCCCACTGGAGCACGGCGGTCTCGTGGCGACCCCGGCTGTTCTGCACGTCGATGGGGCTGCGCTGGACCTTCGAGAAGCCCAGCAGCCTGGCGGTGAGCGCCCGGTCGATGGGCAGGGGCACGCCGAAGCCGGCGGCCGACCCCAGCGGACAGCGGTCCAGCCGGCCGTACACGCCCTGGAGACCCTCCAACTCCTCCAGCAGGCCCTCGGCAAAGGCCGTGGCCCAGAGGCCGAAGGTGCTGGGCATGGCCCGGCGCAGGTGGGTGTAGCCCGGCAGGGGCGTGTCCTGGTGGGCCTTGGCGAAGGCCAGGAAACCCTCGGCCAGGTCCGCCACGCGCAGTCCCAGCCGCACCAGCTTGTCCCGCAGGTAGAGGCGCAGGGCCAGGATCACCTGGTCGTTGCGGGAGCGGCCCAGGTGGATGCGGCCACCCACGGGGCCCAGGTTCCGCGTGAGGTCCGCCTCGATGGCCGTGTGCCCGTCCTCCATGTGGGGCGGGATGGGGAAGGCCCCCTGCTTGGCGAGGTTGGCGATGCGCCGCAGGCCGCGGACCAGCGAGACGGCGTCCGCCTCGGGGATGAGGCCCGTGGCGGCCAGCATCCGGGCGTGGGCAGCGCTGCCCAGGGCGTCCCAGGCCAACAGGGCCAAGTCCGTTTCAGGATCCTCCCCCACGGTGAAGCGGTGGATGGCCGCGTCCAGCGGGACATCCTTGGCCCAGAGGGTGGTGGCTTCAGGCCTCATGGCTGCACCTGCATCTTGAAGAACGCCGGGACGAGCTTGGCATAGAAGTCCGCCCCCGCTTCGAGTTCCTGGATGGTCAGGTACTCGTTGGGGCTGTGGCTGCGGAAGGTGTCGCCGGGGCCCGCCTTCACGGCCGGGATGCCGCCCAGGAAGGCCCAGTCCGAGGTAGTGCCCGAGCCGACCGGTCCCGCCTTCTTCGCGGCCTGGAGGGCGGCGCGGACGATGGCGTGCTTGGGATCAGTGCCCTTGGGCAGGTAGCGCTGGGAGTGGATGGCGACTTCGCTCTCGAGCTGCCGCTGGAAGTCGGCGCACAGGGCCTCGTGATCCTGCTCGGGGCCCGTGCGGAGGTCGATGAAGAATTCGCAGGCGTCCGGCACCTGGTTGCGGCGCAGGCCGCCGCTGATCTGCGTGACCTGGGCCTTCTGGCTGCCCAGCAGCGGGTGGGCGGGGAACTCCATGGCGGCGACCTTGGCGATGTCCCGGGCGGCCTTGTGGATGGCGTTCTCGGCACCCAGCATCTGGGCGTTGGCCACATGGCCGCTCTGGCCCCGGGCCGTGCACTTCAGCACGAGCATCCCCCGCTGGGCGGCGCAGACGCGCAGGCCCGTGGGCTCGCCCACCACGGCCGCGTCCAGCGGGCCCAGCTGGTCCAGGATGGTGGCGATGCCCTGGCCGCCGGTCTCCTCCTCGGCGGTGAGGGCCACGACGACTTCCCCGTCGAGAGGCTGGTTCGCGAGTTCGAAGGCCGCGAGCAGGATGGCGGTCACGCAGCCTTTGGCGTCGTTGGCCCCCAAGCCCTGGAGCCGCGCCCCGTGCCAGACGGGCGTGAAGGGATCACCCTCCCAGCCGGCGCTGGGAGGCACGGTGTCGAGGTGGGAGTTGAGCAGCAGCCGGGCGCCGCCCTTCTTCCCAAAGGTGAACCAGAGGTTGTTCCCCTGGCGCTGGACCTTGAAGCCCTGGGTGGACACGAGGTTCTGCACCAGGTCTGCCAGGGGGCCCTCCTCGCCGGACACGCTGGGCGTGCCGACCAGGAGCGTGAGCAACTCGGCGGGGCTCATCCGGCCACCGCCGCGGGCTGGGCGGAGACGATCATCGTCCCGCTGCCCTCGTTGGTGAAGATCTCCGCCAACAGGGCGTCCGGGGCCGTGCCGCTCACCAGGTGGGTGCTGGCGACGCCGCCCTGGAGGGCCGCCTTCACCGCCGCCACCTTGGGCCGCATGCCGCCACTGATGATGCCCTTGGCCTCGAAGGCCGCCAGCTCGTCCAGGGTGGCGTGGGGGATGAGCGAGGAGGACTTGGTGACGTCCTTCAGCAGGCCCGGCACGGACAGCAGGAAGAACAGCTTCTCGGCGTGCAGGGCGGTCGCGAGGCTCGCCGCGATGGTGTCCGCGTTCGTGTTGTAAATGGCGCCGTCCTCCCCCCCGGAAAGCGGCGCCACCACCGGCACGAAACCTCCTTCGAGCAGGTGGCTGAGCACGTGGGGATCCACGGTGTCGATGTCGCCCACCAGGCCGTAGTCCACCAGCTGGGGCTCGGTGGCACCGTCCGGCACCACGGCCACGGGGGGTCGCCGCGTGGCCTTCAGCAAACCGGCGTCCAGGCCCGTGAGACCCACGGCGGGCACGCCCGCGGCCTGCAGCTCCGCCAGCAGGTCCATGTGCACCTGGCCCGCGAACACCATCTTGGCGGCGTCCAGCACCTCGGGGCTCGTCACCCGACGTCCCGCCACCTTCTGCACGGGGATGTTCATGGATTCGCAGACAGCGTCCAGCTCCGCGCCGCCGCCATGCACCACCACCACCTTGATGGAGAAGGACCACAGCAGGGCGATCTGCTCGCAGAGCGCCTTGCGGACCTTGGGTTCGGCGATGACCTCGCCGCCCACCTTCACCACGAAGGTCTTCCCGCGGAACAGGCGGACATACCGGGAGGCTTCCTTAAGGGCGGCGTAGGGATTGGGGGAGAGCGGCATGGGATCCTCGGGATCAGGCTGGAGACTGGAGGTGGGAGGTACTGCTTTCTGATGCGGCCCGGCGGGCCGCGCTGGGTGTTTTGGTTTGATGTCGGCGACTTGAGCGGTCGTACGTGGAGCCGAGGCCAACCTCCAGCCTCCTACCTCCGGTCTCCTACCTGCGCGAGTAGCGCGTCGATGGTCGCGCGCTGCACATGGAAGCGGTTCTCGGCCTCGTCCACGACGCGGCTCCAGGGGCCGTCCAGGACGCTGTCGTGGACTTCCAGGTTCCGGCGCACGGGCAGGCAGTGGGTGAAGATGGCCTCCTTGGCGGCCTTCTGCAGGTGGGCGGCGGTGGGCATCCAGGCGCCCAGGTCGGCCATGGGCGCGGCCTCCAGGCCCGAGGTGGTGGAGGGGCCCCAGGCCTTGGCGTAGACGGCGGCGCTGCCCTCCAGGGCGGCGTCCTGGTCCGTGGTGTAGAGGATCTTCCCGCCGGTGGACGCGGCGTACTTCTCGGCCTCGGCGCGGACTTCCGGCGCCAGCTCGTAGCCCTTGGGGTGGGCCACGCGGATCTCGGCGCCGCAGGCCGCGGCGGTGAGCAGGAAGGAGTTGGGCACGGCCTTGGGCAGGGGCTTCATGTGGGGCGCCCAGGTGAGGGTCACCGGCACCTTCGTGGTGCCGTGGGCCTCCTGGATGGTGAGCAGGTCCGCCAGGCCCTGGTGGGGATGCTCCCGGGCGCTCTCCATGCTCAGCACGGGCACGGTGGAGAAGCGCCGGAAGGCGTTGATGACGGGATCCAGTTCGTCGATGGCGTCCCCGTCGCCGTGGGAGAAGGTCCGCACGGCCAGGGCGTCCACGTAGCGGCCCAGCACGGGCACGCCCTCGCGGACGTGCTCGGCGCGGTCCTGGTCCATGACGGCGCCGTCCCGGTCCTCCAGCTTCCAGGTGCCGGCGCCCACTTCCAGCACGATGGCGTGGCCGCCGTGCCGCAGCATGGCCGCCTCGAAGCTGGCGCGGGTGCGCAGGCTGGGGTTGAAGAAGACCATGCCCAGGACGCGGTCCGCGAAGATGGCGCCGGGCTTGGTCTTCTTCCAGGCGGCGGCCTTGGCCAGGATCTGCTGGACGCCCTCGGGGCCCAGGTCGGCGATGCGGGTGAAGTGCTTCATGTCGGCTCCCGGATTCAGGGCTTGGCGAAGGCGTGGATGGCGGCGACGAGGGCGGTGAGGGCCGCGTTGTTGGCGTTGAGGGGCGGCATGAGGCGCAGCACCTGGGGATCGCCGGAGCCGCCCAGGAGGATGTGCTGGGCCATGAGGTGCTTCTTGAGGGCCGCGGCGTGGGGCGTGCGTAGCCCGAGGAGCAGCCCCTCGCCCTGGACAGCCTCGACGACCGATCCCTTCAATTCCTTCCGAAGCCGCGCAGCGGCTTCGGAAGCCCGCGCCATCAAACCTTCGGTCTCGATCACCTCCACCGTGGCCAGCAGGGCCGCGCAGGCCAGGGGCCCGCCGCCGAAGGTGCTGCCCAGGTCGCCGCCCTTGAGCTTCGAGGCCACGGCGGCGGTCATGAGCAGGGCGCCCATGGGCACGCCGGAGGCCAGGCCCTTGGCGGAGGTCATGAGGTCGGGCCGCACGCCGTAGAACTGGGCGGCGAAGGGTGTGCCCAGGCGGCCCATGCCCGTCTGGATCTCGTCGAAGATGAGCAGGGTGCCGGTGGCGTCGCACTTGGTCGCGCAGGGCCTGGAACCAGGCCTTCGTGGCGGTCTTGATGCCGGCCATGCTCTGGATGGGCTCGAGGATGACGCCGGCCACGTCCGAGAAGTCCGCCGCCTCCAGGGCGGCCAGGTCGCCGAAGGGCAGCCGCAGGCAGGGCGTGAGGCTGTCCGCGAAGGGCTGGGTGATCTTGGGATCATCCGTCACCGACAGGGCCAGGATCGTCCGGCCGTGCCAGCCGCCGTCGAAAGCCGCCAGTTTCTTGCGCCCCGTGAGCAGCAGGGCCACCTTCAGAGCGTTCTCGTTGGCTTCGGCGCCGCTGTTGCAGAAAAAGACCGAATCCATGCCCGAGAAGGCCGTGATCCGTCCGGCGGCGGCGTCCCGCACGGGCAGGGCCGCGGCGGCGGAATAGAAGAGCAGCGAGGCGGCCTGATCCGCCACGGCCTTCACCACCTTGGGGTGGCTGTGGCCCGTGGCGCACACGCAGTGGCCACCATAGAAGTCCCACCAGGCCTGGCCCTGGTCATCGAAGACCCGGTCGCCCTCGCCCCGCACCAGGAGAAAGGGATATGGGGCATAGGTGGGAAGTAGGGCAGGGATAGGAAGGGTGGTGGTCATGCAGGGATCCTGTGCATATGCGCGCATGGAGGTGCATAACCACGCGACTGATTGCATAATATGCACAGTTCAAAAATCCGGAATCAAGCATTATTTCGTGAATTTTGTGGGCATGGCCTTGAGCATCTTGAGATTTCATGCAAATTCATGCAACATCCATGCATGGACTTGGATCAGCTCATCCTGCACCTGCTGGAGGTGCATGACATCGCGGACCAGACGGAGCTGCTGGAGCGGCTGTCCGCCGGGGGCCACGACCTCACCCAGTCCACCCTCTCCCGCCGTCTGAAACGCCTGAACGTGCACAAGGTCCAGGGCCGCTACCGCCGGGTGGAGGGCTCCACCCAGGTCCTGCCCGAGGTCACCCTCACCGAAGCGCCGCCCAACCTGCTGGTGCTACGCACGGCGCCGGGTTTCGCGCAGGCCCTGGGCCTCAACCTCGATGCCGACCCCGTCCTCGGCCAGATGGGCACATTGGCGGGCGACGACACCGTATTCGTGGCCGTTCTCCCCGAGCGTCTGGCCGAGGTGAAGGCCCACTTGGCGCGGGTGCTGGCGGGGCGGTGAGCGCGGTCAGGCCAGGCTGTGTGGATTTCTGATGTCTCCATGGATTGGCGTCTGAGAGGCCTTGGCCTACCCTGGGAACGTCAGGAGTGGAGCCCATGGACCGCAACCTTTTGGACCGGATCACGCTGGAGCCCGGGAAACGCGGCGGGAAGCCGTGCATCCGTGGCCTGCGCATCACCGTTTACGATGTGTTGTCCTACCTTTCCTCCGGCATGAGCGTGGCCGAATTGCTGGCCGATTTTCCCGATCTCACGGATGAGGACGTCCGGGCCTGCCTAGCCTTTGCCGCGGACCGTGAGCGCCAGCAGTTCCAGCTCGGGGCATGAGGCTTCTGCTGGACCAGAACCTGTCTGTGCGGCTTGTGGCGCGGTTGGCGGGGGTCTATCCAGACATTGCCCATGTGGCGGGTCTTGGACTCTCCTCTGCCAGCGATGAAGCGGTGTGGGAGGCTGCGCGTCGTGAAGGTTGCATGATCGTCACCAAAGATTCGGATTTCGTGGATCTCCAGGTGATCAGGGGATTCCCGCCCAAGGTCCTGTGGTTGCGCCTGGGGAACTGCCCCACCACCCGGATCGAGAAAGTGATGCGTGAGCACGCCCGGGATATTGACGCATTCGCCAGCGCCACCGAGGTAGGTCTTCTGGCTCTGGGCTGATGCCCGGACCCGCGTGCCGGTAGACTGAACCCCATGCACCCCATCGCCAGGTACCTGCATCGGCTGCACCAGATCCATGCCTCGGGACAGGGCACGGCGGAAACCAGCTCGTACTCGGCCCTGGAAGAACTGCTGGAGACCCTCGGCAAGGGACTGAAGCCCGTGGTCGTGCCCTTGGCGCAGATGAAGAACCAAGGCGCTGGCGTGCCCGATTTCGGCCTGTACACCAAAGAGCAGTTGCGCCGGAAGGGCGTGGAGCTGAACGCCATCAACCCCGCGCGGGGCGTGGTGGAGGTCAAGGGGGCCTCCGACAACACCTGGCTCACGGCCAAGGGCGCCCAGGCCACCAAGTACTGGGAGAAGTACCGGCTCGTGCTGGTGACGAACTACCGCGACTTCCTCATCCTGGGCGAAGATGCGGACGGGAAGCCACTTTCGCTCGGCACCTATTCCATATCCAGGGACGAAGCCGAGTTCTGGTCCGCCGCGCAGCATGCCGAGCGCACCGCCGAACTTCAGGGCGAGGCCGTGCTGGATTTCCTGCGCCGGGCCCTGCTCCAGGCCGCGCCCCTGCGGGAGCCCGAGGATCTGGCCGCGCTGCTGGCGGGCTATGCGCGGGAGGCGCGAGAGCGGGTGGAGAAGCACGCGACCCTGCCCGCCCTCGAAGGCCTGCGGAAGGCCATGGAGGACAGTCTGGGTCTCAGCTTCGAGGGCAAGGATGGCGAGCACTTCTTCCGCTCGACGCTGGTGCAGACGCTGTTCTACGGCGTGTTCTCCGCCTGGGTGGCCTGGCGCGACAAGGCCGCCGCCGACGACCGCTTCGCTTGGCGCAATGCCGACGAGACCCTGGCCGTGCCCGTGGTGCAGGACATCTTTGAGCACCTGACGGGATCGTCGAAGCTGGACGCCCTGGGCCTGCGCGATGTCATGGCCTGGGCCGAGGACGCGCTGAACCGGGTGGACCGCGCCGCCTTCTTCCGCCGCTTCGCCGCCGAGCATGCCATCCAGTACTTCTACGAGCCCTTTCTCCAGGCCTTCGATCCGGAACTCCGCAAGGATCTGGGCGTGTGGTACACCCCCCGCGAAGTGGTGCGCTACATGGTGGCCCGCGTGGACCGTGTGCTGCGCGAAGAACTGGGACGGCCCGAGGGCCTGGCCGATCCCTCCGTCCATGTGCTGGATCCCTGCTGCGGCACCGGCGCCTTCCTGGTGGAGGTGGCCCGGAAGATCCACGAGAATCTGGAAGAGGCGGGCCAGGGCGCCCTGGCCGGGTCCCTGCTCAAGCAGGCCCTTCAGCAGCGCGTGTTCGGCTTCGAGCTGCTGCCCGCGCCCTTCGTGGTGGCCCACCTCCAGATGGGCCTGATGCTGTCGCGCCTGGGAGCGCCGCTGATCAAGGACGAGCGCCTGCCCGTCTACCTCACCAACGCCCTCACGGGCTGGGAGCACCCCGCCGAGCCCCGCAAGGAAGCCGTGCTCCAGCAGCTGGCGGACGAGCGCGTGGCGGCGGACGCCGTGAAGCATCAGAAACCCATCCTCGTCATCCTCGGCAACCCACCGTACTCGGGCTATGCGGGCATCTCGCACATGGCGGAGGAGCGCAGCCTCAGCCACGCCTACCGCGAGCCCGTGGCGGGCTGGGAACCCATGCGGCGGCCCGAAGGCCAGGGCTTGAACGACCTCTACGTGCGGTTCTTCCGCATGGCCGAGCGCAAGATCGCGGAATGGTCGAAGGAAGGCGTGGTCTGTTTCATCAGCAACTACGGGTGGCTGGACGGCCTCAGCCACCCGCTCATGCGCCAGGCCTTCCTGCAGCACTTCGATCGCATCTGGGTCGACAGCCTCAACGGCGACAAGTACGCCACCGGTAAGCTGACGCCCGAGGGCGAGCCCGATCCGTCCATCTTCAGCACGCCCCAGAATCGCGAAGGCATCCAGGTGGGCACCGCCGTGGCCCTGATGGTGCGCAAGGCGAAACACCATCCCGCCGCGGGCGTGTCGTACCGGGATTTTTGGGGCAAGGACAAGCTGGCTCAACTGGAGGCGGAAGCCGATGGCCCCGCGCCCGCCTACGCCAAGCAGGTGACGCCGCACCCCAAGCTGGGCCTGCCTTTCCGGCCCCTGGCGGTGAGCCCCGCCTACCTGTCCTGGCCCACGCTGGAAGAGCTCTTTCCCGTGTCTTTCCCCGGCGTGAAGACCAGTCGCGACAGCTTCCTGGTGGACATCGACCGGGATCGCCTGGAGGCCCGGCTGGCTGCGTACTTCGATCCCGCCATCAGTCACAGCGCCTTCAAAGTCCGCCACCCCGAGATCATGACCCCCGTGGCCCGCTTCCACCCAGAAGCCGTGCGCGACACCCTGCGGAAACGCGGCATGAGCAAGGATGGGCTGGTGCGCTACGCCTACCGGCCCATGGATGTGCGGTGGCTGTACTGGGAGGGTGAGACTGACCTGCTGGATCGCTCAAGGCCGGAGTACAAACCGCAGGTGTTCGAGGGGAACCTGTTCATCGAAGCTCGGCAGCGCATTCCCCAGGATCACTTCGACCGGGGATTTGTGGCAAGGGCCATGGGCGACAACATGGGAAATGGGCTCTCCTCCTACTTCCCCATGTTCCTCCGCGCCCACCATGAGGAAGGCGCGCTGTACGCGGCGGATGAGCGGCCGAACCTGAGCCCGCTGGCGCTGGAGAAGCTGGCGACGCTGGAAGGGAAAGGGAACCACCGATGCACACCGATGAACACCGATAAAGATCAGGCTTTGATCGGTGTTCATCGGAGTTCATCGGTGGCAAATCCTTCTTTGACGGAGGGACAGGCTCAACCTGCGGATCCCACGGATCTGTTCTTCCACGCGCTGGCCATCCTCCATGCTCCGGTCTACCGCGAGGAAAATGCGGGAGCCCTGCGCATGGACTGGCCGCGCATTCCGTGGCCTGCCTCCTCCGAGGCTCTGTCAAAGTCGGCGGCACTGGGCCGCCAGGTGGCGGCGCTGCTGGATGTGGAGCAGGCGGTGCCCCTGGTGACGGCGGGCAAGATACCCGAAGCGCTGCGCAAGGTCGCCGTGCTCACGGTGGTGAGCGGCGCGCCCTTGGATCCAGCGGTGGACCTGGAGGTGACGGCGGGCTGGGGCATCCGGGGCCAGGGCGGCATCGCCATGCCCGCGGAGGGCCGCCGCGAGGGGGACCGTGTGTTCCTGAACGACCGCGCCTGCTGGGCTGGCATTCCAGAGGTGGTGTGGCAGTACAGCCTGGGCGGCTACCAGGTGCTCAAGAAGTGGCTGAGCTACCGCGAATCCCGCCTGCTGGGCCAGGCCCTCAACCCAGATGAAGCGCAGCACTTCACCCACATGGCCCGCCGCATCGCCGCCCTGCTCGCCCTGGGCGATGAACTCGACACCAACTACCGGGTGCATGCCGAGAACGGGACTTCGTGAGCTGGCCCCGCCCGAAGGGCCATGCCCGGCGGTGAAGCCGCCGGGCCCGGTATGATCGTTCCATTCGCGGGAGTTCCTTCATGGATCGTTTCGGTAGTTCGAAGCTGCGCATCGGCTGGACGCTGGTCTGCCTGTTCTTCGCGGGACTGGTGCTCATGGGTGTCCGGGGCCAGCAGGGGGCCGATGGATCGCAGATTGTCGTGTTCGGAACCCAGGTGCCCCTGGGCGCGGACTCGCTGCGGGCCTACGCCGTGGGGAGCCTCCAGGCGGTGATGTACTGGCTGGTGTCGCTGGTGGTGCTGTTGGGCGCCTTCGTCCCCGTGACCCAGTGGACCGCCGCGGCGGCCCGGGGGGAGCGGCTCAAAGGGTTTTTCGCGGGGACGGGCCTGGGCTTCGTGCATGGCCTGTTCCTGTCTCAGGTGGCGCTGATTCCCGTGTGGGTGCTGAGCTGGCGCCTCATCGGCGAAGCCTGGCCGCCGGAGCTGCTGCGGGCGGATCTGCACGGCCTGCTGCTGGGTCTGCAGATGCTGCTGTGGGCGGTGCTGCTCTCGCGGCTGCTGAAGTCCAGCACCGGGCTGGCGCTGCTGCTCACCCTGCTGCTCCGGGAACTGGGGCCGCGCCTGAGCTTCTTCCTGGATTTCGGCCAGGACCTGGGCTGGAGCGCGGGGCAGGTGAAGGTGCTGGAGATCCTGGTCCGCTTGCTGCCCATGGCCCAGTTGCCCTCGGATCCCTTCTCGCCGTTGGCGCTGCCCCTGTCCATCGGCGGGCCGCTGGTGCTGGGCGCCTTGGCCATGCTGCTTCCGGCGGGCGGCCGAAAGTAGCCGGTGCGTCGCGGCCTGGGGTTCCTCCTCCCAGTGCTCCTGCTGGGCCAGGCGGTTCGGGAGCCGGCGGAGCTGCGCCAGAAGCTGGCGGTCATCCAGGGGCGGCTGGGGCAGGTGGACCAGCAGCTCGCGGCCCTGAAGAAGCGGCGCAAGGGCGTGCTGGTGGAGATCCAGGGCATCTCGTTGCAGCGGGACCGCGCCAAGGCCCAAGTGGAGGGCGCCCGGCTGCGACGGGACCAGGCCCAGAGCGAGGTTCAGACGATCGGTCGCGAGCAGGCCCGCATCCAGGGCGAGGTGCTGAAGCTCCAGGGCGACCTGCGGAAACAGGTGCGCTGGATGCAGGCGTTGGGCCCCTGGGGCGACCTGGGCCTCTATGCCACCTTCAAGGATCTGAACGCCTGGCTGGTGCGGGGCCGCATGCTGGCTTGGGCCCGCCTGCAGGAGCGGAAGCGTCTGGACCTGATCCATCGGCTTCAGGGCGATCTGGCTGCCAAGGAGAAGGCCCTGAAGGAGGTGCTCGCCCGCCTGGCCAGCGATGAGCAGGAAGCCGCCCAACTCCAGGCCGCCCTCCGCCTCCAGGAGGACAAGCTCAACAGCTTCCTGGAGGGCCTCCAGAAGGACGAGGCGGCCCAGAAACAGGCCCAGGCGGAGCTGGCGGAAGAGGCCATCCAGCTCGAACGCCTGCTGGCGGGCCTGCTGACCAAGCCCAAGAGCGAGGCCTTCGAGGCCGCGGTGAGCTTCGCCTCCCTGCAGGGCAACCTGCCCCAGCCCGTGGAAGGCACCCTGGCCCTGGGCTTCGGCGAGCACCTGCATCCGCGCTTCCACACCAAGACCATGCAGAGCGGGCTGCTCATCGAGGCCAAAGGTGGCGCCCCCGTGGCGGCGGTGGCTGATGGCAAGGTGGTCTACGCCGACTACTACCAGAGCTATGGGCCCATGGTGATCCTGGAACATGGCGGCGGCTGGTTCAGCCTCTACACCCACCTGCTGGGCCTCCAGGTGGCCAAGGGCCAGGTGCTCCAGGCCGGTGAAGCCCTGGGCGCCGTGGGCGACACCGTGGACGGCCCGCGCCTCGGATTCGAGATCCGTCACCAGGCCCAGCCCCAGGATCCGCAGAAGTGGTTGAAGCGGAAGTACCGGTAGATTCTGCGAAAAAGAAGCTGGTCACGGAAGACACGGAAGAAGACCGGAAAGCACAGAAATAAGCAGAGGTTCGCCCGCGAAGGGTTGTGAAATGCCATCGAAATCTCCCCAGTTAGCCTTGGAGGCAGCTGTCGGGGCCTGAGAAGATGTGGTTCTTCTTCCGTGTCCTCTGTGACCTTCCGTGTCTTCCGTGACCAGCTTTTTGTGGCCTACCGCACCACGCTGCTGGCGTTGAACAGGGGCACGTAGATGGCGAGCAGGAGGGCGAGGACGACGACGCCCATGAAGAGGATGAGCACGGGGCCGATGAGGCTGGTGACGGCGGTGGTGGCCTTCTCCACTTCCTGGTCGAAGAAATCGGCCACGTGGTCGAGCATCTCGGGGAGGGCGCTGCTCTGCTCGCCCACGCGGACCATCTCGACGGCCAGGGGGTCCAGGATCTTCGCCTGCTCCAGGGCCAGGTTCAGGCTGCTGCCGGCGCGCACCTTGTCGGTGACCGTGGCCAGGCCCGCCTTCATGCGCTCACTGGGGCTGGTGCGCTGCACCACCTCGAGGGCCTGCACCACGGGCAGGCCACCGGACAGCAGCACGCCCAGGGTGCGCGAGAAGACGCTCGAGTGGTACATCCGATAGAGGGTGCCGACCTTGGGCAGCATCAGCAGCAGGCGCTCCGCCAGCTTGCGCCCCGCTTCGGAAGCCACCATCCACCGGATGAGGACCGCCAGCCCGGCGAGGAGGATGCCCTGGAGCCAAAGGGTGGAGCTGATGAGTTTGCCCATGCCCAGCAGGACCCGCGTGATCAGGGGCATCTCGATGTCACCGCCGGCGTAGAACTCCGCGAAGCGGGGCAGCACCACGTTGAAGATCACGCCCAGGGCCAGGATCAGCACCAGGACCAGGAAGGCCGGGTAGAACAGGGCCTCGATGATCCGGCGGCGGCTGGTCTGGGCGAATTTCTGGAAGGACAGCCAGCGGGCCAGGACCTCGGGCAGGGTGCCGCTGCGCTCGCCCGCCACCACATTGCTGCGGTAGACCGGCGGGAAGGCCCCGGCCTGTTCCAGGGCATCCGAGAACGACATACCCTCGCGCACCAGCGCCACCACCTGGGCGAGGCTGCGGCGCAACTGGGGATCCTTGCCATGGCCCACCAGCAGTTCCAGGGATTGCAGCAAGGGGATGCCGGCCTTCAGCAGGGCCAGCAGTTCCTGGTTGAAAAGCACCAGGGATTCGTTCTTCAGCTGGGCGCGGCTCCTGAAGGCCGTATCGGTGCGGGTGATCTCCAGGGGGAAGCCGCCTTCGGCCTGCACCCGGGCCCTCAGTGCATCGAGACTCTCCGCCTCGAAGTCCCGAACGAGGACTTCGCCGTTGGAATGGGTGAGCCGGACCGTGAATCGCATGGGCACCTGGGACGACCTTCGAGGATACCGGGAAACCGGATGCAGGCTGGAGACCGGAGACCGGAGGCTGGAGGTTGGAGGTACTGATTCCCGCGGCGGCCTCCGGCCGCACCCTGTTTGCCTTTGGGCCCGGACGTTCGATGGGGCCGGCGCTTTCTCCAGCGCTGGCGCGGCGCGGGCGCCGCATCAGGAAGTTCTACCTCCAGCCTCCTACCTCCAGCCCAGATCCGGGTAGCCTCAAGCGATGTCCCGGAGGCTCCGTGCCGCGCTCCCCGTTCTTCCTGCTGCCTGTCCTCACCCTCACCCTCACCCTTGTGGCGCAGGCACCGTCCACAGCACCCCTCCGCAGCGGGGTGCCGGAACCCGTGGTCCTGGACCTCCGCACGGCGGACGGGGCCCTGCTGGTGCCGAAGGACAACCGCGACGCGGCCCAGGTGGAAGCGGCCCGGCAGCATTGGGCGCCCCTGGTGGCGGGGCTGAAGGGGGAGCCCGCCGTGCGGCTGCGCCTGCCCTCGGGCGAAGGCCGGCTCCCCCTCCTGCTGGCGGCGGCCCAGGCCCTGAAGGCCCAGTCGCCGGACCAGCGGCTCTATGTGGCCTTTGATCCCGAGGCCGCGCCCCTCCTGGATGAGACCGCCTGGGGTGCCGTGGACGGCGGGGCCCTGGTGCCCGCGGACTTGAACCTGGATTCCGCCGCCTGGCGGGCCCAGCTCACCCGGGCTCAGGATTCCTTCCCTGGGCGGCCCTGGACGCTGTGGCTGCCTTCGGACCCCGGGGCCCTGGTGTCGACCCTCATGGGTGACGGCGGGCGGGTGGTGGTGCCCGCCGGTGGCCCCGGGGCACGGCTGGCCGAGGCGCTGCCCGCCGGCTTCACGGAGGTCGAGGGGGGTCAGGGCGACCTGACCTTGCGCAACCGTGCCGGGGCCTTGCGTCGCTGGACCTTCACCGGCGGCGCCTGGTCCGCGATGCCCCTGCCCAAGGACCGCACGGAGGTGGCCGTGAGCGCCGCGGAGGCCTATGACGTGGGGGCCCTGCTGGCCAAGGTGCGGGCCACCCAGCTGCGGTCCCGGGCCACAGCCCGCACCGTCCAGGCCAAGGCGGAGCTGGACCTGCACATCCAGACGCCCTCGGGGCGCGGCGGCGACCTGGGCTTCAGCTTCGGTTATTTCGAGCAGGCGGGCGAGTGGCCGGAGCTGCTCCAGAAGTCGGTCCGCTTCAACGGGGTGACCGCGAAGCTCGATGGCGAGGTGCAGCTGCCCCTCATCGAAAGCCGCCAGTCCATGTCGCTGCCCGTGGCCCTGGGCATGACCGAGCGCTACCGCTACCGGGACGGCGGTGTCGTGGGACCCGGCCGCCGCCTGCTGCGCTTCGAGCCCGTGGACGCGGATCCGCTGCTGTACTCGGGGGATCTGGAGGTGGAGGAGGCCTCGGGCCGGATCCTGGTGGAACACCGGGAACGGACCAACATGCCAGGCACCGTGAAGAGCGAGCGGGAGATCCTGACGTACGGCGAACCGGCGCCGGGCTTGTGGCGGCCAGTCATGGTCCAGACCTACGAGCGCTGGGTGAGCGCGAGCGGCGTGGTGCAGGTGCAGCGGCGGTTCACCTATCGGGATTTCCAGGTCAACGGCGACGGCTTCGAGGCGGCCCGCACCGCCGCCCGGGGCTCGGGTTCCACCATGTTGAAGGTGACCCCGGAAGGCGTCCGGTACTTCACGAAACAAGGCGACGGCACGCGGAAGATCGAGGAGAAGCCCAAGAGCAGCGGTCGGGCCCTGGCCGCGGTGGTGCTGGTGGACCCGGGCCTCACTCCGCCGGTGGCGCCCCTGGGCGGCCTCCTCTACTTCGACTACAACGCCTTCGGCAAGGGGGTGCAGCTGAACGCCCTCACGGCCATTCTCTTCAACACGGCCAGCCTGGCCATTCCCCGGGGCCTGGGCAGCTTCGACGTGAGCGCCGATGCCACCGCCATGCTGCTCAAAGGCACCGAGCGCCCGGTGGAGAACGGGCGGCTGTCCGACCAGGACGGCGTGGGCCGCCGCTTCGGGAAATTCGGGCTGGAACTGGGTCGGGACCTGGGCCTGGGCTTCCGCCTCGAAGGCCGAGGCGACTTCGAATATGACGACTTCGGCGAGGGCGACATCAAGTACCGCACGCCGGGCTACCAGCTGCCACCGTCCGGCCTCACGCGCACCGGCACCCTCCAGGGCTCCTGGCTCTTCCGGGGCTTCCAGCTGCGGGCCTATCACGGCTGGGGCAAGCGCCCTGAAGGCACGTATGGTCTGGCTTCGGCCCCGCAGGAGGTCCCCGAGGGCGGTGACTTCCGGCGCTGGGGCGGCAGCCTGGGCCTGGATCGGGAGGTGGTCCCCGGCTTCTGGCTGCACGGCGAGGCGGGCTGGGCTTCGGGCCGCGCCTTCGACCGCTTCAAGGCCCTGGACGTGGGCGGCTTGGGTGGCGTGGTGCGCATCGCGGGCATCCGGTCCAATGCCATCACGGCGGATCGACTGGTCTACGGCAAGACCTCGCTCGCCATTCCCACGGGACCGAACCTGCGCCTGTCCCTCAGCCTTGAGTACGCCCGTGCCCGCAGCCTGGATGACCAGAAGACCTACGGGATGAGCGGGGTCGGCATCACAGGCGACCTGCCGGGGTTCTGGCTCTTCACGGCCGTGCGCGTGGACCTGGGCGTGGGGGTGCAAAGCGACATCGCCGGGGTGCGGACCGTGAATGGGTACGTGGCACTCCTCAGGGTGTTCTAGAAGGTCTAGATCAAAAGATCTATATCTTTATTTGATTGACTTTAAATGTGAATATTTAAATTGCGGAAGTACCTTTCCGGGACCATGATGGCTGTCCTGATGCCTTCTTCTTGGCACGGTTTCGGAGGTGAACATGCTGAACTGGCGCACATCGTTTATCGGGTTGGCCGGTCTGGGTTTGGCCCTTCTGATGGCCTGCGGCGGGTCCTCCAGCTCCGACGGCGGTAGCGGGAGCATGAACGTGCACCTGGTGGACGGGCCCATCGCCGGCTACCAGGAGATCAACGTCAATATCCAGAGCGTGGAGATCAACCAAAACGGCGGTTGGATTACCCTCGGTACCCCCAACAAGACCATCAACCTGCTGAACCTCGTGGGTGGCGTGGACGAAACACTGGTGGCAGGCGCCAGCCTGCCGGCAGGCCACTATGGGCAGATGCGGCTGATCCTGGGCTCCGGCAACACGGTGAAGCTGTCGGACGGTACGGTCGAGCCTCTGAAAGTGCCCTCGGGCATGCAGACCGGTATCAAGCTCATCGTGAACTTCGACGTGGCTGCGGGCACCACGAAGGACGTGTGGATCGACTTCGACGCGGCCCACTCCGTTCAGGTGGTGATGGCTGGGATGTCGGGCCAGTACATCCTGCGGCCCACCTGCTGGGCCTTCGACAAGCTCGTCACGGGCTCCATTCACGGGGTGCTGACCGATACCGCCACGACGACCGGTCTGCCGGGTGTCATGGTCTTTGCCGAAACCCTGGACGGTTCCGGGAACGCCCGGATCGCCCGCAGCACGGTCACCGACGCCACGGGCGCCTACACCCTGGACCTGCTCCCCGTGGGCTCGACCTACTTCGTGGTGAGCCAGCCCTCCACCGGTTCCACGACGACCCTCAAGGCCTATGACGCGAAGGCCAGCGATGGCTTCGACCTGACCGCCGCCACGCCGGTGTTCACCTACAGCGCCGCGTTCACGGCGAATGCCTCCATCGGGGGTGTGGGTGGCGGCCTCACGCCACTGGCCACCACCAGTCAGAGCGACCAGGTCAACCTGCTCCAGGCCCTGACCACCTCCTCAGGCAGCCACACCTTCATCGTCCAGTCGATGATGGCCACCGTGGGCACCTCCACGGAGACCTACGCCTTCCTGACGGTCCCGATCGGCGCTTACAGCGTGCAGGCGGTGCGATCCACCTTGAACCTGGATGGCACCACCACCACGTCCACCTCGACCGTCCAGCCGGCCACGGTGACCGCGAGCACGACGACGACCGTGAACCTGGGGCTCTGAGCCCCGCCGTACCGAGGTCCGGAAGCCCTGGCACCAGGGCTTCCGGACCTCGCTCTGCCGGCGGTCGGTCGTAACGTCCTTTGTATCTGCTTTGAAGACACGCCCGGGTTGGGAGTAGCATGGGCCCAACCGATCTCGGCCCATCTGATGACGAGCCCCCTTCCCAGGGTGGCCCCAGCCAATACCTGATCCGCCGGGGTCGTTTCCTGAACCCGGAGCGTGCAGATGCTGGATGTGGCCTTGGTCCTCGCGTCCTCCGGATGCTGGTTCGCGGGGGCCCTGCTGTCCGCCTCCTCGCGCCCGCCGGAGCGCCTGGCCACGGGCCTTGGCCTCCTGGGCAGCCTTCTGGCGCTCGGGGCAGCGATCCACCTCCTGCTGGGCGGCGCCGCCTCGGGCCTGACGTTCCGGGTCTGGGGTCTCCCGGCCCGCCTGGAGCTGGATGCCCTGTCCGCCGCCTTCCTGTTGCCCCTCCACCTAGTGGGGGGGCTCGGGCTGATCTACGGGCAGCGCTATTGGCCGGTCCAGACGCCCTGGGGCTCGGGCCGTTCCCTGCGCTTCTTCTATGGGCTGCTCGTGGCGGCCATGACGCTGCTGTTCATCGCCCGGCACGGGCTGGTGTTCCTGGTGGCCTGGGAACTGATGGCGGTGTCGGCCTTCTTCCTGGTGGGCACTGAACATGAGAAGCCGGAGGTCCGACGCGCGAGCTGGGTCTACCTGGCCTGCACCCACACCGGTACCCTGCTGCTGACGGCCATGGTGATCCTGATGGCCCAGCGGATGGGGGGGCTATCGTGGATCGCCCTTCCGACTTCCACCTCACCCATGTTCGAGGGCGGCATCCTCTTCCTGGCCCTGGTGGGCTTCGGCTTCAAGGCGGGCGTGCTGCCCCTGCATTTCTGGCTGCCCTCGGCCCACGCCAGCGCGCCCAGCCATGTTTCCGCGATCCTGTCGGCGGTCATGCTGAAGGCCGGCATCTACGGCCTGCTCCGCGTGTCGAGCCTGCTGCCGGACATCCCCCGGGGCGTGGGGGGCACATTCCTGGCCCTGGGCGCCCTCACGGCCGTCTACGGCGTGGGGAACGCGCTGGCGCAGCGGGACTACAAGCGGCTCCTGGCCTATTCCAGCATCGAGAACCTGGGGATCATCCTCATGGGCGTGGGTCTGGGCTGGACGGGCCGGGCCACGCACGATCCCTGGCTGATGGCCCTGGGCTTCGGCGGCGCCCTCTTCCACGTCTGGAACCACTCGCTCTTCAAGAGCCTCCTGTTCTACGGGGCGGGGGCCATCCTGCACGCCACGGGCACCCGGGACATGGAAGCGCTGGGCGGCTTGGCGCGACGGATGCCCCGCACGGCCCTGGTCATCTTCCCCGGCGTGCTGGCGGTGGCGGCGCTGCCCCCCTTCAACGCCTTCCTCAGCGAATGGTTCCTCTACCGGGGCCTCTTCCTTTCGCTCGGTCGGGGGTACCCCTGGTCCGCGGCCTTGGGCCTGGTGGGCCTGGCGCTGGCGGGGGGCCTGGCGGCGGTGGCCTTCGCCCGGTTCTTCGGCACGCTGTTCCTGGGCTCGGCCCGGAGCGCGGTCGTGGAGCACGCTCATGACCCCGCGGCCTCCATGCTGCTGCCCATGGCCATCCTCGCGGGACTCTGCCTGGCGGTGGGGCTGGGTTCCTTCCTGCTGCTGCCCCTGCTGGACCGGGTGGTCGCCGTGGTGGTGCCCGGGGCTCCGGCGCTGTTGGCCCGGGGCCTGCACGCGGATCTCCAGCTGCTCGCGGGGGTGGAATTGGGGCTCCTGGTCCTGGTCGGGGTGGGCATCGCCTGGCTCCGCCGCCCGGAGGGCCTGGTCCCGGATGTCGCCCAGCTGGACCTGCCGACCTGGGGCTGCGGGTACGCCGCGCCCGTGGTCCGGGCGCAGTACACCGGCAGTTCGTTCGCGGACGCCTGGTCCCCGGTCCAGCCCGGCTTGCGGGCGCGGATGCCTCGCCTCCGAAGCCTGTTCCCGGGTGGTGCCTCGTTCCGGCAGGCCTTCCGGGAGCCCTTCGGCGAGGTCTTCCTGGCCCCGCGGGTGGCCCGCCTCGCCGAGCGGCTGCTGCGGTTCCGTCGCTTGCAACCGGGCCATCTGTCGGTCTACCTCCTCTACGTGCTGCTGACCCTCCTGGCGGTCTTCCTCTGGATGCTGCTGAGGGCGAGGCTGCTGGGATGAGCCTCTTCCTCCTCGCCCTCCTGGTCGCGGCGGCCTCTGGTGTGCCGGGGCTGTTCCTGAAGCGGAGGGGCGGGGAGGTGGCGGCTGGCTTGCTGGGCTTTGCGGTGGTGCTGGGTCTTGGGGCCTCGCTGCGGGTGCTGTCCGGCGCCCCTGGCGGAGCGTTCACCCTGCGCACGGCGTCGCTGGGAGCCCCGGGGCTCCTGGTGCTCGATTCGCTGGCCGCCTGGTTTTCGATCCCCGTCCTGCTGTTGTCTCTGGGTGGGTCGATCTACAGCCTGGGCTACTGGGAGGGCCGTCGGGGCAACACCCCGGCGCTGCGTCTGGTCTACGGACTCCTGACGGCCTCGCTGCTGATGCTGGTGACGGCGTCCCACGCCCTGACCTTCCTGCTGGCCTGGGAGGGCATGGCCATCGCCGCCTTCGTGCTGGTGCTGGCCGAGGATCGCGAGGCCGACACCCGACGGGCCGGCTGGATCTACCTGGTCGCCACACACACGGGTACCTTGTTCCTGTTCGCGGCCTTCGCCTTGCTGGCCAAGGTCCAGGGGCATTCGGCCTTTGCGGCTCTGCCGACGGGCCTGGCCGCCACTCGCGGCGGCACGGCCCTGTTCGCGCTGTTCCTGCTGGGCTTCGGCTTCAAGGCGGGCGTGCTGCCGCTGCACTTCTGGCTGCCCCCGGCCCACGCCGCCGCCCCCAGCCACGTTTCCGCGTTGATGTCCGGTGTGATGCTCAAGATGGGCATCCTCGGCATGGTCCGGTTCCTGTCCTGGGTGCCGGATCCGCCCCTCTGGTGGGGCGGGGCCCTGGTGACGCTGGGCGCCCTGTCGGGCATCCTCGGCGTGGCCTTCGCTTTGGGGCAGCACGACCTGAAGCGCCTGCTCGCCTACCATTCCATCGAGAACATCGGGATCATCCTACTGGGGCTGGGGCTCGGCACCCTCGGCAAGGGCCTGGGGAACCCGGTGATGCAGACCCTGGGTTTCGCCGGGGCCCTGCTCCACGTGCTGAACCACAGCCTCTTCAAGGGCCTGCTGTTCCTGTCGGCGGGTTCCGTGCTGCATGCCACGGGTACCCGCGATCTGGAGCGGCTGGGGGGCCTCGCCCAGCGCATGCCCTGGACCTCCGGGGCCTTCCTCGCCGGGTCCTGGGCCATCTGCGGCCTGCCGCCCCTCAACGGATTCGTGAGCGAGTGGCTGATCTACCTGGGGGCTTTCCGGGGCCTCGGACTTGGAAGGCAGGGCTGGCCCGTGGTGATCCTCCTGTCCCTGGCCCTCATCGGGGCCCTGGCCCTGGCCTGCTTCGCCAAGGCCTTCGGCGCGGTCTTCCTGGGCCTGCCGCGGACCGACGCTGCGGCCCGGGCCCATGAAGCCCCGCGCTCGATGCTCCTGCCCATGGGGTTGCTGGCGCTGGCCTGCCTGGCCATCGGCGTGGCGCCGATCCTCTTCGCGCCTGCCCTCGGTCGCGTCGCGGACGCCATGGGGCCCGCGACCGGCGCGGCCCTGCCCGCCCTCGCGGGGCTTCCCATGATCTCCGTGGTGGCCCTGGTCCTGGGGCTTCTGGCCCTCCTGCTCTGGCGGTGGCTCCGCCCCATGTCGCCCATGCCGCCCACGTCGCCCACGTCGCATGATGGCGATCTGCCCACCTGGGACTGCGGCTACGCGGCGCCGGAGGCACGCATGCAGTACACCGCCTCGTCCTTCGCGGATGGCCTGGTGCGGGGGCTCCGCTGGGCCTTGCGGCCCGTGGTGCATCTTCCCAAAGTGTCCGGCTGGTTCCCGCGTCCCACGCGGTACGAGAGTCATGTGCCGGACCCGGTCCTCGACCGGGCGGCGGCTCCCGGCCTCCGGCTCACCGTCCGGGGCGCCGCCCTCCTGCGCGTGGCCCAGGGCGGAGCGTTGCCCGTCTACCTGCTGTATGTCCTGCTCACCCTGCTGGTGCTCCTGGTCTGGATGGTGGCCTGAGATGGTTCGATCCCTGCTTCCGACGATGCTCCAATTCCTGTTGCACGGACTCACCGTGCTGCTGCTGCCGCCGCTCCTGCCCGGCCTGATCGCCAAGACCAAGGCCGTGATGGCCGGGCGGAAGGGCCCGCCGGTGTTCCAGCTCTACTACGACCTGGCCAAGCTCGCCCGCAAACAGGCGGTCTTCAGCCGCACCACCACCTGGGTCTTCCTCGCGGGTCCCGTGGGGGGCGTGGCCGCGGGTCTGGCGGCCTCCTGCCTGGTCCCGTTCGGCCACACGCCCGCGCCGGTTTCCTTTGAAGGGGATGTCATCCTCTTCGCCTACCTCTTCGGGCTGGCCCGGTTCCTCACGATCCTCTCAGCCCTGGACACGGGCTCCAGCTTCGAGGGCATGGGCGCGGCGCGGGAAGCCACCTTCTCGGCCCTGACGGAACCCGCGCTGTTCCTGGGCTTCGCGGCGCTGGCCAAGGCCACCTCCAGCCTGTCCCTGGGGACCATGCTGGCCTTTCCCGGCAGCCTCACGGCGCGGTTCACGGGCCCGCTGATCCTCATCCTGGCGGGGTGGGCCATCGTCTACCTCGCGGAAAATTCGCGGATCCCCGTGGACGATCCCAACACCCATCTGGAGCTCACCATGATCCACGAGGTGATGGTGCTCGACCACTCGGGCCGGCCCCTCGCCCTGGTGCTCTACGGCGCCAGCCTCAAGCTCCTGGTGCTGGGGGCGCTCATCCTGACGCCGGCCCTGCCCCGCGCGCCGCAGGCCTGGCAGAACTGGCTGGCGTTCTATGCGGCCCTGGCCGGTCTGGCGGTGGGCGTGGGCCTGGTGGAAAGCGCCATGGCCCGCTTCCGCATGACGAAAGTTCCGCAGTTCCTCGTGGCCGGGGTGCTGGCCACCGGGTTCGCCTTCCTGCTGCTGCTGGTGTAGCCCATGATGCCCGACCTGCTCATCGCCCTCACCATGCTGTCCAACTTCAGCCTCGTGGCCACCAGCCGCGTCAGCAAGGCCATCCAGTTCGCCGTGCTCCAGGGCGTGCTGCTGGGCCTGATGCCCCTGGCCATGGGGCTGGGCCGCCACTTCCACATCGTCCTGCTGGCCATCGCGGCCGTGACCGTGAAGGGCTGGTTCATCCCCTTCCTGTTCCGCCGCGCCCTGCGCCAGGTCCACATCCAGCGCGAGGTGGACCCCTACATCGGCTACACCGTGTCCCTCATGCTCTGCGCCCTGGGCACGGGCCTCAGCCTGGTGCTGGCCCACAACCTCCCACTCAAGCCGGGCACGGAATACACCCTGCTGGTGCCCGCCTCGCTGGCCACGCTGTTCACGGGCTTCCTGCTGCTGGTGTCGCGCCGGAAGGCCCTCACGCAGGTGGTGGGCTACCTGGTGCTGGAGAACGGCATCTACCTCTTCGGCCTGCTGCTGGTGGAGGACATGCCGGCCCTGGTGGAGGCGGGGATCCTGCTGGATCTCTTCGTGGGCATCTTCGTGATGGGCATCGTCATCAACCACATCCGCGTGGCTTTCGATTCCACCGATACCCGGCACCTGGCCGAGCTGAAGGACTGACCCATGGTGTGGCTCCTCATCCTCGTTCCGTTGCTGGCCGCGGCCGTGGCCTTCGCCGTCTCCTCGCCCACCCTCCGCGCCTGGATCCTGCCGGCCGTGGGCATCCTCCACCTCGGCATCCTGCTCGTGGCGCTGGCCGGCTGGCGGACGCTGCCGGCCACGGCCTGGTTCGGCCTCGACGCCCTGGGCGGCTGGGTGCTGCTGGTGATCAGCGTCCTGTTCTGCATCTGCGCCTTCTACGCCCCGGCCTACCTGGCCCTGCGCCCGGATCGCGACCACCGCGTGCTCTCCACCTGCCTCCTGGGCTTCCTGGGCCTGGCCTCGCTGCTGGCCCAGGCCCGCCACCCCGGCATCGCCTGGGTGGCCATGGAGACCACCACCCTGGTCACGGCGCCCCTCATCTACTTCAACCACAACCGCCGTTCCCTGGAGGCCACCTGGAAGTACCTGGTCATCGGCTCCGTGGGCATCGCCCTGGCGCTGCTGGGCACGCTGTTCATCGCCTACTCGGCCCACATGGGCGGGCTGGATGAGCCGCTGCAGTACACGCGGCTCATGGAGAACGCCTCGCGTCTGTCGCGGCCCTGGCTGCGGGCCGGGTTCGTGCTCACCCTGGTGGGCTATGGCACCAAGATGGGTCTCGCACCGCTGCACACCTGGAAGCCGGACGCCTACGGCGAAACCCCGGGCTTGGTGGGAGCTCTCCTGGCGGGCGGCGTCACCAGCTGCGCGTTCCTGGCCCTGCTGCGGATCTATGCGGTGGTGGGGGCGGCGGGCGAGGGGGCCTTCGCCCGCGAGCTGCTCGTGGCCTTCGGCATGCTCTCCATGGCCTGGGCCCTGATCTTCATGGTGCGCCAGACCGATTTCAAGCGCCTGCTGGCCTACTCCAGCGTGGAGCACATGGGCATCCTCGTCTTTGGCATCGGCATCGGCGGACTGGCGGCGAAGTTCGCCCTCTTCCACCTGGCGGCCAACGCCCTGGTGAAGAGCGTCCTCTTCCTGTCCGCGGGCAACATCCACCGCAGCTACGCCAGCAAGCAGCTGCCCTTCGTGACGGGCGCCCTCCGGCGCACGCCCGTGTCGGGTTGGCTCTTCCTCCTGGGCTTCCTGGCCATCACGGGAATGCCGCCCTTCGCCCCCTTCCTCAGCGAGTTCAACATCGCCGCGGGAGCTCTGAGCACCGGCCACATCCTGGGCGGGACCGCCTTTCTCATCCTGCTGGGCGGCATCTTCCTGGCCATGAGCGAGACGGTGGTCCAGGTGGTCTTCGGCACCCCCAGCGCCCAGCGGGTCCGCACGCCCTACAAGGACGCGCCGGCCACCACGGCGCCCCTCATCGTCGCCCTGGGACTGGCCTTGGTCCTGGGGATCTGGATGCCTCGCCCGCTCCAGGCCATGCTCGATCACGCCGCCACCTCAGTCGAAGGTGTTTTGTCCGCCAAGATGGAGGTGCAGCCATGAGTGCCGCTGATCTGCCGATCCTCCGCAACGGCCAAAGCCTGCCCCTGCGGGAGGTGCCGGAGCTGCCCATCGGCGCGTTCCGGGACGCCATCCTGCGGCGCGTTCAGGAAGGAGACCGCCTCGCCTGCCTCTGCGGCGATCTGGACCTGAGCCTCTACGCCGTGCTCGCGGAGGATGCGGGGCACGTCCTGCGTGTCCTGCGCGCCAAGCTCGACGCTCCTAGCTATCCCGCCCTCACGCCCGATTGCCCCCAGGCCCACCTCTTCGAGCGGGAGCTCGCCGAGCAGACCGGCATCATCCCCGAAGGCCATCCCTGGCTGAAGCCTGTGCGATTCCACCTTCCCTGGAACGGCACGCCGGACCCCTGGAAGCGTGGCAGAGTGCCAGTTCCCGGTGTGATCGACTTCTTCCGCGTGGAGGGCGAGGAGGTCCACGAGGTGGCCGTGGGGCCCGTCCACGCGGGCGTGATCGAGCCGGGCCACTTCCGGTTCCAGTGCCACGGCGAGCGGGTCTTCCATCTGGAGATCGCCCTGGGCTATCAGCATCGCGGCGTGGAGAAGGCCCTCCTCGGTGGCCCCCATCCCCTTAGCCTCAAGCAGGCGGAGACGGCCTGCGGGGACAGCAGCATCGCCCACGCCTGGGCCTATTGCCGCCTGCTGGAGGGCCTCGCGGAGGCCCAGGTGCCGGCCCGCGTGGATCTGGTGCGGGGCGTGGCCCTGGAGCTGGAGCGCGTCGCCAATCACGTGGGGGATCTCGGCGCCCTGTCGGGCGATGTGGGCTTCCTGCCCACGGCCTCCTTCTGCGGACGCATCCGCGGCGACTGGCTTAACCTGAGCGCCGAAGGCTGCGGCAGCCGCCTGGGCCGCGACTGGCTGAGGCCCGGCGGCCTGCGGCAGGAGCTGGAACCCGCCCTGGCGGCCCGGATGCTGCCGCGCCTGGAGCAGGCCTGGGCCGACACGAAGGATGCGGTGGAGCTGCTCTGGGGCGCCGCCTCCGTGATGATCCGCTTCGAGGCGGCGGGTCGCGTGGATTCCGATAAGGCTCGCGAGATCGGCCTGGTGGGTGTGGCGGCGCGGGCCTCCGGCCTGGGGCGGGACGTGCGCCACGACCACCCCTACGGGCCGTACGGAGTCCATCCCATCCCCGTGGCACAGGCCGAGAGCGGCAACGTGCATTCCCGGGCCTGGGTGCGGTGGCTCGAACTGGGCGAAAGCACGCGCTTCCTCACCACGGCCCTGGCCGCCCTGGCGGACAGCGAGGCGCCCGTGAAAGCCGCGCCACTGCCGCCCCTGGCACCGGAGCGGCTGTGCGTGTCGCTCACGGAGGGGTGGCGCGGCGAGGTGCTGCACCTGGCCTGGACGGACGCCCAGGGCCGCTTCGCCCGCTACAAGATCGTGGATCCCTCCTTCCACAACTGGTTCGGGCTGGCCTTGGCCCTGCGCGGGGAGCAGATCTCCGACTTCCCCCTGTGCAACAAGAGCTTCAACCTCTCCTACTGCGGGCATGACTTATGATCCACATCCTGCTCTCCCGCTGGCGCCAGGGCTACCACACCTTGCCCTATCCCAAGGAACTGCCCGCGCTGCCCGAGCGGTTCCGGGGCCGCCCTCAGATCGAGGCGGAGCGCTGCCCCGAAGGGTGCCGGGTCTGCGCGGACATCTGCCCGACGGAAGCCATCCGGCTGGGTCCCGCCGGTCCCGAGGTCGATCTGGGCCGCTGCCTGTTCTGTCCCGATTGCGTGGAGGCGTGTCCCGAGGGCGCCATCGCGTTCACCCAGGAGCATCGCCTCGCCACCCGCACGCGGGAGGATCTGGTGACGGGCTCCACGGATGAGTACCGGCTGGCGGCGGCCCTGGGCGGGGAGATGCAACGGCTTTTCGGTCGGTCGCTCAAGCTCCGGGTGGTGAGCGCGGGCGGCTGCAATGGCTGCGAGGTGGATGTGAACGTGCTGGGCACCCTGGCCTGGGACCTGGGGCGCTTCGGCATCCAGTACGTCGCCTCGCCGCGCCATGCCGATGGCCTGCTCATCTGCGGCCCCGTCACGCGGAACATGGAGCTGGCCGTCCGCAAGACCTATGACGCCGTGCCCCACCCCAAGCTCGTCATCGCCGTGGGGGCCTGCGCCATCGCCGGCGGGCCCTACTACCGCCAGGAGGAGCAGCTCGGTGGCACCGCGAGCGTGGTGCCCGTGGATCTCTTCATCCCCGGCTGTCCGCCGCATCCGCTGACGATCCTGGATGGCCTCCTGCGCCTGCTGGGAAGGCTGGAGGCGGAGGGGCGGGTGGGGGCCTGATACCAAGTTGCGTTCAAAAAGAGAGCTTCACCACGGAGACACCGAAGCCACAGAGGAGGCACGGAGGCCTCCGTGGTCCTCCGTCATGGGCAGGCCGAAGGCCGCTTCCGGCTAGGCCGGAAGCCACGGGATGCGCCGGGCCCGGATCCTCTTGGGGCATCCGGGCCCGGCGCATCCCGTGTGCCCATGCTCCGTGGCTCCGTGGTGGATCTTTTACCATTGAAGGCGAATCGGCCTGACTGGCTCCCTGGCTTCGGATCTAGGCGTAGAACCCGCGGTACTTCATGGCCTGGGCCACGCGGTCCAGGGCCAGGATATAGGCGCCGATGCGGGGGTTGGTCTTGTACTTGTCGGTGGTGGCGAAGGTGGCCTGGAAGGCGTGGGTCATGTAGTCCACCAGCCGCTCGTTGACTTCACGCTCGCGCCAGTAGAAGCCCTGGCGGTTCTGCACCCACTCGAAGTAGCTGACGGTGACGCCGCCGACGTTGGCCAGGATGTCAGGCACCACGAGAACGCCGTGCTCCAGCAGGATGGGGTCCGCCTCGGGCGTGGTGGGACCGTTGGCGCCCTCCACGATGACCTTGGCCCGGACCTGGGCCGCGTTGGCTTCCGTGATCTGGTTCTCCGAGGCCGCGGGCACGAGGATGTCCACGGGATGGGTGAGGAGCGCGGTGGGATCCATGGGCTCCGCGCCCTTGAAGCCGACCACGGTGCGGGCCTCGGCCACATGCTTGAGCAGGGCGTGGATGTCCAGGCCGCGATCATTCTTGATGGCGCCCTGGATGTCGCCGATGGCCACGATGCGGGCACCGGCCTCGTGCAGGAGCCGCGAGGCCTGGCTGCCCACGTTGCCGAAGCCTTGCACGGCCACGGTGGCGCCGGCCAGGGGCTTGCCCAGGCGCTGCATGGCCTCCCGGGCGGTGATGAGGATGCCGCGGCCCGTGGCTTCGGTGCGGCCCAGGCTGCCGCCCAGGCCCAGAGGTTTGCCCGTCACCACGGCGTTCTCCGTCTGGCGGACGTGCATGGAGTAGGTGTCCAGCACCCAGGCCATGGTCTGGGCGTCCGTGCCCATGTCGGGGGCCGGCACGTCGCGGTCGGGGCCGATGATGTCCATGATCTCGGCGATGTAGCGGCGGGTGAGCCGCTCCTTTTCGCCCAGGCTCAGCTTGGTGGGATCGCACACGATGCCGCCCTTGCCGCCGCCAAAAGGCACGTCCACCACGGCGCACTTCCAGGTCATCCACGCGGCCAGGGCCTTCACCTCGTCCAGGGTCACGTTCATGTCGTAGCGGATGCCGCCCTTGGCGGGCCCGCGGGCGATGTTGTGCTGCACCCGGTAGCCCGTGAAGACCTCCCACTGCCCGTTGTCCATGAGCACGGGCAGGCTCACGATCATCGACCGGCTGGGAGCCATGAACACTTTGAAGAGCGCGTCGTCCAGGCCGTAGAGCTGGGAGGCGACCCGCAGGCGGGCCTGCATGGCTTCGAACGCGTTGGTCTGGTTGGTCGGCATGGAGGTCATCTCCTACGGACGTAATTCAGATGCTGGGTGGGCCTCGGCGGGCAGTTCCAGCTCGCGACCGGCGTTCCAGAGTCCCTCGAGGTTGTAGTGCCGGCGGGTCTCCTCGTCCATGACGTGGACCACGAGGTTGCCGTAGTCGAGCAGCACCCAGTTGCCGTTGGTTTCACCCTCGCGGGAGATGGGGTGTTCGCCGGCCACCTTGAGCGCATCCTCGATGGCTTCGGCGATGGCGCGGTTCTGACGATCACTGCCCCCGCTCATGAAGGCGAAGACGTCGGTGAAGCTGGCGATGTCCTTCACGTCCACGAGGCGGATGCGGAAGGCTTTCTTGGACCGGGCGGCGTCGACGACGGTCGCGAGCCGGGAATCAAGGGTCATGCGGGCTCCAGAGCAGGCTAACGATACAGGCTTTCGGCGCGGATGGCAGCCAGAACTTGGGACGGGATGCCCGCGGGATCGTGGGCAGGATCCGCCGCCAGGCGCTGGCGAAGGTTCGACGAGGCCAGATCCAGTTGGGTGGGGGGAAGCCAGACCAGTTCCCCGGGCTGGCCAGACCAGACGGACGCTGGGTGAAGGTTCGGGACGACGGGTGTTGCTGCATCCGCGCCAGGGCGGAGGGCCACGGCGGCGGAGGCGAGCTGGAAGATCCGCTCGGGCCGCCGCCACCGCGGGAGGCCCGGCAGCTGGTCGCTGCCCATGATGAGGATCCAGGCCGCCTCAGGCTCCCGGACGGTAAGGGCCTCCAGGGTGTCCACGGTGTAGCTGGTGCCGCCCCGCTCGAGTTCGGCCACTTCCACCCGGCAGCGCGGGTCGAAGGCCCTCAAGGCCTCAGCGAGCAAGCGCAGTCGGGCTTCGGTGTCGGGACCGCCGGGATCGGGCTTGTGGGGGCTGACGGCTGAGGGCATGAAGCGCAGCTCGTCCAGGTCCAGGTGGTCCAGGGCGAGGCGTGCCAGCTTGAGGTGGCCTTCGTGTGGAGGGTTGAACGCGCCCCCGAGCAGGCCGACGCGCACTACCAAACCTCGTCCTTGGGGACAGCTACTTTCTGTCCGGCAAGGATCTTCAGGGCATCATCCACCGCGAACGCCAATTCGCGAAGGCCCTCGCCAGTGACCCCGGAGATGAAGATGGGCTCCTGGCCGCGCTCGGCGCAGAGGGCCACAAAGGCGTCGCGACGAGCGTCATCCTGCAAGGCGTCCACCTTGGTGGCCACCAGCCAGCGGGGTTTGGCGGCCAGCACAGGACTGAAGGCCTGCACTTCGCCTTCGATGATGCGGACGGCCTCGGCGGGTGCTTCGATGGGATCCGAAAGGTCCACCAGCTGCAGCAGCATGCGGGTGCGCTCCACATGGCGGAGGAACTGGATGCCCAGGCCCGCGCCGCCCGCGGCGCCTTCGATGAGGCCCGGGATGTCCGCGATGACCCAGCTGTCCATGATGTCGCCGCCGAAGCGGTCCAGGCTCACCACGCCGAGCTGGGGCTCCAGAGTCGTGAACGGGTAGTCGGCGATCTTGGGCCGGGCGGCGCTGAGGCGACTCACCAGGGTGCTCTTGCCGGCATTGGGGAAACCCACTAGCCCCACGTCCGCGATGAGCTTGAGTTCGAGGTCGAGGTTGCGTTCCTCGCCATCCTCACCGGGCTGGTGGTGGCGCGGGGTGCGGTTGGTGGAGCTCTTGAAGTTCGTGTTGCCCAGGCCGCCCCGGCCACCGCGGGCCACGCAGACGGATTCGCCATCGGCCAGCAGCTCCGCCAGCATTTCGCCGGTTTCACCATCCTTCACCACGGTGCCCAGCGGCACTTCCAGCCACACATCCAGGCCGTCCTTGCCGTGGCGCATGCAGCCTTCCCCTTGGCGGCCGCGTTCGGCGGTGAAGTCGCGCTTGCTGCGGTAGGGGTTGAGGGTGTTCAGGGCCCGGTTCGCCCGGAGGAACACGGAGCCGCCCTTGCCACCGTCGCCACCGTCGGGACCGCCCTCGGGGGCGAACTTCTCGCGGCGGAAGCTCATGGCGCCGGAACCGCCGTGGCCGGCAGCGACGCGGAGCTGGACATAGTCAAGGAACATGGTGGGCCTTCGGATCCGCTGGATTCACGGGGTCAGGAATAAGGGCAGGCCGGGCTCCGCCCGGCCTGCCCTTGGGGGTCCGGGGGTGTGTGCGCAGCACGGAACCCCCGGAGAGGATCAACCTTCGATGGGATCGATGTGGATGAAGCGGCCAGCCTGGCCCTTGTCCTGGAAGCGCACCTTGCCATCGATCTTGGCAAAGAGGGTGTGATCCTTGCCCATGCCGACGTTGATGCCGGCCTTGAACTTGGTGCCGCGCTGGCGGACGAGGATGGAACCGCCGGGGACGACTTCCCCGCCGAATTCCTTCACGCCGAGGCGCTGGGAATGGGAATCACGACCGTTGCGGCTGGAACCGACGCCTTTTTTATGAGCCATGAGAATACCTCTTCAGAATTTTCGCTGTTCACTAACGCTTTTCGCCGCAGGCGAAAAACGCATGACTAGGCTTTGATGGCCTTGATGCGGACTTCGGTGTAGTTCTGGCGATGACCCTGCGTGCGCTGATAGGTGGTGGTCTTCTTCTTCTTGAAGATGATGACCTTCTTGGCGCGGTCGTGGGTGATGACCTCGGCCTCGACCGTGGCGCCCTGCACGGTGGGCTGACCCACCTTCAGGTCCCCGTCGTTGTCGATGAGCAGCACCTGATCGAAGGTGACGGCCTGCTTGGGATCCTTGGCCAGCGTCTCCACGCGGAGGATATCGCCCTCGGTGACGCGGTACTGCTTCCCGCCGGTCTTGATGATTGCGAACATGGAAACCTCATTGATTGGGGCGTGCGGGCGGCAGTCCATCGGACGCGCTTGGGGAGCCCACGGCCAGGGCAAGGCCCATCAGTATGCGGGGAAACCCCTGTCGGCTCAAGGGGAATTCCTGAAGCGAGGGGGATTGGACTCCTCCCAGCCGGCCGGGGATGGGATGATCGGGATCCGGAGATTCCCATGGGCCGTGACTTCCAGACCTTCCTGAAGCAGCTCGAGGCCGCGGGCGAGCTGCGCCGTGTGTCCCCTGAAGTCGATCCATACCTGGAAATGGGCGCCATCGCCGACCGGATCTCCAAGCAGCCCGGGGGCGGCAAGGCCCTTCTTTTCGAGAAACCCGCCGGCAAGGCCATGCCCGTGGCCATGAACGCCTTCGGCAGCCTGAAGCGCATGGAGATGGCCCTGGGCGTGGACCGGGAGCCCCGGGGCCTGGACGCCATCGCCGACCGCATCGAGAAGCTGGTTCAGGAAGCCATGCCCAAACCGGGCACCGGCTTCTTCGAGAAGCTGGCCAAGCTGCCGGTGCTGGCGGAAGTCTCCAACTGGATGCCCAAGACCGTGCGGAAGGGGATCTGCCAGGAGATCGTGCTGAAGGGCGACCAGGCGAAGCTGACCGACCTGCCCGTGCTCACCACCTGGCCCGAGGATGGCGGTCCCTTCATCACCCTGGGTCTGAGCCACACCCGCAACAAGCAGACCGGGCACCGCAACACGGGCCTCTACCGGCTCCAGGTTTTTGACGATCGCACGCTGGGCTTCCACACCCAGCTCCACCACGATGGCGCCCGCAACCGCCACGGCTACGACCGCGACGAGCGCATGCCCGTGGCCGTGAGCAATGCGTGG
>CAVPLE010000082.1:0-7198 GCA_963705865.1 uncultured Holophagaceae bacterium | reverse complement strand
AACGCATCGAACTCGACGATTACCCCTACGTCCACCTGATGCACCGCATCGACGACGAGCTGAAGGCCAACGGCCTGGGCTACGCCTACTACCACGGACCCAACCGCCCCTTTCGCGACAACTGGACCTGGGCGGTCCTCATCGAGCTGTTGAACGAGGACTACGCGAACCTCATGGCCAGCCGCCAGGCCGAGACCACCAATGCCGCTCAGCACCTCTTCGATCGGTTGGATGCGGCCCATGCCAAAGTTGGCCTCCCCGAATACCTGGGCGACCTCCCCCATCGGCTGCGGGTACGGATGGCCGAGGCTCTGGAGGCTGAGTGTCGCGCCGAGCTGGACATCCTCAATCGCCAGAACGCCGAGGACAAGTCGGGCCGGACGCTGGTCATCGAAGCGGCCCGCGGCGGCGCGCACGGCTCGGCTTTCCCCCTGTGCCCGCCTCACGGCTACGACACGGCCTTCCAGACGCTGTCGCCCGCCATCCTCGAGACGGCCTCTGTGCTGTATGTCTGGGTGGATCCGGTCGAAAGCCGCCGCAAGAACATCGAGCGGGGCCGGCCCGATGGCCAGGGCAGCATCCTTCACCACAGTGTGCCCATGGAGGTCATGCTCGGCCAGTACGGCACCGATGACATGGCCTGGCTCATGGAGCAGAGTGACCGCCCCGGCACCATCCGCGTGGAGCGCGCCATCCAGGCCGGCGACCGCTACGAGACCAAGGTCTACCACCTCCCCATGGCCCGCTTCGACAATCGCAGCGACCTCACCACCTTCGTCCGGGAGGACCAGAAACTCTGGAAGCCCGCCAATGTCCAGGCCATCCACAGTGGCCTCAAGGCTGCTTTCGATCAGTTGGCGAAGAAGTAAAAGACTCTTTAACCGCAGATGTCGCGGATTTGCGCAGATGAAAAGAACTGAAGGGTTCTTATCTGCGCCATCTGCGACATCTGCGGTTTCTGATTCAGTTTCAGTGCGCCCCAGACCCCGCCTTGGCGCTCCAGATGCGGGTCATGATGAAGGCGCCGATGAGGCTGAAGGGGATGATGGAGCCCACCCACACCCAGGCATGGGTGGGCTGGTGCCCGAGGGCGGCCGCGCCATCCCAGCCGTAGGTCTTGAGGACCCAGCCCAGGCCGAAGCCGGTGAGACCTGAGCCGATGTACTGGATGCCATCCAGGGCCCCCGTGACCGTGGCCGCGGCCTTGCGGCCTCCGAAATCCATGCTGGCGGTGCCGCTGAGCATCCCATGGACGCCGAAGATGAACATCGCCGTGAGGCCCAGCAGGAGCACAGCCCAGACCTGGCCGCCGTGGGTGCCCTGACCTAAGGTCATCCCCAGCAGGGCGAGCATCACCACCTGCACTAAGTAGAAGAGGAAAGCCACGGGAGGACGGCGGGATTGGAACAGCTTGTCGCTCATCCAGCCGCAGAGCAGGCCGCCCAGGATGCCGCCGCCCATGAAGGCGATGCCGGTCCACCAGAAGAGGTGTTCCTTCTTGCCCAGGTGGTAGATCTCCTGGAGGTACTCCGTGAAGTAGAGCATCACGCCCTGGCGCACGAAACCCGTGCAGAACTCCGCGAAGATGAGCGAAACCACGATCGGGTTGTGGAAGACCTTCCGCGCAAGATCGCGCAGGGGCAGGGGGGCGTCTTCGGCGGAGGCGGCGTTGGAGCCATCGCCGGTGTCGAAATCGGCATAACCCGCATGACTGGGGCGGTTGCGCACCAGGAACCAGTCCACGGCGAACATGAAGGCCATGGCAGCCGCAGGCACGAACCAGATGACGGTCCAACTGCGGAAACTGGTAAGCAGCCAGGCTCCGATGGTGGTGGCCAGGAAGTAGCCCGAGCTGATCATGATGCCGAAGATGCCGCCAAAGATGCCGCGCTCGCTGACGTGGAACCACGTGCTGTTCACCTTCACCACCGAGAGGGCCCCGAAGCTCTGGAAGTACATGTTGGCGCTCCAGAGCAGGCTCATGCTCACCAGCACTTTGGAGGCGTCGCCATTCAGGAACATGAACCCGATGAGCAGATTGATCGCTGCCGCGCCGATGGCGCCGATGAGGATGGCCTTGCGACCTCCGATGCGGTCCGCCAGGGGCCCGTTGAAGATCACGGCCAGGCCGTAGGTCCAGAAGCCCGCGGAGGCGATGAGGCCCATCTGCGCTTTATCCAAGTGGTACCAAGCGCCGATGTCGTTCTTCACGATGTTGAAGTTGTAACGGCCCATGTACATGGCCGCGTAGGTGAGCCCCAGGGGAAACCAGTTGAGGAACCGGCGCAGACGGAAGGCAGGGCTGTGATCCAAGGGAACCTCGATGCCTTCGATGGTACCGGGGGCTTGGCCATCCCCCAAGGAACGAGCGTGTAACGCCGGTCACTCCCCCTTGCGGAAGTCCTCGTCGGTGCTCGTCAGCGCCCAGCTTCCCTGCCGGCGCTCAAAGGTGGCGTGGCGCTGCTTGGTCTGGCCGATCTTCGCGTTCGGATGCAGGGCCTGGAAGATCGGGAACTGGGCTGTGGGCTTGTCTAGGCGAATCTCATATGTGACGCGGGCTCCCTCGCGGGTGGGCTCCATGCGGACGGCGCGCACGAACACGGCCTCGGCCGCGGGCATGGAGAAGCCCTTGGGTGCCGCCTTGATGTCCTTCGGGGCGGTGGGCTTCAGGCGGAAGGTGAAGGTCTCCCGCCCGCCGTCGGCCTGGACGGCACCGTCGAACCAGCCGCTCTTGTCCAGGCTTTCCTTCAGCGTCACCAGGCGCAGGTGCTCCGGGCTGCCTTTTTCTGCCGAGGCCTTCTCGGGCACGGTGACGGGTACCACCACCGGATAGTCCTTGCGGATCAGGCTCTCGGCCTTGGCCCGTTCCAGCTTCGAGCTACAGGCCAGCGTCAGGAGGAGGACGGGCAGGAGCAGGGCAGGGCGCATGGTCGGATCCTTTTCAGTTCGCAAGGATGGTGACACAACCGGGCGCCCGTCACGCAACCTCGCAGTATCCTATGAGGCTTTGATGACTAGGAGACCTGCCGTGAATCCTGCCTACCTGGCCCACCTCACTCATGAAATCGAGCAGCTCAAGGAAGCCGGGCTCTTCAAGACTGAGCGGATCATCACCTCGCCCCAGCAGCCTCGGATGCAGGCCAATGGCAAGGATGTGGTATGCCTTTGCGCGAACAACTACCTGGGCCTGGCCAACCATCCCGTGGTGATCCAGGCTGGCAAGGCCGTGATGGATGACCATGGCTTCGGCATGGCCTCGGTGCGCTTCATCTGCGGCACCCAGGACATCCACCGGGAGCTGGAAGTGAAGCTGGCGGCCTTCCTGGGCTTCGAGGACACCCAACTCTACTCCTCCTGCTTCGACGCCAACGGCGCCATCTTCGAGGGGTTGCTGGGCGAAGAGGACGCGATCATCAGCGACGCGCTGAACCATGCCTCCATCATCGACGGCATCCGCCTTTGCAAGGCCCAGCGCTTCCGCTACGCCAACTCCGACATGGCCGACCTGGAGGCCCAGCTGAAAGCCGCGGACGCCGCCGGAGCCCGCTTCAAGCTGGTGGTGACGGATGGCGTCTTCAGCATGGACGGCTACATCGCGAAGCTCGTGGAGATCTGTGACCTGGCGGAAAAGCATGGCGCCATGGTCATGGTGGACGACAGCCATGCCGTTGGCTTCATGGGCACGAACGGTCGCGGAACGCACGAGCACTGCGGGGTCATGGGTCGGGTGGACTTCATGACCGGCACCTTCGGCAAGGCCCTGGGCGGGGCTTCCGGCGGTTACATCGCAGGCCGGCAGGTGGCCATCGATTGGTTGCGGCAGAAGGCCCGTCCCTATCTCTTCTCGAACTCCGTGGCCCCCGCCATCGTGGCCGCCACCCTGAAGGTGCTGGAACTGCTCAAGGACAGCCAGGGCCTCATCAAGCAGGTGCATGAGAACGCCCGTTACTTCCGGGCTGGCATGGAGAAGGCAGGCTTCAAGCTGCTGCCCGGCGAGCATCCCATCGTGCCCGTCATGCTCTACGAGGCACCTCTGGCCCAGGAGTTCGCCAAGCGCCTGCTGGACGAAGGCGTCTACGTCATCGGCTTCTTCTTCCCCGTAGTGCCCAAGGGCCAAGCCCGCATCCGCACGCAGATGAGCGCCGCCCACACCCGCGCAGACCTGGACAAGGCCATTGCCGCCTTCACCAAGGTGGGACGCGAACTGGGCGTGATCAAATCCTAGAGGCTGCTCGACCTTGCAGGCGGGGACTCACGCCCCAAACCGCGCCGGTTTGGGGCGTGAGTTCTTGCTGGGAGCGGTTGCCAGGAAGATCTGCGCGGCCAGGAGCAGCAAGCTAACGTCGCGCAGCAGGGACCACCGCATGTCTGTCAGGCGTTCGGCGTCCGTCCGGTGCGCGGTGGCCCCGAAGCACCCGCAGTCCACCGGATGGTGACGGGCCAGGTTGAGGGAAAGGGCCAGACCGAAGGCCAGGAGCAGCAGCGTGACCCACGTCACGGAGGCGCGGACCCAGACGCCAAAGCAGAGCGCCAGACCGCAGAACAACTCCAGCCAAGGGAGGACCAGGGCCATCGGGTTCAGAACGGCGCCTGGCACCAGCTGATAGGCCCAGATGGCTTTGGCGAAGCCGGGCGGATCACCAATCTTGGGCCAAGCCGCCGCGATGAAGACCAGACCCAGGGCGACTCTCACGGCCACGCTGAGATTGGGATGGAGGAGCCAATGCCGCCGTCGGGGGTTCACGGCCACCCCTTCTCGACTGGACGGCCCTGCGCCATCCAGGCCGGGAAACCGTCGTGGAACAGGAGCAAGTGGAAGTAGCCCTCCCCCAGCAGCCTCTCGGCGAGAAGGTGGGAATCCCGGCAGTCACCGCCGCTGCAGTAGATGACGATGGGATCTTCCGAACCTGGGCGGTGCGCGGCTTTGAAGGAGAGCAGGCGATCGTCCAGATCCGATTCCCACACAGGTGTGCTCCAAGCCCCGGCGATGTGACCCTCAGCGAATTCGGAGCCCCGGCGGGCGTCCAGGAAGGGCGTGCCAGCCTGGAAGGCCTGCCAGGCTTCCTCACTGCTGATTTCCCGGATTGGGTTGAAGGCTGGTGCCTCCAGTACCTGCCTGGCAGCAGCTGGGGCCGGTGTGGGTGCCACTTTCGGCGAGGTGGTTCGGTCGGGTCTGACCGGGCGGTCCAACCTGGGTTCCCGGGGGGCGGGTTCGAGGTGGCCGGGCTCCCGAGGCGAGGTCGACAGGGGCGTGGGGAGGGAGAGTGGCACTCCAGACCTGGCCCACCCCAGGCGGCGCGACGGAGAGGCCAGGGTGTTGGAAAGCAGGGCCGCCGCCACGGCCAAGCCGGCCAGGGCCAGGACGCGGATGAGGGTGGCGTTGGTGGCGGGCCACACGGGCCGGTCAGCCTGAGGAGACGGTTTCGGCATCGGTCACAGCACGATGTACCGGTAGGTACCTGGATTCTGCTCCTTCAACAGAAGCTGGATGGTCCAGCGGCGATCCGGGTAGCGCTCATACATCGTGGCACTCATGACCGATTCCTTCAGCCAGTCCCGGATGTCCTCGTAGCGCTCGAACATGGGTGGCTCCCATCCGACACCCGCTTCCCCACGGGCGGCCGATCCGGGCTTGAGGTAGTCCATCAAGCGCGCCAGCGAGGTTTCCGGGTCTTGCATTGTCCGCTCCATGCTTCCGGGTGGTGGGTTGCACCTTGAGCCTACAAGATCCGGCTGGATCCTTGGAGCCCGCTGGAGAGTCCGCTGGGTACGGCTCTTATGGATTCGGCTCTTCCGCCAAGGGAGATTGCGAGCGGATGAGAACGCGGAGGGCTTCCTCGCTGTCCGGGTCGAGGGCCTTGGAAAAGGAGATGGCCATGCCCCGCCGGTCGGACCGCACCACGGTTCCCCGGGCCACCACCCGCCATCCTGCCAACCCGTCCGCCAGCAGGATGGCCACTCCGCATTGGCTTCCCTCTGGCAGAAGGTCACCTCCGGCCACCATGATGCCGCTCATGCTGAGGTCGATGGCCGATGAGTAGACGATGATCTGGTCTTCGGCCACCAGCTTCACCTGGTAGTTGATGGGAACGCGTTGGAATTTCCGCTTCTCGGGAGGGGCCGCCATGATCGACCTCCGATCTCGACATGATAGCGCAGGGGTATAGCTCGGTTAGGGGTTCTGGACCGCCCGGTAGCCCTGGTCATGGATATCAGTGACTGCCCGGCCCGACGGATCGGCCATGTTCGCGAAGGAGGCGTCCCAGAGCAGGGCGGTCTCCGTGCTGCAGGCGACGCTGCGTTCGAAAGGCACGCAGTTCACGGCCGTGGCACTGGGGAAGTGGTGCTCGAAGATCTGGCGGTAGAAGTAGGCCTCCTTGGTTTCGGGGGTCTTGACCGGGAAGCGCTCCGCCGCGCCCCGCATCATGCTGTCGCTCACCTCCCGCTCGGCGGTGGCCTTGAGAGCATTGATCCAGGCGTAGCCCACCCCATCTGAGAACTGCTCCTTCTGGCGCCAGAGCACCTCGTCAGGGATGAGGCCCTCGAAGGCCTTTCGGAGGGGGTATTTTTCGATGGGGCGGGGGCGGTGAGCGTTCCGCGGCAGTTTCACCGCGGGATCGAGGCGCATGGCCACATCGAGGAATTCTCGGTCCAGGAAGGGCACCCGGGCTTCCACGCCCCAGGCCGCGCTGGACTTGTTGGCGCGGGCGCAGTCGTAGAGGTGCAGCTTCTGAAGCTTGCGCACCGTCTCGGCGTGTAACTCCGGGCCGTCGGGCGCCTTGTGGAAGTATAGATAGCCGCCGAAAATCTCGTCCGCACCCTCGCCGGACAGCACCATCTTGATGCCCATGGCCCGGATTTTCCGCATCATGAGGTACATGGGCGTGGATGCCCGGATCGTCGTGATATCGAAGGTCTCCAGGTGGTAGATCACGTCTGAGAGCGCGTCCAGCCCCTCCTGCACCGTGAAGTGGATTTCGTGGTGGATGGCACCGATATGGTCTGCCACGAGCCGGGCGGGAGCCAGATCCGGCGCGCCTTCCAGCCCTACGGCGAAGCTGTGGATCCTCGGCCACCAGGCCGGTGCCGTGCCGCCCTCCTCCACGCGGCCTTCCCGGAACTGGGCGGCGATGGCCGCGATCAGGGAGGAGTCCACGCCCCCGGAGATCAGGACTCCATAAGGCACATCGCACATGAG
>CAVPLE010000081.1:0-32753 GCA_963705865.1 uncultured Holophagaceae bacterium | reverse complement strand
GGGCGGAACCCTCCACTCAACTCGGGCCCCGCAGCATCGTCTTCCGCGCTCTCTCTCATCATTCCACTTCCTCGACTCCGCCCGCGGTCTCGGTGCCGGCGGGGCCGATCGATCTCATTTGTTCAGCCGATACCAGCCGATAATCACGTAAGCGAGAGATCGTCATGCATGACAAGCACGCGATGACACCAGACGACACAGCGGTTCGGACCGCCTTGTGGCGAGCGTTGCACGTGGAAATCGATTCGCCGCCGCATGTGTTCGAAGACGTCGTCGGCTTGAAGCTGGCGGCGCCTATCGGGCGACAGCCAAAACTGACCCCCTGGCGACAGAACTATTGACCCCCTGAGTCGCCGAGGAGGCGACATGGAGAAGGAAGGGTGGACGCTGGGTCCCAGACAAGTGGGGGCCGAGGTGTTGGATGCACACGAGGTTCAGGGGATCTTTGGGCTGCTGGGGCGAGGTTGGCGGGTGAAGGCCATCGCCAGAGAACTGGGGATGGCGCGGAACACGGAGCGGGACTGGATACCTTCGCCCAGCGTCAGCCTGACCTTGCCTCCCAGATGCGTGTGTTCGAGATCGATCAGCCTGGCCCGCAGGCGTGGAAGCGCCAGCGCCTCATCGACCTCGGCTTCGGTATCCCGCCCTTCCTGCGGCTCGTGCCCGCTGACTTCGAGGCAGGCGATGGGTGGTGGGGGCGGCTCGCAGCGTCGGGTTTCGACGCCAGGCGGCCGGCGGTCGTGGCCTCCACCGGCGTCAGCATGTACCTGACCAAGGACTCGATCGCGACGACGCTGCGCCAGGTCGCGCGGCTGGCTCCCGGCTCCACGTTCGCCATGTCTTTCTTGCTGCCGATCGAGCTGGCGGATCCGGAAGAGCGCCCTGGCATCGAGCGGGCAGTCGCGGGGGCGGAAGCCAACGGCACCCCCTTCATCAGCTTCTTTATGCCGACCGAGATGCTGACCCTGGCTCGCGAAAGCGGCTTCCGGGAGGCCCAGCATGTATCGGCAGCCACGCTTGCCCAACGCTACTTCGCGGGCAGGACCGATGGCCTTTGCCCGCCACATCATTCCGAGGAGCTGCTGCTGGCGAGTAATTGAAAGCAGGTTGTCTCGCCCATGCCCACTGAGGCCCGCCCCTCCGCAAGGTGGGCTCCGGGTCCTCGCCTATCGCCGTCTTTCCTCGGCCTCGGCATCCTCTTCCTCTTCCTCCTCCTCGATGGCGGCCAAGGACACGGGGTTGCCCCGCAGGTCCAGAGCCGAACCGCCGTCCGGAATGAAGATCTCGTGGTCCGGGTCCCAGCGCCCGCGCAGCTCATCGCCATCCGTGTAGAACCTGGCCTCCCCGACCTCCGGGAACACTGCCACCCACCGGGCCTGGGTGCCGTACTGCTCGTAGGCGGCGAGGACCCACCAGACCTCGCCCCGGCCCTCCGTGGTCTCGAGGGTCTCCAAGAGCGTGTACGGCGGCGGGAAGATGAAACCCCGCATCTCATCCAGATCCTTGATCAGCCTGGTGCGCAGCATGACCACCCTCCTCGGCCTGTCCCAAAACGGAGAAGTAGGAAGATCATACGCCCGGCGGAAAGAGTAAGATGCCGATTTTTTCGATCTGGGCGCTGCCCGTGAAAGGGCATAACTTCCTTTGTCGAGCCACACACCTCGCGGGCCTGGGCCATTCGGGCCACCGCGGTCGGATCCGGTTAACGTCGTTTCACGGGTGACACGGAGGATCGGTGGCCAGCAGAGAAGACATCGCCGCGTTCATGGCCGCCGAATTTCCCCAGAGCCGGTGCGTGGTCGAGACGATCGGCGAGGGGGGCGCAACGGTCTCGCATCCCGTCGGCCCGGACGAGCTGCGTCCCGGCGGCACCGTCTCGGGCCCGGTGCTGATGGGCGTCGCGGACGTCGCGCTGTACGTGGCCATCCTGGGCGTGATCGGCATCGTCCCCCTGGCCGTCACCACGAGCCTCACCATCAACTTCCTGCGGAAGCCAGCGGCCGACCGTCGCATCATCGGCGTCTGCAGGCTCCTGAAAGTCGGCAGGTCCCTGGCCATCGGCGAAGTGTCGCTCTATTCCGAGGGACTGGAGGAGCCCGTGGCGCACGTGGTGGGCACCTATGCCATCCCGCCGGGAGAAGGGCGAAGGGAACCTGGCGGCACCGTCGCCTGATCAGGGCCTGGCGCCGGAGCCCTGCGAAACACAGCAAGTCGAAGCGGCTGGGCACGATGGACAGCAAGATCATGGGCACGGCCGAAAGGCTGCTCTACGAGGAATTCGCCTTCGTCCTGGGCCTCGATCCGAAGGAAGTGGTCCCCTTCATCCAGGCTCGGATCCCCCAGCACGCCCTGTAGGCGCTCTCAAAGCGGAGCTTCTGCCTGACCTCGGCCACGGTGATGGGCCCTGGCGCCCCGGGGGAACCTGGCTATCTTCATTCCCGTGGCCTTCTCAAAGATGTAGTCTCGATCTCATATCGCGGATCCGGCCTGACCGCCACCGAGCCCCGCACGGAGCTACTCCATGACCGAGCTGACCCCTGATCAGGTGGCGGGCAACTGGAGCGCCATCGCCGCCGACTACGAGCAGGCCTTCGAGGGTTTGAGCGCCCAGTTCGCGAACCACGCTCTCCGGCTCCTGGAGCTGCGGCCCGGGGACCGCGTGCTTGACGTGGCCGCCGGTACGGGCGCCTTCAGCCTCCTGGCCGCGCGGGCCGGGGCCGAGGTCCTCGCCACGGACTTTGCGCCGGGCATGGTGGCGCGCCTGCGGGAGCGCATCGCCGCGGCGGGTCTGCCGGGCCTCACCGCCGAAGTGATGGACGGCCAGGCGCTGGATCTGCCCGACGCCTCCTTCGACGTCGCGGCCTCGGTGCTGGGCCTGATCTTCTTCCCGGACCAGGACCGGGGCCTGGCGGAACTGCGCCGCGTGCTGCGGAAAGGTGGGCGCGCGGCGGTGGTCTGCTGGCGCGATCCCGCCACCCTCCGGCTCATGACGCTCGTGAAGGAGGCCGTCCAGAAGGTCGTCCCCGGCTTCCAGCCCCCCGGCACCCCGCCCGTCTGGGCCCGCCTGGCCGGGGTGGAGGCCCTGAAGGCCCGCATGGAAGCCGCCGGCTTCCGGGACGTGGAGGTCGTGGCCTCCACGGCGGCCCAGCTGATCGATGCGCCGGAGACCTACTGGTCCGGCTTCACGCGCTCGGCGCCGCCCCTGGCCCATCTCTTCGGCCAGCTGGGGCCCGAGGCGACCGCGGCCGTGGGGCGCGAGTACATCGGGGCCCTCCGCGCCCAATCCCGGGACGGCGTGCCCACCTTGACCGTGGAGGCCTGCATCGGCCTCGGGAGGGCCTGACATGGACGCGGATCGCACCGGGTGGCCCTTCCGCTTTACCAGGGAAGAGCGGCACCTGGCAGCCCGCTTCAAGGCGGACTACCAGGCCTACCGGCAGACAGTCCGCCGCTGGTTCTGACCCGGGGCGACCGGGCCTATGCTTACGGCATGGCCGATACGTTCCACGCCCGCATTCCCACGCTCTCCGACGCCGACCTGCTGCGCTACCTGGATCAGCCCCTGGCCTACAAGACCGAGGCGGTGGAACTGGCCCTCGCGGAACTGCGCCGGCGCGGCCGCGCGATCCCCACGGACGACCTGGCCCGCGTCCAGCACCTCCTCCACACCCGCGACGCCGCCCGGCAGGCGGAGCTGGAGCCCGGGCCCGACAGCCTGCTCGGAGCCTGCCCCGCCGCCCGGCTGGCGCGGATCCGCCGCATCACGGCCGGCCTCCTGGCCTCGGGCCTCGGCGCGGCCACGCTCATCTATTTCACCGCCACTCCGCCGGCCGCCAACCCCCTGGGCTACGAGCCCGAGAACACCAAGCGGCACCTGCGGCAGCTGGAGGTCGTCGGGGGCAAGGCGAACGTGGTGGGCACGGAGTTCCAGCGCTGGTTCGAGGGGCTCTGGCAGGGGCGCCAGCTGGCCTTCACAGTGGCCTGGCTGACGCTCCTGTTCACCGCCGCCTTCTGGTTCCTGAGCACCCGACTGGCCGTGGGCACGGATGTGGATGGGAGGCGCTGACATGGGCCTGCGCCCTGCCCCAGAACCGAAGGAGCCCCGGCCCGCCAAGCCGGGCCTGCACCCCCGCAATCGCCACGGCGGCGGCTACGATTTCCCGCGGCTGGTCGCGGCCAGCCCGGAGCTGGGTCCCTTCGTGCGGCGCGCCCCCCATGGCGGGCCCACCATCGACTTCGCGGAGCCAGCGGCGGTGAAGGCCCTGAACCGGGCCCTGCTGCTGGAGGCCTACGGCATCCACGGCTGGGATCTGCCGGCCGATGCCCTCTGCCCGCCCATCCCCGGCCGCGCGGACTACCTGCACCACCTGGCGGACCTGCTGGCGGAGGGCGGGCCCATCCCGCGGGGCCCCGCCGTGCGGGCCCTCGACATCGGCACCGGCGCCAGCCTTATCTATCCGCTGCTGGGCCACCGGGAGTACGGCTGGTCCTTCGTGGGCTCGGACCTCGACGGCACCGCCCTGGCCTCGGCGGCCCGCATCCTGGCGGCCAATCCCGGCTTGGAGGTCGCCATCACCCTGCGCCGGCAGCCCGATCCCAGCGCCATCTTCCGGAACATCGTGGGGCCGGACGAGCGCTTCGACCTGACCCTCTGCAACCCGCCCTTCCACGCCTCGCTGCGGGAGGCCCGGGAGGCCGCCCAGACGAAGTGGCGGAAGCTGGGGCGGGGAGCCGCCGGGACGGCCCGGAACTTCGGCGGCCGGGGGGCGGAGCTCTGGTGCGAAGGGGGCGAGGCGGGCTTCGTCCGGCGCATGATCGTCGAGAGCGTCACCCTCGCCGCCCAAGTGCGCTGGTTCACCACGCTCGTCTCCAGCTCCGCCAATCTACCCAGCCTGCACCGGGCCCTCCGCCAGGCCGGGGCCGTCGAAGTCCGCACGGTGCCCATGGCCCAGGGCCAGAAGCAGAGCCGCTTCCTGGCCTGGACCTTCCTCGATCCGGCGACGCGGGAGGCTTGGCGGAAGGGGTGATCCGGGTTGTGATCCGATATTTCGGACTAATCAGTATGATTTACCGGTCCGGGAGCTCCCCATGTTCGTCCTCCGCCGCCTGCCCGCCCTGCTCGCACTGCTGATGCTGGGGGCGCATTTCCTCCGCTTCTCACAGACGCCCCTGGTGCTGCTCTGCCTGGTGCTGCTGGCCCCGCTCTTCATCCTGCGGCCCTGGTGCGCTGGGCCCTGGCCCTGGGAGCCATGGCGTGGCTGTGGACCCTGGTGGAGGATGTCCGCCAGCGCCTGGCCTTCGGCGAGCCCTGGCTGCGCCTGGCGCTGATCCTGGGGGCCGTGGCCCTGTTCACCGCCTGGGCAGCGTGGCTACTGCGAACCGGAACATCTGAGGAAAAGCGCTGACAGGATAAACAGACATCATGCCTCGGTGAGGCACCACGAGGGATGAAAACGGTGGTGGCGGCGACCCACTCGTGAGGCCCCGCCAGGGTGCGGGCCAGGCTGGTTTGCGGCATTCTCAGGTTGGGATGTCCTGCGAAGGCCGTTTTTCCTGTGGAGGCGTGACCCCGCTTAACAGACTGGCCCGCGCTGGCAGTAGTACCACGTTGTGTCGCGGCCCGCTAGGGCCAGCACGAATTGCAGTGTCGAATTCGTCTCAGCCGCGCCTGGACATCCCCCACATTTCCAGGGAGGTGCCATGGGTGGCATACGGGAAGTCGCGAAGGTGGCCTGCGGGCTGGATGTTCATCGTTCGGAGGTGGTCGCCTGCCTGATCACCTCGGGGGCCCGGAAGCGCCCCAAGGTCGAGATCCGACGCTTCCGGACGGTGCTGGCGGAACTGTTCCAACTTCGCGCTTGGCTCGTGGAAGCCGGGTGCGAGGTGGTGGGGATGGAAGCCACGGGACCTTACTGGAAGCCGATCTACGCGGCCCTGGAAGGCCATGTCCAACTCGTGGTCGGTAATCCCCTCCAGATGAAGGGGCTCAAGGGTCGTAAGACGGACCAGAAGGATGCGGAGTGGATCGCAGATTTGACGCGGTTGGGCATGATCAAGCCCAGCTTTGTTCCGCCCCCGGAGTTCCGCGCCCTGCGGGATCTCACGCGGGAACGGCGCGACGTCATCCACGCCCGGACCACACTCCGCAACCAGATCCTGAAGTTGCTGGAGGGAACGGGCATCAAGCTCGCCAGCTTTCTCAGCAACGTGTTCGGGGTGTCTGGGATGGGCCTGCTACGGTCCCTTTCGGAGGGCCAGGATGTGCGCGCTCTGCTGCCACTCCTCGTCAAAGGCACCCTGCGCCGGAAGCTCGCGGACCTGAACCTGGCCCTCGAACAGCCGCTGCCAGGGCACCTGCGGGAGTTGCTCGCGATCCAGTTGCTGCGGCACGATGATCTCGACCGGGTGGTCAGCCACGTCGAGGCCATGATCGAGACCCGCATGGAGCCCTACCAGGCCGAGAGGAACCTGCTCCTCCAGGTCTATGGCCTCGGCATCACGGCGGTGAACATCATCCTCGCGGAGATCGGCGTGGACATGAACGTGTTCCCAACACCAGCCCACCTGGCAGCCTGGGCCGGCGTCTGCCCCGGCAATCGTGAGACGGGCGGGAAGCGCATCAGCGGGACCACCCGGAAGGGCAACACCTACCTCACCACCATCCTGGTGGAATGCGCCCTGGCCGCCGTCCGCGCCAAAGGCAGCTACTTCCGCTCGAAGTATCACCACCTCCGCGCCCGCATCGGCCACAAGCGGGCTCTGATGGCCATCGCCCACAAGCTCATCCGGCTTATCCACCGGTTGCTCTCCCGGAAGGAACCTTACAAGGATCCCGGAGAAGCCTTCCTCGACAAGCGTGAGAAGGCCGTCAAAGCTGACAAGCTCACCCACCGTCTCCAGGCCCTCGGTTACCGCGTCACTCTCGAACCCATCCCAGATGCGGGATTGATAGCGTGAGGGTTACGCCTCTGTTTTCATTGCAGGATTCAAAAGCAAAGGCTTTAATCCTGTTAATCCAGCTTTTCATCCTGTTCATCCTGTCCTGCATTTTATTTCCCGAGGAACCGCTCCAATGTCTTCGCCAGGTTCTCGCCGCGCAGCTGCATGCCGCTGGCCACGATCTTGCCGTCGGGACCGATGAGCAGGGGCTTGGGGATGCCCTTCACGCCGTAGGCCACGGCCACCGGGTTCTGGAAGCCGCCTACGATGAAGGCGTGTTTCCAGGGCATGGGCGAGCCGGGCAGCTGCCGGTAGGGCGCGATGTGTTCGATGCGGCGATCGAAGGAGAGGGACAGGATCTCGAAGGGCTTGTCCTTGAACTTCGCCCAGGCGGCGTGCATCAGGGGCATCTCGGCGCGGCAGGGCGGGCACCAGGTGGCCCAGAAATCAAGGAGCAGGTACTTCCCCTTGAAGCTGTCGAGCGTGTAGGTCGTCATCGGGTCGCCCAGGGCCTTCAGATCGAAGGCGGGAGCGGGATGGCCGATGGCCGTCTTGAGTTCGCTGTCGAGGAGTTCCTGCGCCTGCTTGGTCTGCCGCGAATCCGCGAACTCGGACTGGAGCGTGGCATAGGCGGCTTTCCAGGCGGCCTCATCCTTGGCGTCGAGCCGGTCCCAGAAATGCTCGAACAGCAGATGCCGACGCACGGCCGGGTCGGGATGCTTCTCCCGGGCCTGGGTCACGTAGGGCCCCCAGCCGGGCGTCGTTTCATCGGCGAGCTGGAGGACCAGGGCCGGGTCCAGGCTCCAGGCCGGGGCGGTGGGAGGCACCTCCTTCTGGATCTGGGCGAGGAAGGCGGGCGAGGGTTCGGCCTTGGCCAGCTGCAGGTGGAACAGCTTGCTGACGAGAAGGGCCTGATGAACCTCAGGGCGCTTTTCAAGGGCCAGGCGGGCGTCGAGGTCCGTGATCTCCTTCGCGCAGTCGCCCCTGAAGTCTTTGGTGTTGCCGCCCGCCTTCATGAAGGCGGCGCGGGCTTCCATCACGGACTTGGCTTTCGCTCGGGCGGCGTCGAGCACGGCCTGAGCGTCATTCGTCGGGGCCTGGGCCTGGAAAGCAGGCAGGGCCGTCATCAGGCAGATCAAGGGCAGCGACATGGATCCTCCGGCGGGTGGTTCGGCCTCACCGCCCAGGATACCTCGGGTGATGAGGTTACGGCTGACTGGGCTTGGCAGGATCCGCTGCGGGCGGCGGGACCGGGGCGGGGGCCGTCGCTGGCGCGGGCGCCGGTGCGGGGACCCGCTCCCGGAGAGCCCGCATCAAAGCCTGGCCCACGAACCCGTCCTTGTAGCCGATGTGGAGTTCGGCCAGCTTCCCCTGCCGGTCCACCACGAAGAGCACGGGAACGGAATACACCATGTCCATGAAGTTCGAAGGGCCTTCCTTGCCGAGACCCGGCGTGAAGATGGGCATCTTGCTGGTATCGAAGAACTGCCGGTTCTTGATGCGGAACTTGCTGATGGCCCGCCAGCCGCCCTCAATACCGCCGCCGTCCTGCTGGTTCTCGTCGAAGTTGACCGCCAGGATCTCGAAACCGTACTGGCCCCGCTTGGGGTAGAGGCTGGCGAATTCCATGAGCATCTTGGCGGAGGGGTCACAGTGGGTGCTCCACAACCCCACCAGCACCACCTTGCCCTTCAGGCTGGCGATAGAAATGCCCTTGGCCTTCTCGTCATAGGCGGCGAACGGGGAGACATCCTTGCGTTCCGCCGGGGGAAAGAACGCGTCCCCCGACTGGGAGTAGCGGACGGCGGAGGCGTCAGCTCCATTGCGGCCGTACTGGCTCTTGTAGTTCAGGGCGGTCTTCTCCTGCATGACTCTTGGGCAGGTCGCGTCGGTTGGACTGTTGGCATTGGTGAAGACCCCCTGGGCACTCAAGGCGAGGCCGGAGATCACGAGAATCAGGCTGCTCAGCAGACGATGCGACATGGAACACCTCTCGGCGGGGATTGCCCACCACCTTATCGGAAGTTCCGCACCAGATCGAGCCCGGTTTCCGTCCGGCTGAGGTACCAGGTGAGGGCCTGGCCGTCGACCAGGTGGACGGTGGCATTCGGGAAGCGCTTCTGCACTTCGGCCTGATGGCGGCGGTTGAAGCGGTAGGGCTCCGTGGGGAGCAGGATCACCTCGGGCGCCAGGGCTTCCAGGTCCCCGTCGGAAAGCACCGGGTAGCGGTCTGGGCCGATGGGTGTGAACCCGCCCTGACGCAGCAGGTCGCCCACATAGGTGTCGGGCCCGGCGGTCATCCAGGGCTCTTTCCAGATGAGGGCCAGGGCCCGGGGACCCTTGCGGGGGCGGCCCTTCAGGGAGGCTGCCAGCGCGGTGGCGCGGGCTTCGCCGGCCTCGGGCACGCCCAGGCGGCTGCCGAGTTCCCGCAAGGCGGCGACGCAATCTCGCACCGTGCGGATCTCCAGGGCCAGCCAGGGGATGCCGAGGGCCGTGAGGGCGTCGGCCACGTCTTTCGGATTCTCGTCCCGCTCGAGGATCACGAGATCCGGCGCCAGGTCGCGGATGCGGCCCAGATCCGGGTTCTTGGTGCCCCCCACGGCCGGCACGGTGTTGCGGATCCACCTCGGCTCGATGCAGTAGCGCGTGCGTCCCGCCAGCCGCGCCGCCAGCCCCCACTGCACCAGCAGCTCCGTGACCGAGGGCACCAGACTGACGATGCGCTGGGGGATTCCAGGTTCTTGGCTGGGGGCTGAGCTCGGGGGACGCCTGCGCCCCCCGAGTGAGGAAGAAGATGGAAGGGACAATGCCGGGCCTGAAGTCATTCTTTCCTTCACTCCAGAAGGGCGCAGCCCTTCTGGAGCAGGAGGGAACCTCACACCCGAATGCGGGTCCACCATCTGTCCGAGCCCCGTGGGGCAGAGGTCCAGCAGGGGGCAGGCCGCGCAATCCGGGCGGCGGGCGGCGCAGATGCGACGGCCATGGAAGATGAGCTGGTGGTGCAGCTCGATCCAGTCCTCGCGGGGGAAGAGGCGACAGAGATCGGCTTCCACCTTTTCGGGCGTGGTGGCTTTCGATAGGCCCAGGCGGCGCGCCACGCGGAAGATGTGGGTATCCACGGCCAGGGCCGGCACGCCGAAGGCATTGGCCAGGACGACGTTGGCGGTCTTCTGCCCCACGCCCGGCAGGGCTCCGAGCGCGGCCGGGTCCGAGGGCACCACGCCGCCATGTCGCGCCATCAAGGCCTGCCCGAGTCCGATAAGGTTCTTGGCCTTGTTGCGGAAGAAGCCTGTGGATTTGATGAGGGCTTCCACCTCCTCCTGGTGGGCCTCCGCCAGGCTGGCGGCACTCGGAAAGCGGGCGAAGAGGGCGGGTGTGGTGAGGTTCACCCGCGCGTCCGTGCACTGGGCGCTGAGGATGGTGGCCACCACCAGCTGGAAGGGATCCCGGTGGTCAAGGGCGCACTGCGCGTCGGGATAGGCGGCGCGGAGTCGGGCCTGGAGCTCGCGGGGCTGGGGCTTGGACAGACGCATGGGACCAGGATACGGGGAGAAGGGCCCGGACCGCCGGATGGACGCCGGATGGCTAAACTGGAAGGCGAGGTGCCGCATGCCCACCACGCTCACGGGGAAGCTCGACTGCCAGGAGACCGCCCGGCACTACCTGGACTTGGTGCGCCTGAACGTGAAGAAGCTCGGATTCTCGCCGGGCCTGGGCGTCGTCCTTGGCAGCCACGACCCCGGCAGCGTCACCTACCAGCGTTGGCTCATGAAGGACTGCGAGGACCTGGGCATCAACGCCGCGGACCTGCGCGTGGAGAACGGCATGCAGCTCGTGAAGCTCATCGCCCGGCTCAACCAGGACGAGAAGACCCACGGCGTGTTCATCTTCTATCCGCTGCGCTACCCGGAGATCAAGGACGACGAGGTGATGGACCTGGTGGATCCCGGCAAGGACATCGAAGGCCTGCATTCCATCAACATCGGCTACCTGAACAAGTACCGGAAGCGCATGGATGACGGCACCCAGCACCGCTGCATGACGCCTTGCACCGCGCGGGCCATCGTGAAGACGCTCAAGCGCGGCTTCGGGGAGGGCTGGCTGACGGGCAAGACCGTGCTCGTGATCAACGACAGCCTGCGCATCGGCCGGCCGCTCACGGCCATGGTGGCCAACCTGAAGGGCACCCCCATCCTCTGCCACGCCGCCACCAACCAGACGCACCTCGAAGGCTTCATCCGCATGGCCGACGTCATCGTGAGCGCCGTGCCCGCGCCTGGCTACGGCATCAATACGGACTGGATCAAGGACGGCGCCCTCTGCTTCGACCTCAGCGGCGATGGCAACTTCGACTACGAGGCCCTGGACCGCCGCGGAATCCCCTACACGGATACCACCAAGAACAGCGTGGGCAAGGTGACTCGGGCCATGGCCCTGCTGAACCTCACCTATGCGGCGGGGCTGGAGTAGGGGCCGGTTCCGGCTGACGATGCCCTTCCGGTTGCGCTAAGGCCGCCACTCAGCGGCCAGCATCCCGTAGACGGCGTGGTCCACATAGCGGTCCGCAAGGCGTTCCGCCTGGCGCAGGGTGCCCTCGTGGCGGAAACCCAGGCGCTCGGGGATGGCGCGGCTGCGGCGGTTGCGGACGCCCGCCCGGATCTCGATGCGGTTGAGCTTCAGGGAATGGAACCCGTGGCGCGCCAGGGCTGACACAGCCGCGGTCATCAGGCCGCGCCCCTCCACGTCCTGGGCCAGCCAGTAGCCGATGCCGGCGCTCCGGTTCGCGGGGTCGATCCACACGAAGCCCGCCACGCCCACCAGGCTTCCCTTCCACCAGAGCCCGAATGGGAGCGCCGCGCCCAGCCGCGCCTGGGCGCGCACGTGCAGGATGTAGGCGCGGGAATCGAACACGGTGAGGTTGGCGTCGGGCCAGGGCAGCCAATGCCGGAGCCGACCCCGGTTGGCATCCACCAGGGCGAACAGGGCCCTGGCATCACGCAGGCGCAGAGGACGCAGTTCCAGGGCACGCCCGGCCTTGATCGCCTCGGTCACCTCGACCTCCTCACTTCCCGGCGGGATCCAACTGGGCCGCGGCGCGACCAGCCCGCCACAGGACCAGCAGCTCGTCCAGCAGGGCGCCGAACTGCTCCAGTCGCATCGCATTGGGGCCGTCACTCCAGGCCTTTTCCGGGCAGTCGTGCACCTCGAAGAAGAAGCCGTCCACGGCGGTGGCCGCGGCGCGGGCCAGGGTGGGGATCATCTCCCGGGCCCCGCCCGTGGTGCTGCCGAGGGCGCCGGGCTTCTGCACGCTGTGGGTGGCGTCGAAGACCACGGGGCAGCCGGTCTTGCGCAGGTGGGGGAAGCTCTGGAAGTCCACCACCAGATTTCCGTAGCCGAAGCTGGAGCCGCGCTCGGTCACCCACACCGGCCCATGGCCGGGCACGGACTGGAGTTTTTCCACGCCGTGCTTCAAGTCCCAGGGGGCGAGGAACTGGCCTTTCTTCAGGTTCACCGTGCGGCCCGTGGCGGCGGCGGCCACCAGCAGATCCGTCTGACGGCAGAGGAACGCGGGGATCTGGAGCACGTCCACGGCCTGGGCCGCGGGGGCGCACTGGTCGCTCTCATGCACGTCCGTGAGCACCGGCACGCCATAGCGGCTGCGGACTTCCGCCAGGATGTCGAGGCCCTCGTCCATCCCCGGTCCCCGATGGCTGTCGCGACTGGTGCGGTTGGCCTTGTCGAAGCTGGACTTGTAGATAAAGGGGATGCCCCGGGCCTCCGCCAGATCCCGCAGGCTGGACGCCATCCGGTGGGCGTGGTCCCGGCTTTCGATGACGCAAGGCCCCGCGATCAGGAAGAAGCTCTGGCCGGTGAAGGGTCGGGCAAAGTCCATGTGCACCTCTGCCTGCATTTTACCTCTACCTGAGTCATTTACGGGTTGTCATCCGTATTGCTGGGTAGTCTTGCACAGTGTTCAATGGATCCATCCAACCCCATTTCCCGGAGTCCAGCATGGTGAAGACGTTGATGGACGACGACCTCAACCGGCGTCTGGTGGCCCTGCTCCAGCAGGAAGGGCGCATGAGCCACGCCGAACTCGCGGAGCGCCTCGGCGTGAGCCGCCCCACCATCATCGACCGCGTGAAGCGGCTGGAAGCCGACGGCATCCTGGCGGGCTACGCGGCCCGGGTGGCGCCGGCGGCCGTGAACAAGCCCAACGTGGCCTTCGTGGCGGTGCGCTACAAGGACAACAACGAGGCCATCGAGCAGCGCTTCATCAAGGCGCTGGAGGACGAACCCGACATCCTGGAGGCCCACACGGTGGCCGGCGAGGACGCCCTCATGCTGAAGGTGGTGGCCGACACGCCGGCGGGCATCGCGGAACGCCTGCGCCGCATCCGGGCCCTGGGGCCCATGGTCACCACCCGCACCACCATCGTGCTGGAGACCCACTGGGAGAAGGCCGGCCCCAGTCCCTTCCCCGCCGACGGCCAGGGGAAGAAGGCCAAGAAGTGAGGCACGGGCCCGACCTGGAGGGCCCTGGCTGATGCTCGCCTGGTTCGCCTACCTCACCGTGGCCGTGGTGTGGGGCTCTACCTACTTCGCCATCGCCCTGGGCCTGGAGTCCTTCACCCCCTACGGCCTGGTGGCGGCGCGCTTCTCCCTCGCCTCGGTGCTCGCCCTGGCGATGGGGCGGCTGCGGCGGGAGCCCTGGCCCCCGGCCCGGGAAGTGGGCCACCTCATGATCGTGGGGACCCTGCTGCTGGGCTGTTCCAACGCGCTGATCTCCTGGGCCGAGTTGCATGTTTCCTCTGGCTTGGCGGCGGTATTGGCGGCCCTGGTGCCGCTCTGGCTGGCGGTGTTCTCCATGGCGAAGGAGCCCCTGGGCGCCAAGGGCTGGGTGGGCCTGGCCCTGGGTCTGGCCGGGGTCTGCGTGCTGGTGTGGCCCACCGGGGGCGCGCGGGTCCATGGCGGAAGCCTGGTCGCGCTGATCGTCGCGCCCATCCTCTGGTCCTGGGGCACGCTGCACGGCAAGCGCTTCGTCCATGGTGGCGGGCTGCTCACCAACGTCGGTATCCAGATGGCCACGGCTGCGGTCATCGGCCTCGCCGCCGCGCCGCTCCTGGGTGGGTTCCTGCGGGGCCCGCTCACGCATAAGGCGCTGGTGGCCGTCGCCTACCTGACCCTGTTCGGCTCCATGCTCGCCTTCTCCGCCTACATCTACCTGGCCAAGGCCTGGCCGCCGGCGAAGATGGGCACCTACGCCTACCTGAATCCCCTGGTGGCCGTGCTCCTGGGCAGCCTCGTCCTGCACGAGGCTTTCGGCCCGCGCCAGGGCTTTGGCATGGCCATCATTCTCGGCGCGGTGGCCCTGGTGCAAGTGAGGGCGAAAAGGGCGGCTGTGGCGGCCTAAGCCACCTTCTCCTCGGATGAGATGACGAACTCTGGGCTTTCAAATTGAAGGGACTGGTAACTCATCTTGATAGGACGCGGCACCAAACCGGAACGCAATATGTTATTTAAATACTGATAATAATTTATTTATAAATCGGATCGAATATTGCCCGAGGACTTATTGATGTGAAGGGCCCTTGTGCCCGCAGCAGCAATTCCGAGGGGACTGCATGGCGTACGAGCCCAAGAACTATGAGCATCTGAAGGGCGGGGCCATGAAGGGGTTCAGCGACAGCCAGTTGGACCTGCACTTCACGCTCTACAAGGGCCATCTGGTCAAGCTCAATGAGATCGAAGAGAAGCTGACCGTGACGAGCAACGCCAAACCCAACTACTCCTTCAACGAGTACAGCGAATTGAAGCGCCGGGAGGCGGTGGCCTTCAATGGCTCCTTCCTGCATGAGCTCTATTTCGAAAACCTGGGCGCCGATGCCGCCATCAGCCCTAAAACCAAGCAGGCCATGGACGCCCAGGGCGGCAAGGATCAGGTTCTGGCCGACCTCAAGGCGGCGGCCCTGTGCGGCCCCGGATGGGCGCTGCTCACCCGGCGCTTCGATGAGGTGAGCGCCGGAGGAGGGAGGCCGTAGCCATGAGCAGCGGATCCATTGAAACGGGCCTATCCAACGAGGCGCTCAACATCCACCGGGCCCTCGCCAGCCTGCAGGAGGAGCTGGAAGCCATCGACTACTACCACCAGCGAGTGGATGTGTCTGATGACGAGTCTCTGAAGGCCGTGCTGGCCCACAACCGGGACGACGAGATGGAACACGCGGCCATGTTGCTGGAGTGGCTGCGACGCGCCATGCCCGGGTTCGACCTCCAGCTGAAGAAATTCTTGTTCACCTCAGATGCCATCACAGCCCTGGCGGGAGGGAGCAAATCCCCAGCGGCCAACGGCACAGGATTGGGCTTGGGGCATTTGAAATGAGCGGGCGTTAGGCCCAGGAGCAGCGGTCATGGTCGACATACTCAGGCGTGACATGGCACCCATCGTGGATGAGGCCTGGAAGGAGATCGAGCTGCAGAGTTCACGCCTCCTGAAAGGCAATCTCTCCGGGCGGAAGCTGGTGGATTTCGGCGGTCCCCATGGCGTGTCGTTTGCGGCCGTGAACCTCGGAAGGCTGGAGGTGGGCTCTGAAGATGTCGCGGCCGGTGTGGCCTGGGGCCTGCACAAGGTGCTCCCGCTCGTGGAGATCCGGGTGCCATTCACCTTGCAGGTTTGGGAACTGGATGACGTGGCCCGCGGCGCCAGGAACCCGGACCTGAGCCCCATGATCGAAGCCGCCCGGAAAGTGGCGATTTTCGAGGAGACGGCCCTCTATCGCGGCTTTGGTGGCGCCGGCATCCAGGGCCTGCTCGAAGTCTCCAGCCATGCGCCAGTATCCTTGAGCCCCGATCGAAGCAAGCTGACTGAATCGGTGGAACTGGCCCTGCTGGCCATCCAGGAGGCGGAGATCGGCGGGCCCTTCGCGCTGGTGCTGGGCACCGAGCCGTACAAATGGTTGATGGCAGGGGAGCCCAGCGCCTACCCGCTGCGGGAACGGATCAAGGCCCTGGTCACCGGCGGCATCCATTGGAGCCCGGTCCTGGAGGGCGGCGCCGTGCTGTCGCGCCGGGGTGGCGATTTCGAGATGACCGTGGGCCAGGACGTCGCCATCGGCTACAAGATGCACACAGCCCGGGAGGTGGAGCTGTACTTCGCGGAATCCTTCACGTTCCGGGTGCTGGAACCCGCAGCGGCCGTGGAGCTGAAGCTGAAGGCGGCGCCGCGTTCAAAATGAAGGCGCGCCATTCTCGAGTTTCAGGTTCGCCAGCGGTGAGCGGCAGGCGAGGCCCGCCAGCGCGAGGACCGCAAGCAGGAGGGCGCGGAGCCTCATGCGGCGGGCGCTCCCTTCAGCAGCTTCCAGGCCACGGCCGCCAGGGCCAGCACGGCGATTCCGGCCACCCAGGGCATCCAGGGCCGGGCCCGCTCATCGGCGCCGATGCGGTGGGGGATGCCCTGCGGATCAGGCTCGCTGGGACCGAGCGTCAGGGGCGCGGCCGACGCGAGGGTGCGCAGGGAGGGCAGGGCGCCCAGGTTCCCGGGGGCGGGTTTGGATGCACCGCCGAGATGCAACGAGTAGGCCTGCCCCGCCTCCACGGGCAGGATCAGGGTCTGCCGCCGGACCAGGACCCGCAGGCTCTCGGGCGTCGCGCCCTCGGGCAGGCTGATGGTGATCGTCTTCGTGAGCCTGGGGGCGAGGGCGATCCGGGTGGAGCGGGTGCGGAGGGCCGGGAGGTTCCACACCAGGTCGCCGCAGGCCCACGTCTGCTCCGTCTCCGGGCTTTCGCCCAGGTGGATGACTGGAGCGAGGGGTGCCGCCGGCGGCGCGAGCACCAGCTCCAGGCCCACCACGCGTTCGGTGTCCGGTAGCGCCAGCCGCCAGGTGCGAGACCGGCCCGGTTCGGGGGCGAGTGTCCCGTCGAGGGCCAGTTCCGTCTCCAGGGCCTCGGGTCGTGTTTCCGCGCGGACCGAGAGGCCGCGGATCCGCGGAGCCTCGCCCTGGGAGGCCACCAGGGTCAGACGGTAACGGTGACCGTCCCAAGGCAGATCGAGCGTGCGGCGACCGCCGGAAGGCGCCAGGTCGTAGAGGTGCAGGGGCGCGGCGGGGTCATAGGCGATGAAGTCCCCGCCATCGAGCTGGCGCTCGGCTTTCACCTGGGCCACCCAGGGCGCGCGACCGGCCAGGTCGAAATCCAGCTTCAGCGTTTCCCGTTCCCCCACCTGCCAGCCCTCGGGGAGCTTCAGGGAGAACTCCACAGTGGGTCGGCCCTCGCCGTCCTTGCCTGTCAGCAGATGTTCCAGGGGCAAGGTGCGCGCTTCCCACAAGCCTTCGCGGGCCTCCAGGAAGGGGATGCTGCGCCCGGCGGTGTCGCCGATCCAGGCGCCTTGCAACTGGCGTTGGGCGTCCGCGTCCAGGGGCAGGCGCGCCCACCCGCTGGCGGCGACCGGCGGGATGGGCCGCCGCTGCAGGGCGGTGGTGTCTTCGCGGACGCAGCCGAGGCAGAGCAGGGAAGCGAGCAGGAGGGCTGGTTTCATGCGTTCCCCTCGGGATGGCGCCGATGCGCGAGGGTGGCGGCGGCCATGCCGATGGCGCCCACACCCAGGAAGGCCAGGGCGCGCAGCGGCGTGTCCGCGTTGTCCAGATCGAACACGATGAGCTTGAAGCTGGCGAGGCCCATCCAGGCGTAGCCGGCGGTGAGCAGGGCCCGCCGGGCCGCCTCCCGCCGCCCCAGACCGCGCATCCACTGCCAGGCACCGGACAGGGCCCACACCAGCGTCATGGCGATGGACGCCGCGCGGGAGGGACCCCAGCCCCAGCGCTGGGAGCCGGGGGCCTGCAGCCAATGCACCAGCCGCGCCGCCTCGAAGGCCAGGGTCACGTTGGCGGTCAGCTCCAGGGCGAGGAAGGAGATCAGGCCGAGTGGGCCACCCCTTCGCGTGAGCAGGAACCAGGCGATGGAGGCCAGGGCCCCTTCCGCGAAGGCCGCGTTGAGGAAAGGCGTCCAGCCGCCGCCGTGGGAGAGCAGGCCGTCCAGACCATGGACAGCCCAGCGCAGGGTCGTCAGCAGGGCCATGGCGGCCGCCAGCCAACGCAGGGCGGTGGCTTCCTCGGCGAATTCGCCCGCCTCGGCCTTCAAGGAGGCCCAGGCCAGGCCCAGGGCGAAGGTACCCCAGAGCGGGCCCACCCAGCGCCAGGCCAGGGCCACAGGCACCGCCAGGGCCAGGTGCCCTGCGGCCAGGGCCAGGAGGCCCCAGTCCGCCTGGCGGTTCCCCAGGCGACCCCGCAGCGGCTTCACCAGGGCCAGGTTCAGCGCGGCGATGGCGAGCACCGGCAGGGTGTAGGTTTCCGGAGTGAGGTCCAGGCGCTTCCAGAGCAGCCATCCGTACGTGGTGGCCAGGATCGAGGCGATGAGCCAGAGCACCGTGGGCGTACCAGGTTTCTCCTCCCGGCCCGGCAGCCAGGCCCAGCCACCGGCCAGGGCCAGGTGGAGGACCAGCAGGCCCCCCAGCAGCGGGGCGTCGGCCTTCAGCACCTCGGCGCAGGCGGGGAGCAGCAGGAGCCAGGTGCCGAGGAGCGCCATCCAGCGCGCGCCATGCCAGGTGCCGCCGACACCCGCGAGGTAGGGCACCGCCAGGGTGGCGGCCATGAGCACGGCGAGGTAGATGGTCAGGGCCACCTCGTGATGGCCCCCCTGGCTGAAGACCAGGGGCGCGGCCAGACCCGAGACCAGGGCCACCGTCAGGGCACCGCCGCTGCGACCGCGGGCTGCCAGCCCACCCGCCACCAGCGTGACCAGGGCCGCGGCGGCCAGGCCAAGGGTGGCTGGATAGAAGTGGTAGGCCATGGCCCCGGCGCGGAAGGTGAACTGGAGGGTGCCGAGGCCCGCCAACAGCAGGGCCACGCCCAGTCGGCGGTTGTCTCCGAGGATCAGCTTGGCGGCCATCGCGGCGATGGCCCCGCCGGCCAGCAGGCCGAGGAGGAAGCGCAGCTCGGCGCCCAGCCAGCCCTGCTGGATGGCCCAGCGGAAGAAGAAGATCGCGCCCACGAGGAAGATGGCGGCCCCGGCGCCGGCGATCCAGACCACCGGGGACAGCTCCTTCCGGGGCTGGGTGACAGGAGCGGCGGGAGCGGGTCGCGGCCGCGGGAGAGCCGGCGAAGGTGCGGGTGCCTGCTCCCGCTGGAGGAGCCAGGCCACCTGGGCTTCCAGGCGCCCCACTCGGTCGGCAAGGTCCTGCGGTCCGGCTTGATCCTGTGGAAGGTCGGCCATGCTGTCTCCATACGGAAGCGTATGGAATCATGCAACGGGGGTCCCGCCCCTGTCAATCGGCCTGAGGAATCCCGGGAAATCAGCCGAGGACGCGGTCCCGGCCCTCAGCCTTCGCCCGGTAGAGGGCCTTATCCGCCCGGTCGAGCATCCCTTCCATCGTGTCCGCGGATCCCTCCCAGGTGGCGATGCCGATGCTCAGGGTCACGCGGTCGTTCTGCGGGAGGCCCGGCAGGGGTTCCAGGGCGACATGCTCGCAAAGCCGCTCCGCCAGCGCCCGGATGCCCTCCAGATCCGTCTGGGGGCCGTAGGCCAGGAATTCCTCGCCGCCGATGCGGCCCAGTTGATCCACCTTCCGCAAGCCGAAGGACATGCGTTGTGCCATGACGCTGAGCACCTGGTCGCCGATGGCGTGGCCGAACCGGTCGTTCACGGCCTTGAAGTGGTCCAGGTCGATGAGCATCAGGGACAGGTTCTGCCCGAAGCGCGCGCACTGATCCACCTCGATCTTCAGCATGTCGAGGATGTGGCGTCGGTTGAACAAACCCGTCAGGGGGTCGCGGATGGCCTGGTGGTAAAGGCGGAGCCGGGAATCCTCCAGCGTGAGGAGGCGACCCAGTTCCTCGTTGGCGATCTCGAACAGGCGCTCGTACTCCTCGATGGAGCGGCGCTCGGCGAAGAAGCCGAGGGCACCCACGGCCGGGTAGCCGGGCAGAAGGGCAGGCACCACCCGCATCACCGGGTCCCGGAGCGCACGGCGTCGCTCCTCGCCGTCATCGACCGGATGCCAGTGGCACTCCGCGGGAACCCCGACGGGGCCGAGCTCGAGGGCGGCGGTTTCGAGCGCCTTCCGGTCCTCGTCGCTGGCGGAGGTGCCGTGGACACCATGGCAGACGGTCCCCTCCTCGCCCATGTAGGCCACCAGGAGCGCGCCGGGCAGCACGAGTTCCTGGAGGATCTCGATGAAGCCCCGGATCAACCGCAGCGTGTCATGTTCGACGGTATAGAGCCGGGAGATGGAATCCCGCAGCGCGGTCTCCACCACCCGCTGCTCCAGGGCCTGGGCCAGGCGGCGCTGGATCGCGTCCACGCCGAAGTTCTCCTGCGCCAGGCGGGGCGTGCCGGGGAGGGGGCGCAAGCGGTCGCTGTGCTCCACGAGGGAGGCGGCCGCCTCCACCACGTGATCCAGATCCCGCCCTTTCACCAGGAAGCGGTCGGCGCCGCAGGTCTTGGCCCAGAAGCGCGCCAGTCCCACGCCCTGGGCCGTCAGCAGAAGCACCGGCAGATTGCGCGTGGCCCGGTCGTCCTTGAGCAGGCGGCAGAGCTGATAGCCGTCCAGGAGGGGCATCACGCAATCGCTGACCACCACATCCGGACATTCGGTGGCGAGGACGATGAGCGCCTCAGCGCCGTTCTTGGCCTCGATGGTGGTGTGCCCGTTCCGCTGGAAGAGGTGGTGGAGCAGGCTCAGCTGGATAGGGTTGTCGTCCACCAGGAGAACCTGGAGGGTCTTGGAGGCCTTGGGCGCGGCAATCGTCATGGGGTCCAGTACCCGAGAAAAGGGAATCGGGCCGTGAACGTTGGTCCGGGCCATCCGTGGGCCGGGCATGGGATGCTGAGGCCGGGAGGTTGCCCCATCATGGCCAGCGTCGGGTGGAAAGAACAGAGAAAGGTGAATCCGTGGATGCACCCCTGATCCTGGCCCTGGGGCGAGCCTGGCTCCGCGAGCGGGGAGAGATCCCCCTGGAGGGCGTCTGGGCCTCGGGCCGGGCCCTGGGCCTGCGCTGGGCCGGACGCAAGGCCGCCGAGGGTTGGGTGCTGCTGCTGCAGCCGCGGCCCGAGCTGTGGCTGCTGGGGGCGGACCATCCCGCCTGGACGCGCCTCCAAGGGGAAGCGCCCCGGGAGAGCGGGAGGGTTTGGGCCCCATTTCTGGCGGGAGCCCGGCTGAAGGCCGTGGAGGGGGACCCCCGGGAACGCTGGTTGGGCCTGCACTTCCAGCGGCGGGCCATCACGGGACGCCTGGAAACCCTCCGCCTCGCCTTCCAGGCCATCCCCGGCCGGGCGGGCATCCGGGTGGACGGCCTGGATGTGCAGCTCCCCCGCCTGGGGTTGGGGTCGCCGTTCCCCACGGCGGCGCCGGAACCCCAGGAGGATCCGCCGCCCTTTCGACGCTGGCGGGAGCGTTGGGGCCCCGACCTCGACCGCGCCTTGGCAGGGGAAATCCCTGAGGTGCTCGAGGGCGAGGGCGGCCTGCTGGACCGGCACCGGGCCTGGTCCGAAGCCCGGGCGGAGGCGCTCATCCTCCAGCCCGCCAAAGCCGCCGCGGAACGGAAGCGCCAGTCCGAGGCCGCCCGGATGGAGCGCCTGGCCCAGGCCCTGGCCCGGGACCGGACGAAGCACCTGGCGGTGTTGCCCCTGAAGGTCCAGGCCCAGCGTTTGTCGGCGGAGCTCTACCGCTTGAAGGGCGTCACGCGGGAAGCGGTGTTGTTGGATGGGACCCGGATCGCGCTGCCGGAGGGGGCCCCGGTGGAGGCCGCCGTCCAGACCTGGTTCGCCGCGGCCAAGAAGGCAGAGCGGGGCCTTTCGCGGGTGGCCGAACTGGAAGCGGAACTCGCGGCCGAGCGGGCCGCCTGGGCGAGGCGGATGGAGGCGGAAAGCGCGGGCCTTGCGCCCGAGCCCCTTCCCGCGAGACAACCAATCGGGAAGGGCGTGGCGAAGGGCCAGGGCCCCACGAAGGGCAAGGGGACGAAGCGGATGCAGGCAGAAGGCAAGCGCAAGGATGGCAAGGGGGTGGCCTTCCGAAGTGTCATGGTGGACGGCTTCGAGGTGCTCATCGGCAAGGGCGACGCTGAGAACGACCAGCTCACCTTCAAGGTGGCCGAGAACACGGACTTCTGGTTGCACGTGGCCAGCGTGCCCGGCAGCCACGTGGTGATCCGCAATCCCGACAAGCTCAGCGAGCTGCCGCGGCATGTGCTGGAGCGCGCCGCCGAGCTGGCCGCCTACCACAGCAAGGCCCGGGACGGCGGCAAGGTGGAAGTCCACCTCGCCCGCATCGCCGACATCAGCAAGCCCCGCGGTTTCGCACCGGGCAAGGTGATTCTAAAAAAGTGGATTGGTGTGCGGGTCTACCCCAAACCCTAGTCCACCTTCACCGCGAAGGGTTTGAAGCCGGCCTTCTTCAGCTTCTCGGCGGTCTTGTCGATGGCCGCTCGGTCGGCGGGCTTGGCGAGGCGCACCTTCACCTGGCCCTTCTCCTTGAGGGTGGTGGTGGCGAAGCCCGCGGCTTTGGCTTTTTCGGCCACGCGCTTGGCTTCGGCCGGATCGGACGTGGAGACCAGCTGGAGGCTCCAGGCGCCGCCTTCGTTGGGCGCGGACTCTTTCCTCGGTTCCACCCTGGGCGCGGCGGCGTCCACCCTTGGCGTGGCCACCAGCTTGTCCGGCCCATCCCCCTCGAAGATCTTGAGCTGGTCCAGCAGGGGCTCGGGGAGATCCTTGAGTTCATCCTCGACGCCGCGCTGGGCGGGCCGGCGCAGGGCCGCGCCCTGCTTGCCCACCTGGACCCCGAGCACGAACGCCAGGGTCACCAGGCCCACACCCACACCCGCCACCCAGAGGATGGACTGGCTGCCGATGCTGATCTGGTCGCGCTGGATCATAGGCTTTCCAGCCTAACCCCATCGAGAAGGGCGGCGAACTGGGACCCGGAACTGGCGGGGGCGGTGACCAGGATCCGGTCCACGGGTTCCAGCAAGGCCGCGGCCAGCAGTTGCCCGCCCGAGCCGCCGAATTCGCCCCAGAGGGTCTTGGGGAACCGGGGCCCGGGCCAATCTGGGTGGGCCGCGGCCAGGTGCAGTTCGGCGGCATCCAGGCGAGCCAGACCGTTGCCGCCGCCGATCCAGCGGGTGGGCGGATTTCCGTCGAGCACCTGATCCACCGCCTTGGCCAGGGCCCGGGTGCGCTCATCCTTCCCACTCGCCGGTGTGGACCGGCTGGCCAGTGCGTGCAGGGTCGCCCGGGGCCGGACGCCGCGGGCCTTGGCCCGGTCGTGCGTCTCCAGCAGAAAGGCCTGGGCGCCCTCGCCCGGCAGGAACCCCCGGCCCGATCCGACCTCCGGGTCCCGGTGGCGATCCAGCAGGCGGGCCCCGCCGCAGAGGTCGGACAGCAAAGGGAAGAGGCCGTCGGCCCCGAGGACGAGGGCGGCGTCGACGAGGCCCGTGCGCAGCCAGCGGATCGCCTGGTCCAGGGCTGTGAACGTGGCGTTCTCCCGGTCCACGAAGGTCACGCCGGGGCCCTTGAGACCGAAGGCCAGGGCCAGATGGCCGCTGGCGGCATTGGCCACGGTGTTGGGGAAGATCAGGGGGGAGGCGCCCTCGGGGCCCCGTTGGAGGTAGGGGCGCATGAAGGCTTCGCTGGCCTCGCTGCCGCCGCTCATGGTGCCCACGGCCACGGCGATGCGCTTACCTCCACCAAACGCGTCCGCCTTCGGATCGAGGCGTGCGTCCAGGAAGGCCTGGTGGGCCGCGACCCAGGCGAACCGGGAGGCCCGGTCCAGGCGGCGCAATTGCATGGGCGGGATGATGCCCGTGGGGTCGAAGAATGTGCAGGCCGCGCCACGGCCATGGCCCAGGATTTCCGGCAGCTCCGCGAAGCAGGGCGTGTTGGAGGCGAGGCTGCCGCGGGCGGCTTTGAAGCCATCCCCGCAGGGCAGCACCAGGCCGAGGCCTGTGATGACGAGGCCGTCGCTCATGCCCCACCCCAGCGGCTCAGCAGCAGACTCACGTTGTTGCCGCCAAAGGCGAAAGCATTCACCAGGGCGGCGCGGAGGGCGCGTTCCTTGGCCACCAGGGGCGTGCAGTCCAGGTCGCAGACCGGGTCGGGGTCTTCGAGGCGCAGGGTGGGGCTCACCACCTGGTCGCGCAGGGCCAGCAAGGTGGTGGCGGCCCCGAAGGCCCCGGCGGCGCCCAGCGTGTGGCCGAACTGGCTCTTGGTGCTGGTGACGGAGACGGCGTCGGCCGTCGGGCCCAGGGCTCCGCGAATGGCCATGCATTCGGCGCCATCATTGGCGGGGGTGGCCGTGCCGTGGGCGGAGACCAGATCCACCCGGGCTGGATCCGTCCGCCCCATGCGCAAGGCCATGGTCATGGCCCGGGCAGCGCCCTCACCGGCGGGATGGGGAGCCGTGGCGTGGTGGGCGTCCATGCTGGCGCCGTAGCCCAGCACTTCGCCGTAGATCGTGGCCCCCCGGGCGAGGGCCCGTTCCAGCGGCTCGAGGAGGAGCTGCGCGGCGCCCTCGCCCAGGTTGAGGCCCGCCCGGTCCCGGCTGAAAGGGCGGCACTTCCGGGCATCCACGGCCTTCAAGCAGGAAAATCCGGCATAGGTGGTGCGGCAGAGGCCTTCGGCGGCTCCCGCCACGGCCAGATCCAATTCCCCGGCGGCGAGGCGCTCCCAGGCCTGGCCCAGGACCAGGAGGCTGGACGAACAGGCGTTCATGATGGTGCTACGGGGACCCTCGGCACCCAGGCGGCGGGCCAGGGCATCCGTGACGGTGCAGGGGCTCTGGTAGGCGGGTTCCACGGCCCGGCCTCGCCGTCCGGCCAGGCGGTCCTGCAAGTAGGCCTCGGCCACGGGCAGACCACTGGTGCCCGCGCCCTGGAAGATTCCGATGCGGGCCCGATCGCCACCCGGTTGAAAGCCGTCCAGCGCCTCTTCCAGGGCCAGGAGGGCCATGCGTTCGCAGAGGGTCTGATGCCGCAAGGGGCCGAGGGGCACCTGGCCCGCGATCTGGGCGGGCTCCGCCGGCAGGTCCAGCCGGGTGAGGGGGCCCAGGCCGTCGCGCCCCTCAAGCATGGCGGACCAGGTGCCCTCGCGGTCCAGCGCCAGCGAACTCACGATGCCGAGGCCCGTCACGACGACGCGGTTCATAGGCGCTTCACCAGCAGGGTGGCGGAGCAGAGCTCGCGATCTTCGCAGGTCACGGCGCCCTTCAGCTTCATCAACCCAGCGAAGGCGCCCTCGGAGGTCACTTCCAGCCGCAGCCGGTCGCCGGGAAAGGCGGGGGCCCGGAACCGGGCATCCTTGACACCGGCCAGGAAGATGGCCGCGCCGTGGAGGGTTTCGGCTTCCAGAAAGCCGCCGGCCTGGGCCAGCATCTCCAGCAGCAGCACGCCGGGCACCAGGGGCCGGCCTTCGAAATGACCCTGAAGGTAGGGCTCGCCGTTGGTGACGAGCTTTTCCGCCACCACCCTTACGCCCGGTTCGCGCTCCAGCACCCGGTCCACCAGGAGGAAGGGGTAGCGGTGCGGCAGGTGGGCCGGGATGTCGGTCATGCTAGGGTCTGTCTTCAGAGTGGATGCGAGCCGCGACGGATCCAGCCGCGTGATCCAGCAAGGCAGTGGCCGCAGGGCGATGTGGTGCATCGTTCAAGGCCGCTAACGCAGCTGGGCGCGCGGCTCGATCCGTCCCGGAGGGCAAGGGGCGGCGCCCGGCGCGAACCTGCGTCAAGCTCCTTGTCAATAGTGCCGCTATTGCCATCGTCGCTTTCCTTGTCTCGCTTGGGCGGCGCCCCTTGCGCGGCCACACCCCACTCTGAAGACAGACCCTTAGCTCAGACCTTGGCGTGCTCGGCGATGAAGTCGGTGAGGGCTGCAACGGATTTGAATGCCTTCAGGCCGGCGGCCTCGTCCTCGATCTTGACCCCGAACACCTGTTCGATGCCGAGCACCAGCTCCAGGGCGTCGATGGAATCGAGCCCCAGTCCATCCCCGAAGAGGGGGGCCTGGTCTTCGATCTGGTCAGGGGTCATGCCTTCGAGCTTGAGGCGCTCGATGATCATCTCTTTGACGCGCAGCTTCAAATCGCTCATGACAATCCCGGCAGAAGGGTGGGGAGATTGATTCTATCCCTAACCGGAGGCCCCGGTGGGGTTGTGATATTGGCACGGTTTCGGGATCTCCAAAGGGCGCTAAGCTGGACCCTCGCGGAAACCTCCGCCCGAGAGCGCCATGGCCCATCCCGCATCGCCTTTCCTGCCGATCCTGATCCTGCTGCTGATCGCCGCCGTGACGGCCATCGCCATCCTCGTGCTGTCGGGCAAGGTGCTGCCCCTGCTGAAGCCCAACAACCCGCAGGAAGCCAAGCTCAGGCCCTACGAATGCGGCGTGCCGCCCCTGCAGGAAGGCGCCCGGCACAAGTATTCCGTGAAGTTCTACCTCACGGCCATGCTGTTCATCCTGTTCGATGTGGAAGCCGCGTTCCTGCTGCCCTGGGCCGTCAACTTCAAGCACGCCCTCTGGACCTTCGCCGCCATGTTGAGCTTCATGGCCACCCTGCTCGTGGGCTTCATCTACGCCTGGGGCAAGGGCGCCTTCGAGTGGGAGCACTGATCATGGCCGAGATGAACATCAACGACGCGGTGGTGACCACCCGTCTGGACGCGGTGGTCAACTGGGGCCGCAAGAACAGTCTCTGGCCGCTGCCCTTCGGCACGGCCTGCTGCGCCATCGAGTTCATGAGCATGATGGCGTCCAAGTACGACATGAGCCGGTTCGGCGCCGAGGCCATGCGCTTCAGCCCCCGCCAGAGCGACATGATGCTGGTGCTGGGCACCGTCACCAACAAGATGGCCCCCATCCTGCGCACCATCTACGCGCAGATGGCCGAGCCCAAGTGGGTGATCTCCGTGGGTGTCTGCGCCTCCTCGGGGGGCATGTACCGGACCTACGCGACGCTCCAGGGCGTGGACCGGGTGATCCCCGTGGACGTCTACGTCCCCGGCTGCCCGCCCCGGCCCGAGAGCATGATCTACGGCGTGATGAAGTTGCAGGAGAAGATCGAGAAGGAATCGCTCTCCATGCGCAAGGACCACATCGCGCGCTTTTATGAAAGCCTGGCCCGGCAGGATGCCATCCAGGCGGAACAGGGCCTCACGGGCCAGCAGACCATCCGCGAGATGCTGATGGATGCCGCCGAGCGCGGCGCGGGCACGATCTTCTAGGCGGGGCGGACCATGATCATCGAGCACATCGACGCACAGCTGCCGGGCGCCGTCACGGATCGCCACGATTTCCGCGGCGACCAGACCATCGTGGTGGCGAAGGCGAACCTCCTCGCCCTGGTGGACCTGCTCCACCGCGAAGGGTTCCAGTTCCTGGTGGACATCACGGCGGTGGATTGGCCCGAACGGCCGAATGCCGAAGGCGGCGCCGCCGCTGGGAGGTTCGACGTGGTCTACCACTGGCTCAACCTCGCCAGCCAGGAGCGCTTGCGGGTGAAGGTGCCCGTGGCCGACGGCGAGACCGTGCCCACCCTGGCGGGCCTGTTCAAGACCGCCGACTGGTTCGAGCGCGAGGTCTTCGACCTCTTCGGCATCCGCTTCGAAGGGCACCCGAACATGAAGCGTCTGCTCACCTGGGACGACTTCCCCGGCCATGCCCTGCGCAAGGACTTCCCCCTGGATGGCGGGGACCCCTTCTGCATGGAAGGCTGCACCGCTCCCTACAACAACGGCGAACGGGCGAGGGGCTGAGGACATGACCATGGATTCCATCGCCCTTTCCCGACAGCAGCTCGATGGCGATCACATGATCGTCAACCTGGGGCCGTCGCACCCCACCACCCACGGCACCCTGCGCATCATCCTCGAACTCGAGGGCGAAACCATTCTGAAGGCCACCCCGGAGATGGGCTACCTCCATCGGGGCGTGGAGAAGCTGGGCGAGAGCCTCAGCTACCAGCAGTTCATTCCCCTCACGGATCGCCTGAACTACTGCAGCTCCATCATGAACAACGTGGGCTACACCTGCGCCGTGGAGAAGCTGCTGGGCATCGAGATCCCGAAGCGGGCGCAGCAGATCCGGGTACTCGTCTCCGAGCTGGCCCGCATCGCGGACCACATCGTGTGCGTGGGCGTGAACGCCGTGGACATCGGCGCCTTCACCGCCTTCCTCTACCTCTTCCGGCAGCGCGAGACGGTCTACGACCTCTTCGAGATGGCCGCGGGCCAGCGCCTGCACACCAGCTTCACCCGCATCGGCGGCCTCTTCCGGGACATCCCCGAGGGATTCGTGCCCCTCTGCGAGCGCTTCCTGGTGGAGTGCGAGGCCTCCGTGGACGAGTGCGAGCGCCTGCTCACGCACAACCCCATATGGCATGACCGCACCAAGGGCATTGGCGCCATCAGCCCCGAGGACGCCGTGAACTGGGGCTACTCGGGCCCCTGCCTGCGCGCCGCGGGCGTGCCCCAGGATCTCCGCAAGGCCCAGCCCTACCTGGGCTACGAGACCTACGACTTCGACATTCCCGTGGGCACCACGGGCGATGTGTTCGACCGGTACCTGGTCCGCATGGAAGAGATGCGCCAGAGCCTGCGCATCATCCGCCAGGTCCTGGACCGCCTCGAACCCGGGCCCGTGAATGTGGACGATCCCAAGATCGCCTTGCCGCCCAAGGAGAAGGTCTACACCCGGATGGAAAGCCTCATCCACCACTTCAAGCTCATCATGCATGGCATGGAGATGCCCGTGGGCGAGGTCTACAGCGCCACCGAAGCCGCCAATGGCGAGCTGGGCTTCTACATCGTGAGCGATGGCGGCAAGAACCCCTACCGCATCCGGGTCCGCCCCCCCTGCCTCCCCATCTTCAGCAGCTTCCACGACCAGGTGAAAGGCTGCCTGATCGCCGACGCCGTCGCGGTGCTTGGCGCAATGAATATCATTGCGGGCGAGTTGGATCGCTAAGCGACCACAGCCTACAACGGCAGGGGCGCCATGAGGACGAGCGCAGCGAGTCCCACGGTGCCGCAGGCACCGCCCGAAGGGCGAGGCGCGAAGCGCTGAGTAAGCATCATTGCGGGTGAGCTCGACCGCTGACGCGCCGATCGCCTGATTACTTGCCCAGCGCTTCCAACTGGGTCCGGTAGTCGTCCCGCAGGCGCTCCAGCATGGCCAGGAGCTGGGTGCGCTCCTCCACGCTGAGACAGCGGTCCACCTGCTGGCTGAGGGCCTGGTGGCGATCGTGCATCCGGGCTTCAAGGGCCAGGCCCTTGACCGTGATCTGGACCCGGCTGCCCCGCCGGTCGGCCGGGTTCTCGCAGCGCTTCACCAGGCCCCGGGCCTCTAGGCGGTTTACGAGGCGCGGCACGTCCGCGAACCGGTAGATCATCCGGCAGCGGATGTCCTTCACGAGGTAGCCGTCCTTCCCGCCACCCTTAAGGATGCGCAACACGTTGAACTGCTGATCGGAAAGATCCTCTGGCTCGTAGAGCGCCTGGTCGAAGAGGCGCGCCACGTACTCCCGGGTCAAGAGGAGCGCCAGGGCCACTTCATGGCCGGGTTCAAGGGGCTTGGTGATCTGGAGTTCTTCCTGGATGTGCATGGTCCTGCTCCTGCGAATCCAAGATTGACAGATTTCTCCCAAAAAAGGTGTTGCAACTTCTTAAAATCGATCCAAACTTATTTTCATGGTGAAACACCTATTCCCTGGAGGTCACATGCGTCACCCCTTCCGCGTCCTGCTCGCCACCCTCGCCCTGGCGGCCGTGCCCGCTCTGGCCAGCGAGGACACCTACAAGATCGACCCCGTCCACAGCGAGGTGAGCTTCAAGGTCAGCCACCTGCTGGCCAAGGTGAGCGGCCGCTTCACGAAGTTCGAGGGCCTCATCAAGGTCGACACCGCCGACATCAGCAAATCCAGCGTGGACGTCACCATCGACGCCACCAGCCTCACCACGGACAACGAGGCCCGGGACAAGCACCTGAAGTCCCCTGACTTCTTCGACGTGGCGAAGTTCCCCGTCATCACCTTCAAGAGCACGGCCGTCAAGGAAGTGGCCAAGGGCAAGCTGGAGATCACTGGCGACTTCACCCTGCACGGCGTGACCAAGCGCATCACCTTCCCCATCACCAACGCGGGGACCCAGGCGGGCATGGCCCCCGGCACCGTGGTGGCAGGCTTCATTGATGGCGCACTCAGCCTCAACCGCAATGAATTCGGCATCAAGACCTTCCCCGGCGTCATCGGTGAGACCGTGGCCGTCAGCCTGAACGCCGAGGCCGGCAAGGTCACGCCGGTCGCCAAGAAGTAACCGGATCATCCTGTTCGTGATGGGGGGCACCCGCTTTGGCTGGGTGCCCCTCATCTTCTTTGGGCTAAACTGGCCGTTCATGCGAGCGCGCCCATGAATCATCCCCTGCCTCCCGACACCGCGAACGAACCCATGGCCCCGGGCCTGCGGCTTCCGGAATCCGAGCGGAAGGAATTCAGCCCCGAAGCCCTGGCGGAAATCCAGGCCATCATGGCCAAGTTCCCCGACAAGCTCGCGGCCACGCTGCCGGCCCTGCACATCGCCCAGCGTGAGTTCGGCTTCGTGAGCCTCTCGGCCATGAAGGCCGTGGCCAAGGCCATCGGCATCCCCGAGGGCCATGTCTTCGGCGTCGCCACCTTCTACACGATGTACCAGAAGGCGCCCGTCGGGAAATTCCATTTCTCGGTCTGCACCAACATCAGCTGCGCCCTGCGCGGCGCGGCCCAGCTGCTGGAGAAGGTCTGCGAGAAGACCGGCGTGAAACCGGGGCAGGGCCCCAGCGCCGATGGGATGTGGAGCGTAGAGGAAGTGGAGTGCCTCGCCGGTTGTGGCAGCGGTCCCTGCGTGCAGGTGAACCACGATGTCTACGATGAGTTCGTGGATGAGCAGAAGCTCATCGAGGTCATGGAAGCCTGCAAGCGGGGTGACTACCGCCCCTGGGCGCAGTAGGGGGAATCAATGGCCGCCATCCGCACCAAGCCCGATCCCCAGATCTACACCTTCCCCGGTTTCGGCACGGACAAGTACCCGAACCTGATGCTCCGCGGCGCGGGCGACCTGGACAACTGGCACCTCAAGGTCTACGAGCAGAAGCACGAAGGCTACGTGGCCATGAAGGCCGCGCTGAAACTGGAGCCCGTGGCCGTGGTCGAGGAGATGAAGGCCTCCGGCATCCGCGGTCGTGGCGGCGCGGGCTTCCCCTGCGGCCTGAAGTGGTCGTTCATGCCCAAGGACACCCCTGAGCGGAAGTTCACCCGCTATCTGGTCTGCAACGGCGACGAGGGCGAGCCCGGCACGTTCAAGGACCGCGCCATCCTCGAGTACAACCCGCACCAGCTCATCGAGGGCATGATCATCGGCGGCTGGGCCATGCAGTGCAAGCTGGGCTTCGTCTACATCCGCGGCGAGTTCCTCTGGCTCATCGAGAAGCTCGAGACCGCCCTCCAGCAGGCCCGCGACGCCGGCTACCTCGGCAAGAACATCATGGGCACGGGCTGGGACTACGACATCCTGGTCTACCGCGGCGCCGGCGCCTACATCTGCGGTGAGGAGACGGCCCTGTTGAACTCGCTGGAGGGCCGCCGCGGCGAGCCCCGCGTGAAGCCGCCCTTTCCCGCGGCCAAGGGCGCCTTCGGCCAGCCCACCACCGTGAACAACGTGGAGACCCTGGCGGCCGTGCCCCCCATCCTCCGCATGGGCGGCGCCGAGTACGCCAAGCTGGGCACCCCCAAGAACACGGGCACCCGCATCTTCGGTGTCAGCGGCCACGTGAAGCGCCCCGGCCTCTTCGAACTGCCCCTGGGCACGCCCATGGATTTCGTCGTGAACGAGCTGGCGGGCGGCTCCAGCACCGGCAAGAAGATCAAGGCGATCATCCCCGGCGGCGCCAGCGCGCCCATGTTCGACGAGAAGGACTTCGACTGCCCGCTGGACTTCGACACCGTGAAGGCCCGCGGCTCCATGGCCGGTTCCGGCGGCCTCATCTGCATGGACGAGGACACCTGCATGGTGCAGGCCACGCTGCGCCTCATCCGCTTCTACGCCCACGAGAGCTGCGGCCAGTGCACGCCCTGCCGCGAAGGCTGCAACTGGATGGAGATGGTCCTCTACCGCATCGAGCACGGCGAGGGCCGCATGGAGGATCTGGACCTGCTGGCCAGCCTCACGCCCCGCATCGCCGATGGCGATGTTGCTGCTGGTGCTGCTTGACACCGACGTATTGCTGTCGAGGCGTCGGGCGAGCCGAAGTCCGCCGCCGCGGTCGCCTCGCCGTTGAGCCACTTCCAGAGCAGCTTGTCCTTGCCGTCGGACGCGTCAGTCGCGAATCTGGAACTTTGATTTGAGTGCGCTACCGCAACTCGTCAGCGGCCCCGGTTGGCAGACGTCCTGCGTCGCGCCGAGGGCCGGGTAGAGCGCGTCGCGCCCGCCGCGGTCGTCGTTGCGCAGTTGTCCAGACGTCCGAGTAGTCAGCCGCCGCACGGAAGGGGCGCCTGCGCACACAGCCGGAAGGCGGGTGATCAGCGAGGATCGGAAGTCGCCGGCGGGGCCCCCTCCGCCGAAGCGGGGCGGCAGCGGCGGCGGTGCGCTGGATGGCGGCCCCGAGCTCGTGCACCTGCACCGGCTTGCTGACGTAGTCGTCCATGCCGGCCGCCAGGCAGGCGTCGCGGTCCTCGCGCATGGCTCCGGCGGTCATGGCGACGATCCACGGCTGCGTCTCCAGCGGCAGCGCGCGGATGGCACATGTCGC
>CAVPLE010000080.1:0-64380 GCA_963705865.1 uncultured Holophagaceae bacterium | reverse complement strand
CCCGGACCAGGAAGGTCCATTCCCGCTGGTCGGGCCCGGCCGCCGTCAGCAAGCGGATGACGTCGATCTCCGAGGGCACGGAACGCCCCGCGCGCTGCGCCAGCTCCTGGGCGCGAGCCGCCACCTCCTGGGGATCGAGCCAGATCGCGGAACTTTGACCGATCACCTCCTCGGCACGGTACCCCAGGAGATCTTCGGCATGGGGGTTGAAGCGGCGCACCACCCCCTCGCTATCCCGGACGATGATGGCCACCCGGGCGTTCTCCAGGACCGCCCGCTCGCTGGCCTCCCGTTCGGCCAGGGCATGGATGGTGTCCCGCAGCCGCGCGACCATGCGGTTCAGTTCGCGCCCCATGTCCGCGAGTTCGTCCCGCCCCTTGGTCTCGACCCTGGCCATCAGGTCGCCCCCGGCGGCGCGGCGCACCTGATCCACCATCCCCCGGATGCTTCCGGAGAGATCCCGGGTGATCAGGTAGCCGAGAGCCAGGGCCGTCGCCAGGCCCGCCAGGATCATGGCGTAGGACAAGGCCCGGGTTCGTCGGGCCCGGCCCGCCATTTCCTCCATGGTCCGCTGGGCGGCGTCCTCCTGAGCCTGCACCAGACCCGCGAGGAGGTTCGTGAGGGGCAGGATCTCCGGCAGCAGATCGTCGTCCACGAACCGTCCGAGCTCCGGCAGTCGACCCTCGGTCAGGAGCTGCTCCAGGCGGTCGAGATCCCTCGCCACATACCTCGTGAGGCCGTCCACGCGAGCCAACACCCCGGCATCCGTCTGGGCCGGGGCCGAGGCCTTGAACGCCGTCCACTGGCGATCCGCTTCGTGCCGGGCTGAGCGCACCCTCGCGAGCCCCTCGGCCGGTTCCAGGGTGCCGCCCCGCACCTGGCGGGCGGCGAAGAGGATGCGGATGCCGTAGGCGTCCGACACGATCTTCAATTGGCGCACGGGCACCAGGCGGTTTTCGAAAATCCGGAGGGCCTGGGCTTCCTCCTGGTGGAGGATGGCGAGCTGGATCAGGGCCAGCCCCGCCAGGATCGCCGCCACGGCGCTGTAGCCCAGCCAAAGCTTGGCGGCGATGCGGAACCGGCTGAGGAACGCGGGCATGCGACATCCCTTCGGGGCCAGGCGACTGGAGCCTTGCAGGCGGGAAACCCGGTCGGTCCAGTCAGTGGAGTGGTGGCATTCCCGTGGAATGATGACGGGCCGACCCACCCGCCGCAATCTTTCACGACTGAACGGCATAGAATCGGATAGGCGCGCTGCCGCCCGATGCACCCCGCCCGGAGCCGCCATGCCCGATCTCCGACACCACCTGCGAGCCGCGCTGACCTTCCTCGGGATCTTCGTACTCGGGGCCACGGGGCGGTCGGCCCCTCCTTCGGCCACCCTGACCATCGCGGCCGCCGCGGACCTGCAGTTCGCCCTGACGGAAGCGAAAGCCGCTTTCACGAGGACCCAGCCCGGTCTGGACGTCGCCATCACCTACGGTTCCTCGGGCAACTTCTACACCCAGCTCACGAACAAGGCCCCCTTCGACCTCTTCCTCTCCGCCGATCTCGACTACCCGAAGAAGCTGGTGGCGGCCGGCCTGGCGGACGGAACCACGGAATTCCGCTACAGCCGGGGCCGCCTGGTGCTTTGGGTGCCGAAGCATTCCCCCATCCCCCTGGAGCAACTGGGCATGCAAGCCCTCCTGCATCCCGCCGCCCGCAAGGTGGCCATCGCCAATCCCCGTCATGCCCCCTACGGAAAAGCCGCCGAGGCGGCACTCCGGAAACTCGGGCTGCTGGAAGCCGTGACGCCCCGCCTGGTCTTCGGCGAGAACATCGGCCAGACCGCCCAGTTCGTGCAGACCGGCGCCGCCGATATCGGCATCCTCGCGTTGTCCCTGGCCAAGGCCCCGGTCATGGCCGCCTCGGGTCGGATGTGGGAGGTCCCTCAGGACGCCTACCCGCCCTTGGATCAAGGCGGCGTGATCCTGAACCATGCCCGGAACCGGGCCGTCGCCCTGGCTTTCCGGGATTTCCTGCGGTCGCCGGAAGGGCTGGCGATCCTTCGCCGGTACGGCTTCACCACGGAAGGCCACTGATGGACTGGGAAGCCATCCGCCTGAGCCTTTGGCTCGCCTCTCTCACCACCGCGGTCTTGCTGATCCTCGGGCTGCCCCTGGCCTACTGGCTGGCCTTCTCACGGCGCCGATGGAAGTTCCTGGTGGAGGCCGTGGTGGCCATGCCCCTGGTGCTGCCGCCCACGGTGCTGGGCTTCTACCTCCTCATGGCCATGGGGCCGCGCAGTCCGCTGGGTCGCGCCTGGGAGGGCCTCTTCGGCAGCACCCTGCCCTTCTCCTTCGAGGGCCTGCTCATCGCCTCGGTGCTCTACAGCCTGCCCTTCATGATCCAGCCCCTGGCCGCCGCCTTCGCCTCGGTGGATCGGGGCCTGATCGAAGCCTCCTGGTGCCTGGGCGTGTCGCGGCCCAGCACGTTCCTCCGCGTGATCGCGCCACTGTCCTGGGCGGGCATCCTCACGGGGCTGGTGCTCAGCTTCGCGCACACCTTGGGCGAATTCGGCGTGGTGCTCATGGTGGGCGGCAACCTGCCGGGCCGCACCCGCACCGTGAGCATCGCGATCTACGACCAGGTGCAGGCCATGGACTACGCCCCGGCGGCCCGCACGGCCGCCTTGCTGCTGGGCGTGTCGTTCCTCGTGCTCGCGTTCACCTACGCGCTTCGGCGCCGCCAGAGGAAGCCGTGGACGCTCATCTGATCCCCACCGCCCCGGGCGTCGGCCCCTACCTGCAGGCAGACGCCGAGCGCCGTTTCCCGGGTGGCGCCGCCATCAAGGCCCAGTTCGAGATTCCGCGGCCGGGCTTCTCCGTGACAGTGCTCTTCGGCCCCTCCGGGTCCGGCAAGACCACGGCCCTGCGGCTGCTGGCCGGGCTGGAACGGGCGGATCGCGGCGCCATCCAGGTTGACGGGTCCTACTGGTCGAACGCCGAGCGCCACATCCACCTGCCACCCCAGGCCCGGGACCTGGGCTTCCTGCCCCAGGCCTACCACCTGTTCCCGCACCTCAGCGTGGCGGCGAACCTGAGCTACGGCCTGACTTCGCCGCGGGAGCAACGGGATGCCCGCGTGGAGGAACTCCTGGTCCTGCTCGATCTGAAAGGCCTTGGCGACCGGCAACCCGGTGAGCTGTCGGGAGGACAACAGCAGCGTGTGGCCCTGGGCCGCTCCCTGGCACGGAAACCTGGCCTGTTGCTGCTGGACGAGCCCCTGTCCGCCCTGGATCGGCCCTCGCAGCTGCGCCTCCGCAAAGACCTGCGTGACCTGCTCCGCTCCCTGGACATCCCCACGGTCCTGGTCACGCACGACCGCGCCGAAGCCCTCCAGCTGGGCGACCGCCTGGTGGTGATGGACCAGGGCCAGGTCTGCCAGAGCGGCGACATCCAGCAAGTCTTCGACCGGCCCACGGATCCTGCCGTGGCGCGAATCCTGGGCGTGGAGACCGTGGTGCTGGGCCGGGTGGAAGCCATATCAGAGGGCATGGCCTCCCTGGCCGTGGGCAACGCCCGCATCTTCGCGGCGGATTCCGGCGGCCTCGGCCAGCAGGCCTTCGTCTGCATCCGGGGCGAGGATGTGGCCGTGGAGCGTGGCTGCGGCCCCGGGCCGGGCTCCACCGTCCGCAATCGGCTCCCGGCGAGGATCACCGCCCTGCACCCCGAAGGCTCGCTCGTGCGCATCGCCCTGGATGCCGGCTTCCCGCTGGAGAGCCTCGTCACCCGCCAGGCCTGCGCGGACCTCCAGCTGACCGAAGGCGATCAGGTCTGCGCCATCCTCAAGGCCGCGGCCGTCCACCTCATTCCGCACGATTGATTCCGGCTCCGCCGAAGGCGGAGGCATACGAAAATCGCGGGCCTGATGGCCCGCGATTTTCGCAGCGGAAAAGACTAGGACTTGATCCACCGAAGCACGGGCTTGCGGGCTGCGGTGGTCTCGTCCATGCGGCGCATGGGCGCGAGGGTGGGGGCTTGGTGCAGGGCCTCCGGGTCCGTCTCCACTTCCTTCGCGATGGCGAGCATGGTGTCGCAGAAGGCATCCAGCTCGCCCTTGTCCTCGCTCTCCGTGGGCTCGATCATCAGCGCGCCGGGCACGATCAGGGGGAAGTAGATCGTGGGCGGGTGGTAGCCGTGGTCGATGAGGCGCTTGGCGATGTCCAGGGTGTGGACATCGTGCTTGGCCTGGAGCGTGTCGCTGAACACCACCTCATGCAGGCTGGGCGAATCGATGTGCAGGGCGTAGGCGCCCTTGAGCCGGGCACGGATGTAGTTGGCGTTCACGATGGCGCGCAGGGTGGCCTCCCGCAGGCCATCGGAACCATGGCTCAGGCAGTAGGTCAGCGCCCGCACCAGGATCCCGAAGTTGCCGTAGAAGGTGTGCACCTTGCCGATGCTCTGGGGGCGGTTCCACTCCATGCGATAGGTGTGCCTGGGCACTTCGCCTTCACCCACCTTCACGGTGTCGCGCACCACCACGGGCACCGGCAGGAAGGGCAGGAGCTTCTCGACGCAGCAGACGGGGCCGGCGCCAGGGCCGCCGCCGCCGTGGGGCGTGGAGAAGGTCTTGTGCAGGTTCAGGTGCATGACGTCCACGCCGAAGTCGCCGGGCCGCGCCACGCCCACGAGGGCGTTCATGTTGGCGCCGTCCATGTAGACCAGGGCCCCCACGCCGTGCAGCAGGTCGCTGATCTCCTTGAAGCGATACTCGAAGACGCCGACCGTGTTGGGGTTGGTGATCATGGCACCGGCGATCTCGGTGCCCAGTTCGTTCACCAAGGTCTTCAGGCCCTTACGGACCTTGCCGTTCACGGGATCGGTGACATCCTCGAAGCTGATGGTGCCGTCGGGCCGCGAGGGCAGTTCCACGACTTCGTAGCCTGCCATGGCGGCGGTGGCGGGGTTGGTGCCGTGGCCGCTGTCGGGGATGAGGACGACGCGGCGCTTGGCGCCCTGGGCCACGTGGTAGGCCCGGATGAGCATGACGCCCGTGAGCTCGCCGGCGGCGCCGGCGCTGGGCTGGAGGGTGACGCCTGCCAGGCCGGTGATCTCCTTCAGCCACTCCTGGAGGGTGTAGACCATCTCCAGGTTGCCCTGCACCAGGGCATCCGGCGCCATGGGGTGGCTGTCCGTGAAGCCGGGCAGCCCGGCGACCTTCTCGTTGAGCCGGGGGTTGTGCTTCATGGTGCAGGAGCCCAGCGGGTAGATGCCGTCGTCCACGCCGTAGTTCCACTTGGAGAGGCGCGTGAAGTGGCGGATGACCTCCACCTCGCTCAGCTCCGGCAGGGCGTCGAAGCCGCTGCGCTTGAGGTGGGCGGGGCGGGTGTCCTGGGCGGCGGGCACATCGAGCCTGGGCAGGTCCATGCCCCGCTTGCCGGGGACGGAGCGCTCGAAGGAGAGGGGTTCGCGCTGGCGGAGGAACATGGGGTCACCTGAGAGGATTCGAGGGATCGACGATCATGGACGGGCCAAACAGATCCACCACGGAGGCACGGAGATCACGGCGGAAACCCACGGAGAGGACACGGGGGCATGGGGGCACAGCCACCGCGCCCTCCGTGCTTCTCTCCGTGACAACTCCGTGCACTCTGTGCCTCCGTGGTGAAGCCAGCGTCTAGACGGTGGCGGGAACGCGGGCCAGGATCTCGACGAGGCTCTCGATCATCCGGCGGGTGTGGAGTTCTGTCGCGCACCAGAGGATGCAGCCCTGGTATTCGGGGTAGAAGCGGCCCAGGTCCAGGCCCGGCAGCAGGCTTTCCGCGAGGCAGGCCTCCTGCAGCGCGGCCATGTCGCCCTTGTAGCGCAGCACGAACTCGTTGAAGAAGGGCTGATCGGAGACCGGCTCCATGTCCGGCAGTTCCAGCAGGCGCTGGCGCAGGTACTGGGCCTTGGCCACGTTCTGCTCCGCCAGGCCCTTCAGTCCCTCAGGGCCTGCCAGCTGCAGGTAGATGTTGGCGCGCAGGGCGACGAGGCCCTGGTTCGAGCAGATGTTGCTGGTGGCCTTGTCGCGGCGGATGTGCTGCTCACGGGCGGTGAGCGTCAGCACGTAGCCCGTGCGGCCGTCCAGATCCTTGGTCTGGCCCACCACGCGGCCGGGGATCTCGCGCTTGTGGGCGTCCTTCACCGCCAGGAAGCCTAGGAAGGGGCCGCCGAAGGTGGGCTTGTTGCCGAAGGACATGGCCTCGCCGCAGGCCATGTCGGCGCCCACCTTGCCGGGGGCTTCCAGCCACCCGAAGGCCAGGGCCTCCTGGGTGACGCTCACCAGCAGGGCACCGGCCGCATGCACGGGACCCGCCAGGGCCGTGAGGTCCTCCACGGCGCCCAGGAAGTTGGGGTAGCCCACCATCACCACGGCCACGTCGCCGTTTAGCTTGGCCTGGAGGTCCGCCAGGTCCGTGACGCCATCCTTGAGGCCCACTTCCACCAGCTTCAGGTCGTCATGGGGCGCGAAGGCGGTCTTGAGCACCTGGCGGTAGAGGGGATGCAGGCCGCGGCTCACCAGGACCGTGTGCCGCTTCTTCTGGACGCGCACGGCCATGAGGGCGGTCTCGACACAGGCGGTGCCGCCGTCGTAGAGGCTGGCGTTGGTCACGTCCAGGCCGGTCAGGTCGCAGATGAGCGTCTGGTATTCGAAGATGTGCTGCAGCGTGCCCTGGCTGATCTCGGGCTGGTAGGGCGTGTAGGCCGTGAACCACTCCTGGCGGCTCACCATGGCGTCGATGGCCGAAGGCACGAAGTGGTCGTAGGCGCCCGCACCCAGGAACTGGGCGCAGAACCGCGTGTTCTTGTTGGCCAGGTCCAGCATCTGCCAGGTCACTTCCTGCTCCGAGCCCTGGGTGGGCAGGTTCAGCGGGCCTTTCAGGCGCAAGGCTTCTGGGATGCCCCCGAGGAGCTCCTCGGCGCGGGCGACCCCGATCGTGTCCAGAAGGGCTCGATCTTCGGCGGGGGAAGAGGGCAGGTAGCGCATGGCGGCCTCGGGAAAGAGCGGATGGAATTCCAGGTCTCCAGGGTATCAGCCCGGAATGGATGGGCCTCCTGTGCAGGCGATCACAGACCGCCTGACACAGACCGCCTACGCCTAGTGGCGTTTCCAGACGTCGAAAGACTGGGTCCCGATGACCACGTCGAAGCTGCCCGTGGCCGGGCGGGTTCCCTGGGGGGTCCTCAGCTTGAGGAACCCATAGGACAGCTCCACATAGAACTTGGACAGGAGGGTGGTGCGCAGCAGGAGCCCCTTGCCTTCGGCCCGGTAGCCGGTGTCCGACTGGAAGAGCGTGCCCGCCTCCTGGGACAGCCAGGCCAGGTCGAAGCGCGGCACCACCTCCAGGGTGAGACCCAGGCCGCTGTAAATGCGGAAGGGTACGCCGAACCTCACCCCGCCGAAGTTGGGCGCCATGAAACCCGAAGCCTGGGAGCCGAGGACGAAGGAAGGCCCTCCCAGCACCCACCAGCGGTCCAGGGGCAGCCGGCGGCCCTGGCCCCACTCCAGGTCCAGGTCGGCCCCCACGGACTCGCTGAACGAGTGCAGGCCCCGGACCCGGAAGTAGGCCTGCTGGAAGTCGCCGCCGGGAAGGGCTCCGGCCTTCGTCCGGCCCGTGCCGCCCCGGAGCCTCAGGAGCAGCCCCTCCCGGGGCAGGGTGTGCCGGTCGAAGTTGTCCCACTCGGCGGAGAGGAAGGCCGCGTCCTGGGCCTGGGTCTGGCGCAGCCCCTCCTCCAGGAAGGCCACGTTCCGCCGCTCCAGGTCGAAACTCACCTTCCCTGTCCCCAGGTTGCTGAACCGGAAGTAGGTCCGCAGCACCAGATCCGAGGCGCTGATGCGGCCTTCCACCCCCCCGACGGGGAGCTGGGGGACGGGCCACAGCGGCGGCACCTCCAGGCGCTGCTGCCAGTAGTTCCCACTGAGCTCCATGCCCGCTCCCGGCGAAAAGCCGAACGGGGCCCGCAGAGCCAAGGTGGCCTGCTGCTGCAGCCGGTTGCGGGCCGCGCTCAGCTCCAGTTCCGAGCCCGTGAAACCCAGGTTGAGGGCCTGGTAGGTCAGGCCCAGCTCACCCCCCAGGGTGCTTTCGTAGCCCAGGGACAGGTCGAAACGATCCTGCCGCTGGGGCACGGGGATGAGGGTCAGGATGGTTCCGCCCCGGCGGTCGGGGCGCGTGAAGTAGTGCAGCTCAGCCAGATGGAGCCGGTGCTCTGCCAGGGCGATGCGCTGCTGGAGGCTGACCGGCCGGAACGGCTCCCCCTCCAGGCGCCCCAGGATCCGCAGCAGGTGGGACTCGTCCACCCTGGGCCCGGACGCGGGCCACACATCCACCTGGGTGATCAGGGGTTCCCGGAGGACCACGCTGAGGCGGCCGGACTGGAGGTCGAAGCCAGACCCCCGCGCATCCACGAGGGGGCTGCCCTCCATCAGCAGGCTGTAGACCACCTGGGACACCACCTCGCCAAAGGCCTTGGGATTGAAGGGAAGGCCGACCTGGATCCGATCGGCCAGGGCCCGCTCGACGCGGGGGATCCAGGCCGGCGGCGCGTTCACGGCCAGCTCGGTCACCGGCGGATAGGGCCGCAGGTGGAGGGTCAGGGTCCGGTCGGGCTCCACGGTGGCCCAGGCCTCGCGCGCGAGGCCGTGGACCAGGATCTGCTGGAGGAAGATCCGCACATCCAGCAGGGAGAAACCTCCAGCACCGGGGCCAGCACCGGGGACGGGTTTCAGGGTCGTGGACAGAATCCCCTCCAGGGTCTCCCCGACGGGAACGGGGCTCTCGAAGACCACCCGATCCGCCGGCAGGACCTCATGCCCCGCGGTCTTCCCGCGCAGGAGGGCCGAGAGCTCCACCAGGCGGGCATCGAAGGCCTCGCGGCCCTGAAGCACCAGCTTCGGCGCCAGGCTCCCGTACTCCAGGAAGGGGGCGTCGCGGATGTCGGGCCGGATGAGGAAGTCCGCCGCGGCGCGGCTCTCCCACTGGCGGCGCTCCACCACCAGATCCAGGCTGCGGGAGGCCACGGAGAAGATGCTGGTGGCCTGGCGATGCTCCAGGGGACTGCTGATGTCCACGGCGATGACCACATCGGGATGGAAGGCCTCCTTCGCCGTGGAGACCGGCAGATTCTCCACCAGCGCCCCATCCACATACTGCTGCCCTTCGATCATCACGGGCCGGAAGCCCCCGGGGACCGCCATGGAGGCGCGCACGGCCTCCACCAGGTCCCCGTTGCCGAAGACCCGCCCCTGGCCCGTTTCCAGGTTCGTGGCCAGGATCCGGAGGGGCCGCTGCAGCCGGTCGAAGTCCCCTTCGGAGAAGTAGGCGCCCCGGGCCAGCAGACCCTGGAGGGTGCGCTGCACCTCCAGGCCGCTCCGCAGCCCCTGGGCAAATATCGTCTGCCCGTTCTTCCGCTCGATGGACATGAAGGTGGACTCGCGGTCCTCCTGCTCGTCCAGGGTCTCGCCGGGGTTCCGCAGCAGCGGCTCCAGGAAGGCGCGGGTCAGGTCCAGGCGGCGGAAGAGGTTCTCGATCTCGCTGCCCGAGAAGCCGCTGGCGTAGAGGGCCCCCACCATGGCCCCGGCGCTGGTCCCCGTGACGCTGTCCAGGGGGAAGCCCACCTCCTCGAAGCGCTGCAGCACCCCGATGTGGGCCAGACCCCGGGCCCCGCCCCCGCTGAGGGCCAGGGCCACCCGCGGCATGCCGGGGACCTCCACCCTGGGCACGAAGCGGAACACCATGTCCGGCGGCTGGACCTTGACCTCGATGCGCCGCGGAACCGCGGGCGGGTTCGGCGCGGGTGGCATCAAGGGAACGACCTGACCCGCCAGCAGGACCGGAAGCCCCAGCAATACCAGGCTTCGGGCCGTGGCGAGCGGGCCGGATCTCATGCGAGGGCCGCCCGCTGTGCCTCCATGAGGGCGGCGCAGCCGACCAGGCCCAGATCCACCAAGCCATCCGCCTCACCCCGGCTGAAGGGCCGGCCTTCACCCGTGCCCTGCAGCTCCACCAGCATCAGGTCGCCGGCGGCAGCCTCACTCATGGCGGGTCGGGCCGCCACCAGGTTGCAATCCACGGCGGCCCGGTGGTCCTCCTCATACTCCAGGTCCAACACCAGGCCCCGACGGCCTTCACCGGACTCCACGATGCCCGCGCTCACCGCGGCCACCTGCCGGACCAGGGCTGCCTCCAGACCCCTGGCCTTCAGCGCCAGCGCCACGGCCACCCAGGCCCCGGTGATGGCCGCGCAGCGGGTGCCGCCATCGGCGTTCAGCACATCACAATCCACCGTGAGGGTGCGCTCGCCCAGGGCGACCAGATCGATCGCCTGGCGAAGGCTGCGGCCGATGAGCCGCTGGATCTCCACCGTGCGACCCTGTTGTTTGCCACGGGAGGCTTCCCGGTCTGACCGGGTGTTCGTGGCCGCGGGCAGCATGCCGTACTCGGCGGTCAGCCAGCCGGTGCCCCGGCCTTTCATCCAGGCCGGCACCTTGTCCTCCAAGCTGGCCGAGCACAGCACGTGGGTCCGGCCCAGCTTCACCAGGCAGGACCCGGCGGCATGGAGCTGGATGCCGGTTTCAAATTCAAGGCGTCGGAACTCGTCGCCGCGGCGCATCAGCAGCCCTTCCATTCGATCTTGTCCACGCGCCCCTGGTGGCGCCCTCCTTCAAAAGGTGTTTCCAGGAACAATTTCAGGTAGTATTCCGCCTTGAGCGGATCCGTCAGCCGCTGGCCGAAAGCGATGGCGTTCGCGTCATTGTGCTGCCGTGCCAGTGCCGCGTGCTCGGGGGAGGTCACCAGCGCGCAGCGGATGCCAGCATGGCGGTTGGCCGCGATGCTGATGCCGATGCCGGATCCGCAGACCAGCACCAGGCGCTCCCACCGGTCCCGGCCCTCCGCCGCCCGATGCGCGAAATCTGGATAGTCCACCGAGGCCGCCCCGTCCGTGCCGAAGTCCACCACCTCATGTCCTTGACCCAGCGCCCAGGCTTTGAGCCGTTCTTTCAGGTCGAACCCCGCATGATCGCTTGCAAACCCGAGTCTCATCACCCAGCCCCCCGGCTCTCAGCCTACATCGGGCAGCACGGGCACCGCTCGATGTCTATGCTCCGCCTCCATCCGCCAGCCCAGGTGCTGCCAGATGCCCCTTGTCAGCCTAGCGCCACTCCATGCTGAACCCCTTCCTCCAGTACCGGCCCCAGGATCGGGGCTTCCTGCTCTGCATGCCCGAGGCGGTGGAACCCGCCGAGTGGGCCCGCGCCCTCCGGACCCTGCCGGGCGAACTGCAAGGGCGGGAGCGCCTGACTCCCGCCAAGGCGCAGATCTTCCTGCCGGACGCCTCCCTGGTGGAGATGCACGCCTTGCCCCTCCGCTGGCAGCGGGCCTACCCCTGGCTGTCCACCCTGGCCCTGCGGCCCGGCAACGCCGGCCCCACCCTCCGCTACTGGGCCGCGGCCCTGCGCCTGCTCCAGTCGCTCGTGGTCCGCGGCGCCCTGCTGCCCCAGCTGGACACCAAGGGCAACCCCTGGAAGGCCCGCTGGGGCGTGAGCCTGACCAGCCCCTCCGACCGCACGGCCCTGCGCCAGCTGGCGGAAGCCATGCCGCCCGCGGCCCTGGCCTTTCCCGAGAACGACACCTGGGCCTTCACCAAGACCGTGGCTCTGGGCGAGCTGGACGCCTTCGACATCGAGGATGACTTGGCGATGCCGCCTTCCGTCGATGCGGTACTGGCAGCCTTCCTGGAAGATGGCGCCGACTTCGTCATGCGGTTCGTGGCCGGGGGCCTGCGGGCGGGTGACGATCCGCGCCTGGGCCTCGTCCATCGGCTGCGGGGCCACAAGCGTGACCGCCTGCCCTGGGACGAACGCCTCATGGTGGCCCTGTCCCACCAGCTGCCCGAGTTCCCCACCATCGGCATCACCGAGCGCACCCTGGGCGAGCAGCTGGCCCAGTGGAGCGAAGGCGCCCGCCCCCAGTGGCTGCGGCCCCGCCTGGCCTTGGAAACACCGCCCGTGCCCACCCACAGCCAGGCCGTGCAGGAGGCCGATCGGCTCGCCGAGGAGGGCTGGATCCTCAAGGTGGGCCTGGAGACTGAGGCCGGGGTGGACATCAGCGTGGCCAAGCTCTGGGAACCGAGCACGGAACCCGAGGTCCTCCAGGCCCGCCAGGTTCTCTTGCGCGGCCTGGCCCGCGCCGCGCCCTTCTTCCCCGCGCTCGAACGAACCCTCTCGGGGCAGCGACCTGAGGATCTGCTGCTCCGCCCCACCGAGGCCTGGGGCTTCCTGACCCGGGGCGCGGCCCAGCTGAAGGAGGCCGGGTTCCTCGTCCACATCCCCGAGGCCCTGGCGGACTTCGGCGGGGCCAAGCGCCTGCGTGCCAAGGTGCGCCTGGGCGCCCGCAGCGTGGAGGAGGCCGACCTCCAAGTCCAGGCGGGCCTGGAGGGCAATGTCAGCGCCGATTGGTCCCTCATGTTGGGCGACGATGCCCTCAGCGTGGAGGACTTCGCCCAGATGGCGAGCCTCAAGCACCCCCTGGTGGCCTGGAAGGGCAAGTGGGTGGCCCTGGATCCCGAGACCCTGAAGCAGATCTCCACGGTCCTGCAGGCCAGCCGCGGCGCCGGTTTTGAAAGCATGACCAAGGGCGAAGCCCTGGCCGCCGCCCTCACCGGCACGGCCCGCATTCCCGGCGTGAGCGAGGCCATCGAGGTCGAAGTGGCCGGTGACTTCGGCGCCGCGCTCGAGGACCTGAAGATCCTTCCCGACAAGCCCATCTCCCAGCCCGCCAGCTTCCGCGGCCAGCTGCGCCCCTACCAGCTGCGCGGCCTGGCCTGGCTGGAGGGCCTGGCCCGTCTGGGCCTGGGCGGCATCCTGGCCGACGACATGGGCCTCGGCAAGACCATCCAGGTGCTGGCGCTGCTGCTGCACCGCCAGGAGCAGAGCCCCACGCACGGCCCCGCCACCCTGCTGGTCTGTCCCACCTCGCTGCTGGGCAACTGGGAGCGCGAGCTGGCCAAGTTCGCGCCCAGCCTGCCGGTGTTCGTGCACCACGGCAACAACCGCGACCGCCTGCCCACCACCTTCCAACCGCACACGCTGGTGCTCACCACCTACGGCGTGGTGCGGCGCGAGGAGGACACGTTCTCGACCCACGCCTGGGGCATGGTGGTGGTGGACGAGGCTCAGGCCATCAAGAACGCCGGCTCCGCCCAGGCCAAGGCCGTGCGGAAGCTGCGGGGGAACTTCCGCCTGGCCCTCACCGGCACGCCCATCGAGAACCGCCTCACCGAGCTGTGGGCCATCATGAGCGCCGGCCTTCCCGGCTACCTCGGCAGCGAATCCCAGTTCAAGGAGCACTTCGCCACGCCCATCGAGAAATACCGCGATCCCGATGTCGCCGGCGAGCTGCGCCAGCGCATCGGCCCCTTCATCCTGCGCCGACTGAAGAGTGACAAAACCATCATCCAGGACCTGCCCGAGAAGCAGGAAATGAAGGTCTTCACCACCTTGAGCCGCGAGCAGGCCGATCTCTACCAATACCGCGTGGCGAAGATGGACGAAGAGCTGGACACCGCCACGGGCATCGAGCGCCGGGGCCGCATCCTGGCCCTGCTCACGCACCTCAAGCAGATCTGCAACCACCCGAGCCAGTTCCTGAAGGCGCAGGGGCCCTACCGGGGCCGCAGCGGCAAGCTGGATCGCCTCACCGAAATGCTCGAGGAAGTGGTCGAGGCCGGCGAACGCGCCCTGGTCTTCACCCAGTTCAAGGAGATGGGCGACCGGCTCCAGATCCATCTCCAGGATGCCCTGGGCTTCGAGCCGCCCTTCCTCCACGGTGGCACCACGCGGGAAGGCCGCGACGAACTGGTGCGCAGCTTCCAGGAGGATCCCGACTCCTCGCCGGTGCTGCTGCTGAGCCTGAAGGCCGGCGGTGTGGGCCTGAACCTCACGGCCGCCACCCACGTCTTCCACTTCGACCGTTGGTGGAACCCCGCTGTGGAAGACCAGGCCACGGACCGCACCTACCGCATCGGCCAAACGAAGAACGTGCAGGTCCACAAGCTCGTCACCATCGGCACGCTGGAGGAGAAGATCGACGCCTTGCTGGAATCCAAGCGTGACCTCGCGGATCGCGTGGTGGGCAGCGGCGAAGGATGGCTCACCGAGCTGGATGATGACGCCCTCCGGCGCCTGGTGGCGCTGGATCCCGACGCCGAGCTGCTGGATCCCGATGAAGGGAACGGAGACGAGCCCGCACCGCCGAAAGCCGGCCCTTCAACGGGTCGCCGGAAGACCAAGGAGGTGGCGCCATGATGAGCCACACCGACCGCTTCGGGGCCACCTGGTGGGGCCGCCTCTGGATCAACGGCCTCGAAAAGCTGGGCGACGACTACGAGAACCGCCTGCCCCGCGGCAAGAAGTACGCGGAGGACGGCCACGTGTCCCACTTCGGCGTGGTGCCCGGCGAGATCCAGGCCCGCGTCCATGGCCGCAAGACCTACAACGTGACCCTGGGCCTGCCGGCCCTCACCGCCGCCCAGTGGGAGAAGGCCCTGACCCGCATCGCCCGGGAGAGCCGTTTCGTGGCCTCCCTGCTGGCGGGCGAGATGCCGCAGGGCCTGGATGAGACGTTCCGCGAAGCCGGCGCCAGCCTCTATCCGCGCGTGCCGAAGGAGCTACAGACCCACTGCGATTGCCCCGACTGGGCCAATCCCTGCAAACATGTGGCCGCCGTCTGCTACGTCATGGCCGAGGCACTGGACCGCGATCCCTGGCTGCTCTTCGACCTGCGGGGCAAGAGCCGCGACGAGGTGATGCAGGCCCTCCAGTCCGCCCTGGAGGCCGCGGCTGTCGCCGCCCCCAAGAAGCGCGGGCGGCCGCCCAAAAAGCAACAGACGGTCGCGGACCTTCTCAAGCGGGAGCAGGCCCAGCTCGAGCCTTGGCGGCACCTGCCGGAGGAGGCCTACGACGCGCTACCCATGCCCCTGCCCGAGATCAGCATCCCCCGCGTCATCCCACCGGATCCCTCCGTGTTCACCCAGCTGGGGCCCCTGCCCCACGCCCGCATCGAGACGAGCCTCTGCCTGGCGGCGCTCATGCACCGCACCGCCCAGTGGGTGCTGCAGCAGATCGAAGAAGGCCCGCGCCGCCTTGATGATGGTGAATCCGAGGCCGAGTTCGAGCAGCCCGCCTCCCCCTTCGACACCCCGCTCCCGCCCCCGGCCCGCCCCGGCCGGAACTGGCGCCACAAGAAGCGGCGCTGGGGGAAAAAGGGCGGACAATAACCCGAACCAGGAGTTTCCATGCGCGTCATCGCCACCCCGACCGCCCCCGCCGCCATCGGCCCCTACAGCCAGGCCCAGATCTCCGGTGGCCACCTGTTCACCTCCGGCCAGATCCCCCTCGTCCCTGAAACCATGGAAATGGTCACCGGTCCCATCGAGGCCCAGGCCGAGCAGGTGCTGAAGAACCTCAGCGCGGTGCTGGCCGCCGCCAACACCGGCTGGGACCGCGTGGTGAAGACCACCGTGTTCCTCACGGACATGGCCGACTTCGCCGCCTTCAATGCCACCTACGAGAAGGCCCTCGGAAGTGCCAAGCCCGCCCGCAGCACCGTGCAAGTGGCCGCCCTGCCCCGCGGCGCGAAAGTCGAGATCGAGCTCATCGCCGAAGTCTAGGTCGGCTTGATTCCCACCACGGAAAAGGCGCGGGGATTCCGCGCCTTTTCCGTGGTTCACACGGCTTCAGTTGCTGCGCAGGCGCTTCCGGTACAGCTGGGCGATTTCAGCGGGCAACGGGTAGAGGGAAGCCTGGGCGACGGCCGTCTGCCCCTGGCGGGAGAGGAGGTATTGCAGGAACTCCGTGGTCGCCGGGGGCAGGGGCTTGCCGGGCGCGCGGTTCACGTAGAAGTAGTAGGTCCGGGCCAGGGGGTACTTGCCCGAGACCACATTCTCCTGGGTCGGCGGCACCGGATCCTTGGCCTGCAGGGGCGTCACGGCCAGGGTCTTGTTGCGAGCCAGCCAGTTGGAGAGCGTGGCGATGCCGATGCCGTTGGCATCGGTCATCACCGCCTCCGCGATGCTCGGCCAATCGACTTCGTCATGGACGGTGGTCTTGTACTTGCCCTTCAGGAGCACCAGGTCGCGGATGCCGGATCGCGCGGCCGTGCCCTCGGCGCGCATGTAGGGATGGATGGGACGCTTGGTGTAATCGCCCCGGACGCCCAGGTCGCCCCAGGTGTCCACAGGCGCATCCTTCTTGTAGCCGGCGAGATGGGTCGTGGAGAAGGCCGCGTCCAGCTGGTCCATCGCGATGTCCTTGATGGGATTGCCGGCATTGACGAAGACGATGAAGGCGTCATAGCAGACCACCAGCTTGGTGGGGGTGTAGCCGAACTTCTTCTCGAAGGCCTGGTGCTCCTCCAGGGTGAGCTCGCGGGCGAGATGGATCATGGGCACCGTGTTGTCCATCAGCGCCTTCACGGCGGTGGTGGACAGGCCCTGGGTGACCTTGAACTGGACCTGGGGTTGCAGAGCCTTGAAACCGGACTTCCACTCCTCCCAGACATCCGTCAGGGAATCGGCGCCGATGCTTTCGATCACCGCATTGACGCCCTGAGCCGGCGTGTAGGGGGGGAGGTTGGGATCCAGCTTGGGGACATGCTGGACGACTCCCTGGCTGAACAGCAGGGTGCTGGCCGCGAGAGTAAGGAAGAGCGAACGCATGGAGACTCCTGGGGACAAGGAGGACGAGCCCCCCGGCAAGGTCGGCCGGGCACTCGTCCCAAAGCAGAACTCTCCCAAGTCTAGTATCTATTGATTAAATTACTATTAATTTTACCAATCCACTCGATTGTATAACTCAATTTATTGCTTAATTTTACCTTGGAATCGCCCCGGCCCGGGCCCCCTCGACCTTACTCTCCCGAGGTACCGGCAGAAGCGCCGGACCACCTTCCAGGTAGGGGGGCAGGTACGGCCATTATCGGGAATTGCTTGCCCATCTGATGCTCGACCATCGTCCCGATGGTCCAGAGTTCACTCAGGTGAGCCCCAGCCGAGCCTTAAGGGCAGGGGCCGCGCCTCGGCTGACTTCCAGCTCCGTTCCTCCAGCGAGGCGCACGAGCAGACGACCCGAATCCCCGGTCCGGACGCCGAGCACGGCCTCGGGCCGGATCAGCAGGTGGCGGTGGCCGCGGACCACCCGGGGCCCCAGGGCCAGCTCCGCCTCCGCCAGGGTCTTCCAGGTGGTGCGCAGCCGTTCACCCACGAAGGCCCACACGACGCCATCCTCGAACAGGAAGTGCGTGGTTTTCGCGAGATCCACCAGTACCAGGCCCTCCCCCGCCTTCACGGGGAACCGGAAGGGCCCCCCGGGGCGCGTGGCCGGATCGTGACCGGCCCCATTCCCCACCTGGGTGCGGAGACGCTGGAGGGTGGCTGACAGCCGCTCGGCCGTCACCGGCTTGAGCAGGTAGTCCGTGGCGGCCTGCTCGAAGGCCCGCACGGCATGCTCCGCATAGGCCGTCACGAACACCACGGGGATGGGCCGCGGCAGGTCCGCGTTCACATCCAGCCCGGTGAGGCCGGGCATCTGGATATCCAGGAACAGGGCGTCCACCGCTTCGCCGTGGGCCAGCCATGCCAGCACCGAGGGCCCGTCCTCCAATTCCGCCACCACCTCGCAACCCGCCTCCCGCAGCAGCCGCGACAACCGGCGCAGGTTGAAGGGTTCGTCCTCGGCCACGAGCACGCGCAGGGGATGCCCACTCATGCCTTCACCTCCAGCGTCAGCTCGGCCACGGTCCAGTCGCCTTCCCGCTGCAACCGCAACGCGTCCGCCGGAGCCCCCAGGAGGCGCAGCCGGTCCCGAAGATTCCGCAGGCCCAGCCCCGGGCCTGGCTCCGCCGTCGGTGCCGGCCCCGTGTTGGCGACGCGCACCCAGAGGTGGCCGTCCCGGCTGGCCACCTTCACGTCCAGGGCCCCACCCCCCACGGCCATCGACACGCCGTGTTTCAGGGCGTTCTCCACCAGAGGCTGGATCATGAGGGGTGGGATCTCCAGGGCATCCAGGGCCTCGGGCCAGTCCCAGGTTTCGCGCAGGCGGCGCCCCAGGCGGAGGCGTTCCAAGGCCAGGTGCCGCTCCACCAGGTGACGCTCGTCTCCCAGCGGAGCCCGAAGGCGTGAGCCGTGGTCCAGCAGGGTCCGCAGCAATTCCGACAGGTTCACCAAGGCGGCTTCCGCGGCCGCCGGATCCTCGCGCACCAGTTCCGTCAGGCCGCTGATGGCGTTGAAGAGCACATGGGGATTCATCTGGCCCTGGAGGGCGCGGGCCTGGGCCTCGTCCGCCGCCCGTCGGGCCGCTGCCACCTGGAGCTCGGCCCGCTCCCGGTCCGCCAGGACCCAGCCGAGCAGCAGCCCGAAGCAGAGGTGGGCCACGCCGAGGACCCAGAATCGGGGATGGACGGGAATGCGTCTCGGCTCGTCCCGATGGGGTCCCATGCCGCGCCGCGGTCCGCCCCGCTCCATCATGCCCATGCCAGCGCCGGGGCCCGGACCGTGGCCAAAGGGCTGCAGGCCGCCCGCCGAACCCAGGAGCAGGAGGACGCCGAGGGTCAGGGCTGTCATCCAGGGGAGGGCCTGGACCGCGCCCCGCAAGGACCCCGCCATGGGGCGGTCATCGCCGGTCCACTGCCAAGGCAGAGGCGCGAGGAGGAGAAAAAGCGCCACCCACAGCGAGGGGGCGAGCAGTTCCAGCAGGCTGGGCTCCGACAGCCCCATCAAGGCCCGGGTGCCATTCCACACCAACCCGAACAGCAGCGCGGCGCCCCAAGTCCGGGGGCGCCGCGTCCGCTGCCAGGTGGCCTGGAGGACCGCTGAAGCGCGCATGCAGAGCTCCTAACAGGACCCCACGGCGCCGCGCGAGGGGTGCCGGGCGAGCGAGGCGAGGAACGCGAGTCGAAGCGTAGCAGGTACTACGCGCGACGAGCGTGACGCGGCATCGCGACGCCCGCCACCCCTCGCCCGGAGGGATGAAGCCAGCCGGGCGCCCCGCGGCGTCAGGGCCCTTGAACAACGAACCACGTTGCCCTGCGGGCCCCTTCCTTCCGGTGCATCCCGGCTGGCTTCATCGCGGCACCGTCGGGTTCTGCTAGGAGCTCTGTCTTCAGAATAGCCGGGGACTACTTGGTCATCGGGCAATCGGGATTCATGCCGGGGCCACGACCGTGTCCCTTGCGGGGCCCCATCATGTCGGCGCCGGAGCCGAAACCAGCGCCCATGCCGCGCTTTTCGAACTGGGCCTTCTGCCCGGCGGTGAGGAGGGGCAGGACCTCCTGCCGCACGGCCCGGTGCTCGAGCATCAGCTCGAACTGGGCGACCGAGGCCTTTTCGTGCAGCGCCTGAAGGGTCTTGGCATCCGCGGCCGTGTTGGCCATGGCCTCGCGCAGGGCCTTGTGGGCGGCAGCCGCGGTCTCCCCCTTGGCCTTGAAGGCGGCCTGGTGGCGTTCGTGGATGGCCTTCACCTGAGCTTGCTGGGCCTCGGTGAGGTTCAGGGCCATGAAGCCACGGCCGGCGCGGGCACCGGAACCGAACCCGGGGCCGAACCCGGGGCCAGGCCCCTGGGCCGATAGGGAAGCGCCCAGGGCCAGCAAGGCCCCGGCGAGGACAGCGAAACGAAGGGGATGGGTGTTCATGGGGGCTCCAGGTGTCGGGGGCGGGTCATCCGTCCACACCAGGAGATGCGCGTTGACTGCCTTCGGTGGAGCCGAACCTCCAGGCTGCAGATCCGGGGGGTCGAACAGCAGATCCGGGCGGTTGAACGGAAAGACTACTCTTCCTCCGTCTCCCCGATGTCCTCCTCGATGGCTTCCCACCGGCGGTGCGCCTGGAAGGCCGGCTCCTCTAGGCGGGTGAGGAATTCCGTCATGCGGGGTCCCCAGGTCGATCTGGCCACGCAGCCCATGGGCGCCTGGGCCAGCAGCTCGGCTGGTGCCTCCTCCAGGCAGAGCTGGGTGAGGATCAGGCTCTGCCGGTAGCTTTCCCCCACGGGGGTGAGATTGGCGGCCAGGGTCTCCAGGATCTCCACCAGCGGCGCCTCCTCGGGCAGGCCCTCCGCTTCCGCCTCGAGCAGCGCCACCGTTTTGAGACGCGCCGCGAGGAGCTTGAGATGCAGTCGTTCCAGGTCCCGCCGGGCGGCCCCCTTGGCCAGTGCATGGGCCGCGTCCTCCAGGTGGGGATGCAGCTTGCGGAACAGCAGGGAAAGGGCGGTTTCCGCCGCGGACATGGGAACGGCTTCGGTCATCCTCCCAGCCTACTACCGCCCGGCCTTGGCGCCTCCCATTGGACGGACGGGCGCCCCTGGGTCAGCATGGGAGCCAGGAGTTCCCGTGGCCCCATCGGACCTGCTCGACCTGACGACCCTCCAGAACCTGGTGGAACTGGATGACGGCAGCTTCGGGCTGGTGCTCGAGATGATCGGCATCTTCCGGGAGGACACCCAGGGGCGCATCGAGGACATCGTCGCGGCCGCCGCCCGCCAGGACGCTGAGGAATTCTCCCGGGCCTCGCACGCGCTCAAGGGTGGCGCGGGAGCCCTGGGTGCCAAAGCCCTGCGCGTTCTGGCGGCGGAGCTGGAGGCCCTGGGCCGCGGTGGCTCGGTGGCGGCTGGCGCCGATCTGCGGACCCGCCTCGAATCACTCTTCCAGGCCAGCCTCGCGGCCCTCGAGGCCTTCGTGCGGGAAGGCGAGTCCCGGCAGAGCTGATCCCGATCAGGGTCCGCCGAAGGGCCTCACGCCAATCGTGCCCTTGGGGGGCGGCTGGTCACTGATCTGGACCCGGCCATTGGCATCCGTCCACTGATAGATGCGCGTGGAAGCCCGCTGCTCTGCCGTGGGCTCGGACACGGTCTTCTCCTCGTCCACCTTGAAGCCGCCACGCCCCTTCTTGAGCAGGGCCATGCTGCCGGCCAACTTGGGATCGGGCTGCACGGCCTTGCGGTTGTAGAGGTCCAGCACCTTCGGCACGTAGGCCCGCGTCTCGCGGAAGGGCGGAATACCCTGGTAGCGGTTGACCGCGCCTTCCCCGGCGTTGTAGGCGGCCACCACCTTGTTCAGGTCGCCTTCGTAGTAGCCGTGGAGCCACTTCAGGTACTTCACGCCGCCGCGAATGTTCTGCCGCGGGTCGAAGGGATCCAGCACACCGAAGCGCTCGGCCGTGGAGGGCATGAGCTGCATGAGCCCCAGGGCCCCGGCCTTGGAGCGGGCCCGGTAGTTGAAGGCGCTTTCCGCCTGGATGATGGCCCGGGCCAGGTGGGTGTCCACGCCCTCGGCCTGCGCGATCTCGTCCACCAGCGCGATGAGCTCGGGACTCTTGAGGGCACGGGCCATCTCCGCGGAGGTGACCGCCAAACGCACCTTGCCGACGCCCACGTGCTTGAGGATCAGTCCCTGCCCCTTCATGTAGCTGGGGGGCAGGTTGTTGATCACCAGGCGGCCCTGCCGGTCGTAGTAGGTGTAGAGGTAGGTGACCCCAGGTTTCCCCGGACCCTTGGAAGCCTTCGGCGCCCTGGCGGCCAACATCACGGTGGGTGCCAGGGAGACGAGAAAAAGGATCAAGGCGCGGCGAACCATCAGATCCTCATGATACGCGCACGGAATTTTCCATATTCCGCTTGGCCTGAGGTCACAAGCCTCTTGGCTTACATGTTTCTCCGGTACTGCCCGCCCACTTCGTAAAGCGCTTGGCTGATCTGACCAAGACTGCAGACTTTGCCGGCATCCAGGAGGGCGCCGAAGAGGTTGCCGCCCGCGCGGGCGATGTCCTTCAGGCGGGCCAGGGCCGCTGGGGCCTTGTCGGCGTTGCGGGCGTGGAAGGCTTCGAGGTTTCGGATCTGCTGCTGCTTCTCCGCCTCGGTGCTGCGGATCAACTCGGGCGTGCCGGGTTCGGCAGCCTGGGGGTTCAGGAAGGTGTTCACGCCCACGATGGGCAGCTCCCCGCTGTGCTTGAGGTGCTCGTAATGCATGGACTCTTCCTGGATCTTCCCGCGCTGGTACATGGTCTCCATGGCGCCCAGCACGCCGCCGCGGTCGGTCAGGCGCCGGAACTCCGTCAACACGGCCTCCTCCACCAGCTCCGTCATCTGCTCGATGAGGAAGGCGCCTTGGAGCGGGTTCTCGTTCTTCGCCTGACCCAGCTCGCGGTTGATGATGAGCTGGATGGCGATGGCCCGGCGCACGCTCTCCTCGGTGGGCGTGGTGATGGCCTCGTCGTAGGCATTCGTATGGAGACTATTGCAGTTGTCGTAGATCGCGTACAACGCTTGCAGCGTTGTACGTATGTCATTGAAGTCGATTTCTTGGGCATGCAGCGAGCGGCCCGAGGTCTGGATGTGGTATTTGAGCTTCTGGCTGCGGTCGTTGGCCCCGTACTTCTCCTTCATGGCCACGGACCAGATGCGCCGGGCCACGCGGCCGATGACGCTGTATTCGGGATCCAGTCCGTTGCTGAAGAAGAAGCTGAGGTTCGGCGCGAAGTCGTCGATGTGCATGCCCCGCGAGAGGTAGTACTCGACGAAGGTGAAGCCGTTGGCGAGCGTGAAAGCGAGCTGGGTGATGGGGTTCGCCCCGGCCTCGGCGATGTGGTAGCCGCTGATGCTCACGGAGTAGAAATTGCGGACCTTCTCCTCGATGAAGGTCTGCTGGATGTCGCCCATGACCTTGAGGCTGAACTCCGTGCTGAAGATGCAGGTGTTCTGGGCCTGGTCCTCCTTGAGGATGTCGGCCTGCACCGTGCCCCGCACGGTCTGGAGCGCCTCGGTCCGCAGCTTGGCATAGACCTCCGGTGGCACCACCTCGTCGGCGGTGGCGCCCAGCAGGGCCAGGCCCAGGCCGTTGTTGCCATCGGGCAACGTTTCTCCGTAGCTCGGACGAATCAGGCCCTTCGCGGCGTACGTCGCGTTGATCTTGGCCTGAGCGGCTTCCAGCTGGCCGTGTTCCTTCAACCAGAGTTCCGCCCGCTGGTCGATGGCGGCGTTGAGGAAGAAGGCCAGCATGGTGGGCGCGGGCCCATTGATGGTCATGCTCACGCTGGTGGTGGGGCAGAGCAGGTCGAAGCCCGAGTAGAGCTTCTTGGCGTCGTCCACGGTGCAGACGGACACGCCGCTGTTGCCGATCTTGCCGTAGATGTCGGGGCGGACGTGGGGATCCTCGCCGTAGAGCGTCACGCTGTCGAAGGCGGTGCTGAGGCGCACGGCGGGCTGGCCCTTGCTCACGTAGTGGAAGCGCTTGTTGGTGCGCTCGGGCGTGCCTTCGCCGGCGAACATGCGGGTGGGATCCTCGCCCACGCGCTTGTATTCGAAGACGCCTGCGGTATAGGGGAAGCGGCCCGGCAGGTTCTCCAGCAGCTGCCAGCGGAGCAGCTCGCCCCAGCCCGCGTACGGCGGCAGGGCCACCTTGGGCACCAGAGAGCCACTGAGGGACACGGTGTAGTTGGCCGTGCGGATCTCCCTGCCGCGCACCACGTAGACGTTCTCGGGCTCCGTGTAGCTGCGCTTCAGCTCGGTCCAGTCGTGGATGAGGCGGCGGCTTTCGGCGTGCAGTTCGCCCAGGTGTTCCTGGTAGCGCTGGCGCAGCACCATGACGGCCGTGCCCTGGTCGCCCTCTCCCGCGTCGGTGAGGTGGGCCGAATCGTAGAAGGCCCCGGCGGAAGGCACTTTGTCGCCCAAAGTCAGGAGGCTGGTCCAGAGGGCGTGGGCCAGCTCGGCGGTCTCCGCCTGGCGGCGGGACCAGGCTTTGTAGCCCTGCACGGTGTCGGCGATCTCGGCCAGGTAGCGCACCCGCTCGGGCGGGATGATGGCGGACCGGTGGGGGGTTCCGGCCTCGGCTTCCAGCTTCGGCGTCCAGTCCAGGCCGGTCTTGGCGGCCAGGGCCTTCACCAGGTTCACGAAGAGCCAGTTGGTGGCGGGATCGTTGAACTGGCTGGCGCAGGTGGCGTAGACGGGCATGTCATCCGCCGCCTCATTGAAGCGCTTGTGGGCACGCTGGTACTGCTTGCGCACATCCCGCAGGGCATCCTCCGCCCCGCGCTTGTCGGCCTTGTTGAGCACGACCATGTCCGCGAAATCGAGCATGTCGATCTTCTCGAGCTGGGTGGCGGCGCCATATTCGGGCGTCATCACGTACATGGCCAGGTCGACCAGATCCGCGATCTCGCTGTCGCTCTGGCCGATGCCCGCGGTCTCTACGATCACTAGGTCGTAGCCCTCGGCCTTGACGGCGGCGATGCTGGCCACCAGGGCCTCGCTGGTCGCTCGGTGGGCCGCGCCGCGGGTGGCGAGGCTGCGCATGAAGACGCGATCGCGCAGCTCGGGATGATAGAGGGAATTCATGCGGATGCGGTCGCCCAGCAGGGCGCCGCCGGTCTTGCGCTTGGTGGGATCCACGCTGAGCACGGCCACGCGCTTGTCCGGGAAATCCACCAGGAAGCGCCGCAGCAGTTCGTCGATGAGGGAGGACTTGCCGGCACCCCCCGTACCGGTGATGCCGAGAACGGGCACGGTGACCGGCGCAGGGGTCGTGGTGGGCCGCCCCGTCAGGTCGCCAAGCTCGATCTTCGTGATGCGACGGGCCAGGTGGTGGAACTCGGGGGTGGCGCGGGGATCCACATCGCAACGACGCACCATGTCGTCGATCATGCCCTGAAGACCCATGTGGCGGCCGTCCTCGGGGCTGTAGATGCGGGCCACGCCATAGGCTTCCAGTTCACGGATCTCCTCGGGCGAAATGACGCCGCCGCCGCCGCCGAAGATCTGGATGTGGCCCGCGCCGCGTTCCTTGAGCAGGTCGACCATGTACTTGAAGAACTCGACGTGGCCCCCCTGGTAGCTGGAGAGCGCGATGCCCTGGGCATCCTCCTGGATGGCGGTTTCCACGATGTCCTGCACCGAGCGGTTGTGGCCCAGGTGGATCACCTCGCAGCCCGTGGCCTGGATGATGCGGCGCATGATGTTGATGGCCGCGTCGTGGCCATCGAACAGGCTGGCGGCGGTGACGATGCGGACCTTGTGCTTCGGCACATAACCTTCGGCCGCAGGGGCGGCTGGGTCGGGCGTGGTGAGTGTGGCCATGGATCCCCCGGTCGGGCGAACCCTCAGTCTACCGGGGCTCCCGGTTCTTCCGAAATCACGGTTCACTTCAGGGTCAATTGCTCTCCAGCAGGCCGATGGGGAAGCGGTCCTCCATGAGGCTCTGCCGCTCCTTCAGGTGCTGCATGAGGGCCTTCCACTTGGGCAGGCCCCGGAGCGGTTCCAGCATGGGACTGCGCTCGTACCAGGCCGTGCAGCCGAAGCCGCGGGCGAAGGCCCGCCCAGCCATGTCCATGGCGCTGGCCCGATCGCCGATCAGGGCGTAGGCCTCCGCCAGCCGGAGGGTGAATTCGCCATCAGGTTCGCGCATGCCGATGCGCTCCTGGTCGTACTCCCGCAGCTTCTTCCAGGCCTCGTCCTTCCGGCCCTCCAGGATCAGGTCGTAGATCTGGCTCAGGCGGAGGATGTTCGGGTAGCCGTTGGCCAAGGCCGCAGCGGCTTGGAACTCCCGCCGGGCCAGGGGCTGGTCCCCCCGCACCAAAGCCAGGTAGCCCCGGTAGAAGGGCAGCACCCCGGACGTGCTGCGCAGGTGCCCCGGCCGTTCCTGGAGGCTGGCCTCGAAGCGCTGGATCTCGCCGGTATACAGGCAGGTGATGTCCACCGCCTGAGGCTGGAGGCTGGCGAAGGCCAGCTCGTCCCGCAGGTCCATGGCCCGCCGCGCCAGGGGTAGCAGGCCCGCCCCCCGAGCCGCGTAGGCAATGCCCGTCAGCAGGGTCGGGTTGTCCGGCTGCCATCGCCGCGCCTCGATCAGGAGGTCCAGGGAATCGGCCTGGTTGCCGCCATCAGTCCTGAGCAGCGACAAGAGGAAGACGCCCCTGGGGTGATGCGGCGCGAGGCCCAGCCCCCGTCGGATCACGGCCTCGGTGTCCGATTGCTCCTGCCGGAAGGCCGCCGGACTGTTCAGCATGTGCCGGTAGCGCAAGTTGCCCAGGAGGATCCAGGAACTGGCGCAGGAGGGCTCCTGCGCGATGGATCGTTCCGCCAGCGCCGTGGCCTCTTCCAGATGCTCGTTCCGAAGGCGCAGGGCGCTCGCCGTGATCAGATCCCAGAAACAGGCGGGCTGGCGGGGCACCAAGGGCGAAGCCTTCGGCATGCGGATGTGCTTGGGAAACCCTGCCACGAAGGCCTCGAAGGCCTCGGTGGGCTCCAGCGCCTGCCCCTGGCACCGGATCCATGCGGGAGGGGTTCCTTGAGCCAGGCTATCGCCCCAGGCATAGCGATAGGAGAGGACCAGGGCTTCCCCCTGCCGGGAGGGTTCCAGCTGCAGCATCAGGCTCTGGTGGCGGGTACGGAGCGCTTCCAGGTTTTCAGGCACCTCGGTGACGCTGGTGACGGCGGCCTGACCGTAGACCTCCAGATGGTCCTGCACCAGGGCCCCGATGGCCCGGCAGGTGGCGGGGTCGAGCCCCGCGGCTCCTTCTTCCCTGGGCTGCGTGATCAGCAACACATGGAGGGGGCTGCGCAGCCCCCGGACGGCCAGGAACCAGGCCAAGCCACCGCCGACCCCGAGGATGAGGATGAACAACAGGCCCAGGACCAGAGCCGGGCGGCGGGGGCGAGAGGTGGATTCACGCATGGGTTCGCTTCAGATTACGGGCTTTCCCTGGCGTGCCAAGGGGCCAAGGTTGCCGTCCGGCCGCTCGACTTCGGCACCTCCGCTGACCCCGAACGCCCAGGGAAGCCGCATAATCGTCGAGGAGCCGCCATGATCCCCTGCCCCCGACGCTTCATTCCGGGTATCGCCATCCTCATGGCCCTGCCCCTCCTGGCCCAGGCTCCAACCCAGACCCCGGCCCGCCCCCCCGCGCAGGCCCCCAGCGAGGAGAGCACCATCCAGCGGTTCCGGGCCCACGCGGCCCCCCGCGCCGTCGCGCAGCGCCCCCCCCTCAGCGCCGAGGAGCGGAACACCATCCGGCGGTTCAAGGAGGCCAAGCCCAGCGTGGTGTACGTCTCCGCCATCTTTCCCGTGCAGGACCTGCGGACCCTCGACATCACCAAGATCCCCACGGGCACGGGCACGGGCTTCGTGTGGGACGAATGGGGCCACGTGGTCACCAACCACCACGTCATCACCGTGGAGGACCAGGGCAAGCGGATCGGCGACGTGAACGAGGTGGAAGTCACCCTCGCGGACGGCAAGACCTACAAGGGCCGGGTCATCGGCACCAGCTTCGCCTATGACATCTCCGTGCTGCAGGTCTTCGCGCCCCTCGGCGCCATGCGCCCCATCCCCATCGGGCGTAGCCACGACCTCCAGGTGGGCCAGGCGGTGATGGCCATCGGCAACCCCTTCGGCCTGGACCACACCCTCACGAAAGGCGTCATCTCCGCCCTGGGCCGGGAGATCGGCACGGGCTACAACACCCATATCCTGAACGTCATCCAGACGGACGCGGCCGTGAACCCCGGCAACTCCGGCGGACCGCTTCTGGACAGCGCCGGACGCTTGGTGGGCATGAACACCGCCATCGCCGCCGCCACGGGCGCCTCTGTGGGCATCGGCTTCGCCATTCCCGTGGACACCCTGAACCAGTTCGTGCCCCTGCTCATCGCCAAGGGCCGGCTTGAACCCCCGCGCATGGGTTTCCTCACCCTCGGCAGCTACGCGGCCCAGCAGGCTTTCGGCATCACCCGGGGCCTGGTGGTGAGCGAGGTGGAACCGAATTCTCCTGCCAGCCGGGCCGGCCTCCGCGCCCTCGAAGTGGACGCCTCGGGGCGCATCAAGACCATGGGGGACGTCCTCCTGGGCTACCAGGGGAGGCAGATCGAGAACGAAGGCCAGTTCATGGCCATGCTGGAGATCGAATCCCCAGCCGACGAAGTGGTCTTCGACGTCCTCCGCGACGGCAAAGTCATCAAGGTGACCTTGAACCTCAAGGCCGCGAAGAAGGCCGTGCCCGCCAGCATCTGATGCCGGCTAGTGGTGGTGGTGTTCCTCTGCGGATGGCGGAGGCGGCACGGTGCCCTTCGCGGGCCGGGCCTTGGGATCCAGGAAGCGCAGCGGCACCTTGAGAGGTTCCACCAGGTTCGAGCAGTGGACCAGCAGAAAGGCTTCCGCCGTGACCCCCGTGCGCCGGATCCGCAGAACCTGCCGGGCGACGGCCGCCTCGGGCGCGTCCAGCACCTGGAAGCCCCGCCCCTGGATTTCCGTCCTGAGGATGCGGAACGGCTTCCCGTCCCGGGCCCGGAGTTCCAGGGCCAGCAAGGTGTTCTTGGGTTCCGTGAACACCACCCGGGAAGGTTCGGGAATCACCGGCAGCGCGATCCGCCAGTCCAGATAGAGGGTGAAGAGGGGCTGCTTCGGGGCGTTGGTGGCCACCTTCAGCACCTCGAGCCCCGCGGTGACCCCCGGCTCCAGGCGCCTGGGCCTCAGGGTCACGCGCAGGTTTGATCCGCCTTCTTGGGGAACCAACTCCGTCTCGAGGTACGAGGGCGCCTCCGAGGCAAGTACGAGCTTCAGGGGATCGCCTCCCTCCCGCCGGAAGTGGAAGTCCAGCTCCGGACTCTCGTGGGGCGCGACCTCGCCGAGACTCTTGCGCTCGGCATCCACCGTCACCTCCGGCCGCACCAGCATGTCGTAGCGAAGGATGTAGTTGGGCTGGCCGGGATCGTCGGTGCCCAGGCGCACGGCGCCTTTGACGGGACCCACCAGCCCCGTGGGATCCACCTTCACCTTCACTAGGCGGACCTCGCCGGGTTGCAAGGGCGCGGCCAGCTGCGCGGCCTCCAGGCTGAGTCCCAGCGACAGGTCGAGCACCCGCAGGTGGAAAGGCCGGTCGTGGATGCTCTTGATGCCGTAGGCCGCCTCCCGGATCTCACGCGGGCCCACACTGCCCAGGTGCACGGGGAAGGGTGTGGTGAGTTCGATGCGGGCCGGCGGCACTGGGTCCGGTTTCGCCGGAGCCGGGGTTGGAGGGGCCTGCATGAGGAGAAGGAGGGCGGGCACGAGCAGCATGTCGGATCCTGGAGGAGTGCTTCCAGTGTGCCGCGAGGGGAGTGTGCCGCTGGGATGTTAATTGTTGTTAAGTGCAGCAAATTCACCTCGCAGTCACGCCCGGTCTGGGTGGAATGGGGAGAACCCTACTTTTCCGCGAGGTGATCATGCGCCTGTTCCGCGTCCTCCTGAGCCTGGCTCTGGCCTTGGCCTTGGGGGCCCAGACCCCGAAGAAGATCCTGTTCGACCACACCCGCCACGAGGAGGCGGGCACGTCAGCCGAGTGGGTCATCTGCTCCGCCAGTGAGCCCAATCCCAGCCCCACCGCCCCGGCTTCCGAGGCCGATTGGAATGGTGGCATCAGCGCCTGGGCCTTCGACCTCCACAAGGCCGGCTACACCGTCCAGACCCTTCCCCCAACCGGTCGGGTCACCTACGGGGATGCCACCAACGCCCAAGACCTCGCCAACTACGCGGTCTACATCATCCCCGAGCCCTATCTCAAGTTCACGGCCGCGGAAAAGCAGGCCATCCTCACCTTCGTCCAGAATGGCGGCGGCCTGTTCATGGTGGGCAACCACCCCGGCGCCATCCGCTACAGCGGCACCGGAGGCACGGATGCCTACACGGTGTTCAACGATCTGGTGGTTGTGAATGGCGGCAACCCCTTCGGCTTCACCTTCGTTCCTGGCCATGGCCCCGGCGATACCCTGGCGAACACCACCAGCACCGCCTTCGCCACGGGCACCAGCCCCGCCGAACAGGCCATCATCCACGGCGCCTATGGCGGCCTGGGCCTGATGGACTTCCACTCCTACTCGTACCTGAACTTCAACACCGCCCAGAACCCCAACGTGCAGGAGATCCTCCATACCCAGATCAGCGGCGACACGGGCTCCTTCATCGTGACCTGCACCGTGGGGGCCGGCCGGGTGGTCGCCATCAGCGACAGTTCACCCTCGGATGACGGCACGACCACGACCTCCGGCAAGTCTCTCCACACCAGCTACAGCATCAACAGCAACCGATCGTTCTTCCTGAACGCCACCACCTACCTGGCGGGTACCACCTCCGCCCCGGTCCCCTCGGTGAGCATCGTCTCCCCGTCCTCCAACCCGACGATCCTCGCGGGCGGATCCGTCAGTTTCCAGGGCAGTGCCAGCATCTCTGACGGCAGCGCCCTCACCTACAGCTGGTCCTTTGGCGACGGGTCCACCGCCGCGGTGCTGGGCCCCGTGGGCCACACCTACACCACCGTCGGCACCTATACGGCCACCTTCACCGCCACCAGCAATCAGGGCAAGCCCGCCTCGGCCACCCGCACCATCACCGTGAATGCAGCCTCCTATATCCTCACGGCCAGCGCCGGCACCGGTGGCACCATCAGCCCCGCGGGCACAGTCACCGTAGCCAATGGCGGGAGTCAGACCTTCACCATCGCTCCCGCCACCGGCTACGTCATCAGCAGCGTCACCGTGGATGGCGTGAACCAGGGCGCCCTCGGCTCGTACACCTTCAGCAATGTGACGGCCAGCCACACCATCACCGCCGCCTTCGCCGCCAGCGCCGGCAGCAGCCTGAAGGAGACCTTCGACACCGGCACCAAGACCGCGTATGCCACGGGCAGCGTCGGCCTCTCCACGGGCACCTGGACCCTGAATGACGCCCTGCTGGGCAACACCACGGCAGATCGCAAGGTCGGCGCCCAGAGCGTGCGCACCCGGAACAGTGGCAAGGTGACGATGACTTTCAACTTCGCCACCGGCGCCAAGACGGTTTCGGTCAAACACGCCAAGTACGGCAGTGACGGCAATTCCACCTGGGGCCTCTGGTACTCCACCAACAGCGGCTCCACCTGGACCCAGGCGGGCGGCACGGTGACCACCTCGTCCACCACCCTCGCCACGGCCACTTTCACCGTCAACGTCGCCGGGGCCATCCGCTTCGAGATCCGCAAGACGGACGGCAGCGCCAACCGCGTGAACTTCGACGACTTCCAGATCGCCGGCTACTGAGCGTCCTCGCCTCACCGACCCCGGGCCCCAGGCCCGGGGTTTTTCGTTATGCTTCGCCCATGAAGAGCCATCGGAAGGTCCTCACGCTCCACCTCCCGGGTCGTACCGGCTTCGTGAACATCACAGCCGAGGTGGCCGCCGCCGTCCATGAAAGCGGGGTCCGGGAGGGACTCTGCCTCGTGAACTCCATGCACATCACCTCCAGCGTGTTCATCAATGATGAGGAGTCCGGCCTCAAGCAGGACTACCTGCGCTGGCTTGAGAAGCTGGCCCCCTTCAACGCCGGCAGCGACCCCGCCACCGGAGGCTACCTCCACAACCGGACGGGCGAGGACAATGGCGACGCCCACCACAAGCGCCAGGTCATGGGGCGCGAGGTGGTGGTGGCCATCACCGGCGGGCAGCTCGACTTCGGCACTTGGGAGCAGATCTTCTACGGCGAGTTCGATGGCCGCCGCGACAAGCGCGTCCTTATTAAGATCATCGGGGAATGACATGATCACCCGCGACCTCGCCTCCCTCCCCAAGCGTGACGTCTACCGCATCCTGTCCAGCCTGGTGATCCCGCGCCCCATCGCCTGGATCACGACGGTGGATGCGGAGGGTCGGGTGAACCTGGCCCCCTTCAGCAGCTTCATGGGCATCTTCGGGCCGCCCATGGTGGCCTTCACCGTGGGCCGCCGCCGGGACGGCTCTCTCAAGGACACCCACCGGAACCTGAAGGCCAACGGTGAAGCCGTGGTCCACCTGGCGGACCTGCCGCTCCTGGCGCCCCTCCATGCCAGTGGCGCCGAAGCCGAACCGGACATCAGCGAAGTGGCGCGCCTGGGCCTTGCCACGGAGCCCTCGCAGCATGTGGCGCCGCCCCGCCTGAAGGACGCGCCGGTGGCCCTGGAGTGCCGGCTGAACCGGGAACTGGACCTGGGGCCCGTCACCACCCTGGTCCTGCTGGACGTGGTGATGGCGCACGCCGCGGAGCGCATCTGGAACGCCGATCACGATTGCGCGGACGCCAGCCAGTGGACGCCCGTCGTGCGGCTGGCTTCCGTGGTGGGGCCCAACTACGGAGCCCTGGGCGAGACCTTCCGCCTGGGACCATCCGAGCTGCCCTGACCCGCTCCAGGCTCAACGTTCGTCCGGCTCGACGAACAGGTGCTGGATCTGGGGGAAGCGCTGGTGGAGGTTCCGCTCCAAGGCGTTGATGGCCGCCACCAGGGCCGCGCCGCTGGGCTGATCGTGGAACTTCACCTGGAGGGCCACCATGAGCCGGTCGCTGCCGACGATGACGGCCACCAGATTCAGCACCTGGTCCACGGCCGGGTCCTCGTCCACCGCGGCACGGATGGCGGCACGCATGGCCAGAGGCGGGGCCTCGTTCAACAGCAGACTTGTCACCTCCGTGCCCACGAAGGCCGCCACACCAATAAGCAGGAGGCCGATGGCCACGCTGCCGATACCGTCCCACGCGGGATTGCCCGTGATCAAGGTGAGCAGCACGGCCAAGAGGGCGAGCACCAAGCCCAGCAGCGCCGCGATGTCCTCGGCCACGACGACCACCAGCTCCGTGCTGCTGGACTGGCGCAGATACCGCAGCAGGGATCGGCCCCGGCGTTCGGGCCCCGCGGCGCGGAGGGCGCCCCGCAGAGACCAGCCCTCCAGGGCGATGGCGAAGAGGAGCAGGGCCACGGCCCAGCCCAGATGATGCGGCTGCTCGGGATGGCGGATCTTGTGGAGGCCCTCCACCAGCGAATAGAGGCCGCCCACGGTGAAAAGCAGCAGGGCCACGAGGAAGCTCGCCACGAAGGCGGCTTGGCCATGGCCCAGCGGGTGCTTGGGCCCCGCGGGCTTTGATCCCTGGCGCATGCCCAGGAAGAGCAGCACCTGGTTCGCGCAGTCGGCGGTCGAATGGATGGCCTCCGTCAGGAGGCTGGAGCTCCCCGTCAGGAGGAACACGCCGAACTTGGAGATGGCGATGCCGCCATTGGCAGCGAGCGCGAGGGCGACGGCGCGGGAGGATCCAGTGGACATGGCTCCAGCATAGGGCCGGATCAGAAGGCCCGGATGTCCAGCTCCCGCAGGAGATCGCCCAGGAGGTACAGGGAGCCCGTCACCAGGCGGGGGACCTCCGTGGGCGTGTGCAGCAGCGCCGCCGCCTCGCGGAGGTCGAGCATCGGGGCCTCGAGACCCCAGGCCTCCCGCAGGGCCTCCGCCGTGGCATAGCGGGGCGCATCTCCTTGGATGAAGGTGACGGACAGGGGGCGCATGCGTTTCAGTTCCCGGGCCACGCCAGCCAGATCCTTGTCCCCCATGGCGCCGAAGTACAGATGGGGCCGCACCCCGCAGGCCAGCGCATGGTCCGCCAGGGCGCGGGCGCCATCGGGGTTGTGGGCGCCATCCATCCAGATGCCCTGGAGGCCGGGCGGGGCCCAGAGCCTGCCGGGCCAACGGGTGGCCGCCACGCCGTCCCAGAGGCGATCCTCCGGAATGGGGAAACCCAGCTCCCGAAGCTGGCGGATCGTTTCGAAGGCCGTGGCCAGGTTGTCCAGCTGATGCAGCCCCGCCAGGCCCACTCGACGCCCATCCACGCGGGAATGATCCCAACGGATGTCCGCGGGGCCCAGGCGCGACGCCGGGCAGAGCACCGGCTCGTTCGACAGCAACGGTCGGATCCACTCGGGATCGAGGGTGGGGCCCAGCACGAGGGGGCGGCCCTCCCGTGCCGTGCAGAGCTTCTCCCGGGCGATGGCCTCCCGGGTGTCCCCCAGGTACTGCTGGTGGTCCAGACCCACGCTGGTCAGCACCGTGAGGATGGGATCGGTGGCGTTGGTGGCGTCCCAGCGCCCCCCCAGGCCCACTTCCACCAGCGCCACCTCCACGCCGGTCATGCGGAAGGCCGACAGGGCGGCCGTGATCATCAGCTCGAAGTAGGTGGCATTCACCCCGGTCCGGGCCTCGGCGTCGAAGGCCTCTCCCAGCAAGAGTTCCAGGGCCCCCTCGCCGATGAAGCCACCGTCCACCCAGACTCGCTCGGTGGGGTCCACCAGGTGGGGCGAGGTGGTCCATCCGACCACGAACCCCGCCGCCTTCAGCATGTGGGCGAGGAAAGCCCCGGTGCTGCCCTTGCCATTGGTGCCCGCGATGAGGATGACGGGGAAGCCCGCGTCGGGGCGTCCCAGGCCTTCGAGCAGCGCGTGGATGTTCTCCAGGCCACACTTGATTCCGAGGTGGCCGCGCGCCTGCAGGCGTGGAATGAAGACGGGTTCGATGTCGGGGCGCATCAGTCCCTGGGCGAGGGCATCATCCAGACCAGGCAGGCGGTGATGAAGTCCTTGAGGTGATCGCGGGTGACGACCTTATCGACCATGCCGTGGGTCTGGAGGAACTCCGAGCGCTGGAAGCCCTCGGGCAGGCTCTGCTTGATGGTCTGCTCGATGACGCGCGGGCCGGCGAAGCCGATGAGGGCCTTGGGTTCGGCGATGTTCAGGTCGCCCAGCATGGCGAAGCTGGCGCTCACGCCGCCCGTCGTGGGGTCCGTCAGGAGGCTCAGGTAGGGCAGGCCCGCCTTGTCCAGCTTGGCCAGGGCCGCGCTCACCTTGGCCATCTGCATGAGCGAGAGGGTGCCCTCCTGCATGCGGGCCCCGCCGCTGCAACTCACGATGATGAAGGCGCACTGCTTCTCCAGCGCGCGCTCGGCGCCCAGGCGCAGCTTTTCGCCCACCACGCTGCCCATGCTGGCGGCCAGGAAGTCGAAGTTCATGATGGCCGTCACCACCGGCTGGCCGGACAGGGTGCCTTCCACCACGACCACCGCATCCTCGGTCTGGCCCGCCTGTTCCAGCTTCTTCAGCTGGTCCTTGTAGCTCTTGGTGGAGACGAACCCGAGGGGGTCCCCGCTCCGCAGCTCACTGAAGAGGGTGGCCCAGCCCTCATCCATCAGGTTCTCGAGCCGCTCCTCCACACCGATGCGGAAGTGGTATCCGCACTTGGGGCAGACGTTGTGGGTGTTGATCAGTTCCTTGCGGTAGATCAGCTCCTTGCAGGCCTCGCACTTGATCCAGAGCCCCTCGGGCACCCGGACGGTCTTTTCTTCGACAGCGGTCTTCTGTTGACGCTTCTTCACGAACCAGGACATGACGACTCCTACCGGCCCTTGGCCGGACCGTGCTTGAGGGCCTCGAAGAGCCGGTCCAGCTCCGCTTCGCTGCCATAGTGCATCACCAGGGCGCCCGCCTTGCCCTTGGCCTTGATCTCGATGCGGGTACCCCAGGACTGGGTCAATTCTTCCGCGGCCGCCTTGATGAACAACTCCTGAGGATGCTTCTTCCTCCCCCCCTTGGCCTTGGCCTGCTTCTGGAGTTGCTGGATGCGGGCCTCCAGGGCGCGCACGCTGAGCTGCTGCGCCACCACTTCGTGGGCGAGCTGCTCCTGCAACCGGGGATCGGGAACCCCCAGCAGCACCTTGGCGTGCCCGGTGCTGAGGCGACCATGGGCGACGTCGGCTTTCAGCTCGGCGGACAGGCGCAGGAGACGCAAGGTGTTGGCCACCTGAGGGCGAGACTTGCCCACCCGATCCGCCACCTGTTCCTGGGTGAGGCGCAGATGTTCGCCCAACTGCCAGTAGGCCGTGGCCTCCTCGATGGGGTTGAGCTCCTGGCGCTGGATGTTCTCCACCAGGGCGAACTCCAGCAGGCGATCGTCCGGCACTTCCTTGATGACCACCGGGACCATGGCGATCCCGGCGAGCCGTGCGGCCCGCCAGCGGCGCTCACCGGCGATGATCTCGAACTGCTGGCCCACCTTGCGCACGACGATGGGCTGGACCATGCCGTGCTGCTTCAGGCTCTCGGCCAGTTCCGCCAGGGCCGTCTCATCGAAGTGCGTGCGGGGCTGGGCCCGGTTGGGGACGAGACTGCCCAGAGGCAACTCCCGCTGGTTGGCATCCTCAGGCGCCATCTGGCTCATGAGCGAAGTGAGTCCCCGGCCCAGGGCCGGACGCTTCAGCTGGGTCATCAGGCTTCCCTCCTCGCGGGGATCTCCAGACCCAGCCATTCCTTCGCGAGGCTGAGGTAGGCCTGGGCGCCCTTGGAGCGTAGGTCATAGAAGGCGACGGGCTTGCCATGGCTGGGCGCCTCGGCGAGCCGGATGTTGCGGGGGATCATGGTCTGGAAGACCTTGCCCGGAAAAGCGTGGCGCACCTCGTTGGCCACCGCGGCACCGAGGTTGGTCCGCTCTTCCGCCATGGTCAGCAGGATGCCGCCCAGCTGGAGGCGCGGGTTCGGACCAGCCTGGATGCGGCGCAGGGTCTCGGTCAATTCCGCCAAGCCATCCAGGGCGAAGAACTCGCAGGGCATGGGAACGATGACTTCGTCCGCCGCCGTCAGCGCGTTCAGGGTGATCATGCCGAGGCTGGGAGGCGGGTCGATGAGGATGTAGTCGAAGCGGTCCATGAGTGGTGCCAGGCCCTGCTTCAACACCTGGAGCTGGGGCAGTTCGAAGAGCTCGAACTCCAGCTGGGCGAGATCCTTGCCCGCGGGGATCACCTGCATCATGGGGACTTCGGTGCTCAGCACCAGCGCCTCGGCGGGGGCGCCCTTCATCAGCGCGTAGGCCCCGGCCCGGTGGTCCGGCTTGGGGAAACCCAGGCCCGTGGTGCTGTGGCCCTGGGGATCGAAGTCCACCAGCAGCACCATCTTCTCCATCATCGCGAGGGACGCGGCGAGATTGATGGCCGTGGTGGTCTTGCCCACCCCGCCCTTCTGGTTCGCCAGGGCCACCACCCGGGCGCGCATCAGGCGGCCCTCATCATTGCGCAGGCGCTGGTCAAACCACGCATCTCGGCATCCCCTCGGGTGTGGAACACGCCAGTCTAGCAGGTCAGGTTCCACGGCGAAGTGCCCGCGTGATCAGGGCCGCAGCGAAGGGTCCGGCTGCGCGTGACCCAGCCTCCGCACTGGGCCGGAAAGCCACAAGTCGCGCCAACCGCCACCGCCCTCTGGGGTGAGGGTCACGGAAACGTCCTCGCCCCCCGCGGTATGAAGACGCCAGCGAGAGGATCCCTCCGTGTGGGCCAGCCAGGCGGCAGCCACGGCGCAGCCGGTCCCGCAGCAGAGGGTTTCCCCTTCGACGCCACGCTCCCAGGAACGGATGCGCGCCTCGCCAGGCGCGACCACCTCGACCACACTCACGTTCGTGCCGCCAGGGAGCGCGGCGTGGTGGCGGAGCGGCGGTGCGAAGACCGGAAGGTCGATCGAGGCCACCAACGGCACGCGCAACACCAGTTGCGGATTCCCGATCCAACCGAACCCCGCTGGATGCGCGGTCGGCACGGGTACGGGACGCAGCCCGAAGCCCTCGCCCTCCGGCATGCGGATGCCGACACCACCTTCCGTGTCGCGTCGGAGGAGGATGCCTTCGCCGCTGGAGATGACCTCGACCCAGGCCTCCTGCGGGGCCCCGGGAACAGCCAAGGCTGCCCTACTACCGTTGGAACAAAAGGACTTGGATCCATCCGTATCCCAGTGTTCCAGAAGCCAGGGCCCCATTCCAGGCCTTTGCATCAAAAAAAGGCCATCTAAACCAAACCCTCGCCCCCTGGGACAGAGGATTCTGGCCCAATCTGAGCCAGGGCAATCTTTAACCTCATCCGCCCAGAGGTAGCCGAACACGTTGCCAGCGGCGGAGGCGAGGAAGAGATCCAACCTATTTCTCGCGATTCCCGAAGGTGTACACGGTCTCGCCGGGGCGCGCGTAGCCTTGGCGCCGCGCCAGGGCCTCCATCAGCTCCGGGTCCTTGGCGGCGAGGCGCTGGACCTCCTCCAGCAGTTCACGGTTGCGCCGGTTCAGCTCCACCAGTCGGGCGCGGGTCGCGACCAGTTCCCCTTCGCGTTTCCGCAGTTCGGGCAGCCCTCCCTGGGAGAAGAGCAGGGCCATGAGGGACAGGAACCCGGAGGCTCCCAGCACGCCCCACACGGTGGAGGACTTCAGGAGCCAGTTGGCGTTCATGCCAGGGCCCTCCTAGCTGAGGCGGGGCTCGAAGGCCTCACGACCCGCATAGCGGGCGGCGGCCCCCAGTTCCCACTCGATCTGGAGCAAGCGGTTGTATTTGGCGATCCGGTCCGTGCGGCAGGGCGCGCCGGTCTTGATCTGCCCCGCGCCGGTGGCCACTGCCAGGTCCGCGATGAAGCTGTCCTCGGTCTCGCCGCTACGGTGGCTGATGATGGCCCGGTAGCCCGCCTTGTGGGCCATGTCGACGGCCCGGAGGGTCTCGGTGACGGTGCCGATCTGGTTCAGCTTGATGAGGATGGCGTTGGCCACGCCTTCCTGGATGGCCTTGGCCAGGATGACGGGGTTGGTGACGAAGATGTCATCCCCCACCAGCTGGGTCCTGGCCCCCATGGCGTTGGTCTGGGCCTTCCAGCCCTTCCAGTCGCCCTCGGCGAAGCCATCCTCGATGGAGATGATCGGGTGCCGGGAGACCAGGCCCTGGTAGTACTCCACCAGCTGGGCGGGGGTCTTCTGGGCACCATCCAAGGTGTAGGTCTTGCCCTTCAGGAATTCGCTAGCGGCGCAGTCCAGCGCCAGGAAGACATCCTTCCCCAGTTTGTAGCCCGCCTTCTTGACGGCTTCCCCGATCAGATCGAGGGCCTCCTCGTTGGAGGCCAGGTTCGGGGCGAACCCGCCTTCATCCCCCACGCCCGTGGACAGTTTGCGGGCCTTCAGGACGCCCTTCAGGGCGTGGTAGACCTCGGCGCCCCAGCGGAGGGCCTCCCGGAAGCTGGGAGCCCCCACGGGCAGCACCATGAACTCCTGGATGTCCACGTTGTTGTCCGCGTGGGCACCCCCGTTGAGGATGTTCATCATCGGCACGGGGAGCAGCCGGGCCGAGGCACCCCCGAGGTACCGGTACAGCGGCAGGCGGGACGCCTTCGCCGCGGCGTCCGCCAGCGCCATGGAGACGCCCAGGATGGCGTTCGCGCCCAGGCGGGCCTTATTCTCGGTCCCGTCCAGGTCGCACATCAGCTCGTCGAGCTCGGCCTGCTGGAAGGGGTCCATCCCCTGGAGGGCCTGTGCCAGCTCCACATTGACCGCATCCACGGCGCCAAGGACTCCCTTGCCGAGGTAGCGCTTCTTGTCGCCGTCCCGCCGCTCAAGGGCCTCCCGGCTCCCGGTCGAGGCACCGGAGGGAACGAGGGCCTGGCCCACCGTCCCATCGGAAAGCTCCACTCGGGCAAGAACCGTGGGGTTCCCCCGGCTGTCGAGAACTTCGAGGGCAGAGACGCGTTCGATGGTCATCATGGCGGCACCCGGCTCAGAGAGGCGCGCTGGCGCGCCTCTCTGATGTTAGCCCGGTTGCGCAGAAGGATTCCGTGGAATCCGTCTACTTCTTCGCGGCCTTCTTGACGGCCTTCTTCACGACCTTCTTGGCGGCCGGCTTCTTGGCGGCGGCCTTCTTCGGCGCGGCCTTCTTCACGACCTTCTTGGCGGCCGGCTTCTTGGCGGCGGCCTTCTTCGGCGCGGCCTTCTTCACGGCCTTCTTGACGACCTTCTTGACAACGGCCTTCTTCTTCGGCGCGGCCTTCTTGGCAGCGGCCTTCTTCGGCGCGGCCTTCTTCACGGCCTTCTTGACGACCTTCTTGGCCGCGGCCTTTTTCGGCGCGGCTTTCTTCACGGCCTTCTTGGCGGCCGGCTTCTTGGCGGCGGCCTTCTTCGGCGCGGCCTTCTTGGCGGCCGGCTTCTTGGCGGCGGCCTTCTTCTTCGGCGCAGCCTTCTTCGCAGCCGGCTTCTTGGCGGCGGGCTTCGCGGCCGCGGGGGCGGCAGGGGTGGCGACCATGTTGGTCAGTTCGGCCATGGGTGGCTCCTTTACGCCCTTTTGGGCGAGGTTGGAAGGGGTCGTGCGGGAAGATGGCTTCCCAATAGCACCTTTTGTGCCAGTTTGGATCGCGTCTTTCCGCTGGGTGGATATGCGTTCCTTGGCTGCGGCAGCAGCCGCGGGGGGATGCGCCGCATCGGCGGCAGAGCCGGTCTTGCCCTTGGGCTTCGCGGCTTTTTTCGGGGGCTCAACGCCTGCCAGGATCTGCGCCAGGCGCTTGCCGGGATAGTAATCGTCGAGAAGGGCGTCACCGATCAGCAGCCCATGGATGCCCAAGGCTTCCATCTGCTTGACTTGATCCAAATTATGGATGCCGCCTTCGACCAGTTTGAGACAGCTTTTGGGGATCTTCTTGACCAGCGACACGGCCAGGTCCCAGGAAGCTTCCCAGGTGTCGAGGTTGCGGCCCACCGCGCAGATGATGTCGGCTCCGGCTTCCAGCGCCCGCTGGAGTTCGGCCTCGGAGGTCACTTCGACCACCACGTCGAGCCCCTTGCTCGTGGCGAACTTGAGCAGCGTCTCCAGCCGGTCCTGGCCCAGGAGGGCGGGCATGAGGTAGATGGCATCAGCGCCGAGGATCTTGCTCTCCTCGACCTGGTATTCCTCGAAGATGAAATCCCGGCGGATCAGGGGCAGCTTCACCTGGCTGCGGACTTCGGACAGGTGCTTGTCCTCACCGTGGTAGAGGAACTTGTCGGTGGCGATGGACAGGGCTCGCGCCCCGTTTTCGGCCAGGCTTTTGGCGTGGGTGGAGGCCTTGTAGGTCTCACGAACCTGGCCACGGCCCGGATCGCCTCCGGCCACTTCACCCAAAATAGTGATTCCAGGCTGGCTGAGCTCTTCCTTCAAGGAGTGGTGACCCTTGTAGGCATCTTTCACCGCCACGGGGCCCCTCTGCTTCTTGATTTCCACATCGAGGGCCTTGAAGATGGCGACTTTCTTTAGCATTTCCCACGCTCCAAATCTCAGATACCTCGCTGCTGGCCCTATGGGGAAGATGATCGGTCGTTTTTCCTCTGATTCAACATCAAACCAGTGATTCGGATGAGGTCAACAGAGAAATCTTAAAAATCTTCATTTTTTTTGACGCTACCGCCTCGCCTTCCCCCATTCGTTTCCGCCGCCACGAACACCGCCAAGGACGATTTCCAATCCCGCGAAAGCCCCTGCGCTTCGGATTTGCCGAGCTTCGCACACCGATACGGATCGTCGCAAAGCCGCGCCAGCAGTGGATCCGCATCCACGACCACGTGCGCCATGCGGACTCACTGCACCTGGAGCACGGGATCAGGATCACCCCCGTGAAGCCCGGGGCGGAGCGAGGCGTTCGTGCCCACCATCAAGGGTTCCGCCTGCTACCCTTTCCTTCGCGCTTTCCGCCCCGGGGCTCAGTGCCTGCGGCCTTCGGGGTCCCGCCGGAAGCGATGAGAGGCCCCCATGACGATCCACGTGCTCGACCACCCCCTGGTGCATCACAAGCTCTCCCTCATCCGTGACCGGAAGACCTCCGGAAGCCTCTTCCGCAGCCTCATCGAAGAGGTCGGCTTGATCCTCGCGACCGAATCGACGCGGAAGCTCCCCGTGGAGTCCGTGGTCGTGGAGACGCCCCTGGAACGCACCAGCACGCTTCGGCTGCGGTCACTGGACCCCGTGCTGGTGCCGGTGCTGCGGGCGGGCCTCGGCCTCCTCCCCTCCTTCCTCAAGCTGCTACCGACCGCGAAGGTGGGCCACCTTGGGCTCTACCGCGACCACGATTCCCTCGTGCCCGTCCCCTACTACCGCAACTTCCCGCCCATGCTCGAGGCCCGCCCCGTCTTCGTGCTGGACCCCATGCTCGCCACGGGAGGCAGCGCCTCAGAGGCCGTGCGCCAGCTCAAGAGCGCGGGCGCGGTGAACCTCACCCTGGTCGCCTTGCTCGCGGCGCCCGAAGGCCTGGAGCGCCTCCAAGCTGACCACCCGGACTTGTCCATCGTCGTCGGCGCCGTGGACCGCCAGCTCAACGAGAAGGGCTACATCCTCCCCGGGCTCGGCGACGCGGGAGATCGGCTCTTCGGAACAGCCTAGGCGATCACGGAAAGACGCGCGGTCAGCCTTTTTCGCGGCCGAGCATGGCACGCAGGCGTCCCATGATCCCGCTCTCGCCCCGGAGCGTTTCGGAACCGCCCTCTCCGCGGTAGTCCGATGGCACTGCCACCGAAGGATCCAGTTCGAGCGCGCGACGGAAGCAGCCTTGGGCGTTGGCGTGGAAACCTTTGCGGTGGTAGAGCTCGCCCATCAGGGCCCAGGGTTCGGCGGCCTGGGGCCGGATGCGGGAGGCCACCTGAAGGGCCTCGACGGCACGGGTGGACCAGGCGGGATTTCCCAGCCGCAGCCGGCCGAGCAGCAACCAACCCTCGTAGGCCGTCGGAGAATCCCCGTCCAGCTTGATGGCCTGCTCGAGGGCTCGGATGGCCTCGCTGGTGCGGTTCTGCATCACGTAGGACTTGGCCTTCACCAATAGATGATGGGCCCGATCCGCCGATGGCAGAGATTCCTCGTCCGCCGTGGAATGGAGCAGGGGGAGGACCGAAGGCGTGGGTTCGGAAAAGGCCCGATCCACGGCCTCGGCCGGTGGAGGCGGCAAGGAACGCGGCGTGTGGGCCCTGGGGGAAGGACTGTCTTCCTCCTCGATCAGCAGGATCGGCTCTGGATCCGCTTCAAGTTCGAAAACCGGACCGGCCTCGAATTCTGGTTCGGGTGCCTTGCGGAATGCGGGAGACGGAGCAGCCGGTTCCTTGGGCGGTAACGGGAGCTCGCCTCGGACGAGATTCAACCCGCCCAGGGCCCACAAGGTGGCCACCAGCCGGGCGGAATCCGCGGGCGTCATGCCGGAGAGCGAGCCGATGGTTTCGTAGCCAAGGGGCTCGGAGCCCAGCAGCGACAGGGCGTAGGCCAAGGTGGGCGTGAGCGGCAGGTCACTAAGGGAATTCAGCAGATCCGGTCCGGCCCCCCATCGCCAATCCAGCTCGCTGCGGAACATCTCCACCAGTTCGTTGTCGATCTTCGCGTTCTGGAAGGTGTCCCACACGAGCCGCCGATGGTCCAACCAGAACTGGAGATCACCGCTGAGGTTGTCTTCCAGCACACCGGGGATCCAGGTCATCTTCAGGATCGTGTGCTCCATGGCGTGGAGCAGGACTGATCCCAGCAATTCGTGCAGGCGCTTGTCCCGTTCGGCCACGGTCATGAGCCCGCTTTGCACCACGCGGTCCCCCATGCGGGAGCCTTCGCCATCGGCCAACAACCCCTTCAGGGACGCCATGTCCAGCACGCCGCGGCGGATGAGGAAATTCCCGAACTGCTCCCCCACGGCGTCGCTCCGCAGGTAGACGAGGTCGCCCCCACGCCAGTAGAGCCTGCGGGTGCCATCATTCTGCTCCAGCACGAGTTCGCCTTCGGCCTGCTGCTGATGCAACGATCCCATGAGGGCTGGCAGGAAGTGGCGAAGGCGGACTTCGGGCACCGGTGGCTCCGGAGTGTGATTTCTAGTTTGCATGTTCCTAGCCGGGGCGCTAGTCCAAACGAGCTTGCTGGATGCCGCATTATCCCAAGTCGCTTGGCCCGGAAGTGGACAGGACCTATGCTGTCCCTCCATCCTCATCGCATCCAGGGGACGTTCCCATGTTCGAGAAGCTCGGAAAATTCGAGATCAGGCGTGTCCTCGGAAACGGCGCCATGGGCGAAGTCTACCTCGGTGTCGATCCCTCCATCGGCCGGGAGGTGGCCATCAAGACCATCCTCCCCGCGGCCGCCCAGGGTGGCGAGGCCAAGGAGCGGTTTGCCCGGGAGGCGCGGGCCGCCGGCGTGTTGAATCACCCGAACCTCGTCACCATCTACGAATTCGGCGAAGACCAGGGCGTGCTCTACATCGCCATGGAGTTCGTGAAGGGCCACGACCTCGACGAGCTGCTCCAGGAACAATCTCTCAGCCGTTCCGAGACCCTTGAAGTGCTGGCCCAGGTCTGCGATGGCCTCGGCTTCGCCCACCGCCAGCACATCGTCCACCGCGACATCAAGCCCACCAATGTGCGGGTCCAGCGCGACGGGCGGCGCCTCCACGCCAAGGTCATGGACTTCGGCGTGGCCAAGATCAGCAACTCCGACATGACCGCAACGGGCATGGTCATGGGCACCGTGAGCTACATGGCGCCGGAGTACATCCGCACGGGCAAGCCCGATCCCCGCAGCGACCTCTTCGCCGTGGGGGTGATGCTCTACGAAAGCCTGAGCGGCCGGAAACCCTTCTCCGGCGACACCACGCCCACGGTGCTCTACAAGATCGTGAACGAGCCCCCGGACCCCATCGAGACCGAGAAACTCCAGGGCATCAGCCCCGCCATCCGCGCCGTGCTGGACCGCTCCCTGGCGAAGAACCCGGACGAACGCTTCCAGACCGCGGAGGATCTCGCCAAAGCTCTGCGTGCCGCGAAGGACCCCTCGTGGACCGGCCAACTGGAGGAGGCGACATCGCTGCTCCAGGCCGCCGCGCCCACGGCCCCCGCCCCAGCCCTGGCTGCCACTTCAGCCCCCACCATGCGGGCCCCGGCAGTCCTGGCCTCTCCGGCGGCCGCCGCCCCTCCGACCCGCCCCGCCAGTGGGAAGCGGGGGATCTGGATCGGACTCGCGGCCCTGGCTCTCGCGGCCGCCGGGGGCACGGGCTGGTGGGCTTTCCACCGGAATGGCGCTTCGGTCGCGGACGCCACGTCTACCCTCCCAGGCCCCGTCGAAACGAAAGCCGAAGCCCCCCGCCCTGCGCCGGAAGGCGCCGCCCCTGGCGCCCAGGGCGCAACGAACCGACAGGATGTGAAGGCGAAGCCTGAGGCCTCGCAAGCAGCCCAGGGCGCGGAACCAGCGACCGGGGAAGCCCACTCTCAGGAGGCCCGGCCGTCCGGCCCCAAGGCCGCTGAACCGCGCGCCATCGACCAGCCCGACCTCTATCAACCAGAGAAGCTCGACAAGCTGCAGACCCACGAGCGGCTGAACCTGGGCAATGTGTCTCTGAGCGAAGCCATCCAGCTGGCGGACAGCCAGCCCGACAAGGCCATCCACGGGTTCCGGCAGGCGATCAAGGCCGATCCATATAATGTGAACGCCCACGCGTGGCTGGCCGTCGTGCTCCATGATCAGGGCCGCTCCGCCGAGTTCGTCCAGGAACTCCGGGAGGCCCGCCGCCAGGGCATCCTGGGGCAGATGGCCGCGCGGAACATCCGGTTCCGGTCCGCCCTCAATCAGGCCCGGTTCAACCGGAAGCTCCCCCCGGATCTGGCGGATTGACCATGGCGAAGCGCACCGATGGACTGGCCGACCTGGAGGCCGGGCTGGGCTACCAGTTCTCCGACCGGGCCCTGCTCCAGGAAGCGCTCACGCACACCTCGGCCGCCAAGGAGCGGGATAACCAGCGGCTGGAATTCCTCGGGGACGCGCTGCTGAACTTCTCGGTGGCCCTGCTGCTCCACCGGGAGCGGCCGGATTGGCAGGAAGGGCCCATGAGCAAGTTCCGTGGCGTGCTGGTCCGCACGGATTCGCTACATCAGTGGGCCCTGGACCTCGGCCTCGATCATGCCTTGCGCGCCATCCATCCGCGCAAGGCCCCGCCCATGGGTCCCAAGCCCCTGGCCGATGCCTTGGAGGCTCTGCTGGCAGCGGTCTACCTGGACGCCCAGTTCTCGGGCCGGGACGGGAACGCCGCCGCCATGGCCCTGGTGGAAGCCCGCTTCCTGGAACCCATCCGCCAGGCCAATCCAGAGGCCTGGTCCCGGCTGGACCCCAAGACCACCCTTCAGGAAACGGCCGCCCGGCTAGGTTTGCCGGCTCCCTCCTATGACCAGGCCTCCCAGTCCGGTCCCGGCCATGCACCTCTCTTCACCGTGCGGGCGACGGTGGGCCACGTCAGCGTTGAAGCCAGCGGTTCCTCCCGCAAGCGGGCGGAAAGCGACGCGGCCCGGCAGCTCCTCGACCTGCTGACGGAATCCTCGCAGGCCTGACCCTTGCGTTACACTCCCATCTACCGGTCTACCGGGGTGTCCGCTTGAAGATCTACCCAACCTTGAATCTCCAGCATGGCCGTGTCATCCCCACGACGGGGCAGGGCGGTCCTTCTGCGGAAGCTCCACTGGACCTCGCGGCCCGCCTCCTCGACGAGGGCGCCAAGCGCATGGCCCTGGTGGATGTGGACGCCGCCCTGGGCAAGGGCAACAACCGCGACCTCATCGCCCAGATCCTCCAGCGCTGTCAGGCCCGGGACCGCAAAGTCTGCATCCAGGTGGCCGGCGGTATCCGCAGCTCCGATCAGGCCCAGTTCTTCATCGATCAGGGCGCGGCCTGGCTCGTGGCGGGCACGATCCTCCACAAGTCCTCCCTCGTGTCGGAACAGCTCATGGCGCGTTTCCAGCCCTTCCTCACCGCGGCCATCGACGCCCGCGGAGGACAGGTGCATCGCTCAGGCTGGGTGGACACCGCCAACCTCAGCGCCCTCGACCTCGCTCTGCGGGCCAAGGCCTACGGCTTCAAGCGGCTGCTCTTCGTGGACATCCCCGAGGTACCCGGCGCCGATCCCGACTTCGCCACCGCCGAGGCCCTGGCCACGGCCACCGGCCTGCCCCTGGTGATGGGCGGCAGCATCACTTCCCTCCGGCATCTGGATGCGGCTCCCACCCACCTCGGCCTCAAGGGCGCCTTGGTGGACGCCCTGCTCTTCCGCGAAGATCCAGGACTTCTGGCCCTCCTGCAAGCCGCCTGCGCCTGACCGGAGGGACCGTGAAGGAAGCGGAAGGCGCGTTCCTCGCCAGCCTCGCGGAACCAGAGCAGATCCACTTCCGCCATCTGGCGCTGATCCGGCCCCAGCTGCCCACGGAAAGCCAGGTCTACATGCTGGAGGGGCTGGCCCGGACCTTGGCCTCCCCCCGGCTGTTGACTCTCATGGCCCGCACACCCCACTGGCTGGCCCACTGGCCCATCCTCCTCGGCCTGGCCGAGAACGAGGCCACGCCCGAGGCCATCCGCCGCGATCTGGAGATGGTGGTCTCCCTCTTCGGCCAGATGAGGGAGATGGACCAGGCGCCCCCAGCGGAAAAGGGCGACCGCTCGGACGCCGTCAAGGCGCTCTACTCGCAACTGAATCCCGAACTGAAACCCGTGGCCAAGCTGCTGGCCAAGCTGATCGCCAAATCCGTCTCCGCCACTGGCAACACCCAGGAACTGCCCCCGCTGCCAGGCGAGGACACGGACTGGGAGGCTCTCACCGCCCTGCCAGAGGCCCCGCCACCCCAGGCCTCGGCCCCCATCCTGCACCGGGAGGACCGCCTCGCCCGAGCCCAGCAGACCGCCCAACCCGATGAGCTCCTGGGTTTCCTGGTGGATGCAGATGCCGAGCTGCGGATGGCGGCGCTCCAGAATCCCCTGGTTTCCGAAGATCTCATCCGCCGTGCCCTGGGGCTGTGCGCGGTGCCGGAGTTCTTTGAAGAGGTCTACGCCGAGGCTCGCTGGTACTTCCGGGAGCCCGTGCGCGAGAGCATCCAGGGGGCCCCGGGCTGTCCGGCTGGCCTCTCCCGGCGCCTGGCCCTCGCCTCCCACCTCGTGGTGGCGCTGGAACGGGGCGCCGCGCATCCGGCCTCCCTCAGACGCATCGTGAGCCTCTTCACCCAGCTGGAGGAAGGCGAGTACCAGTACGTCACCTACTGGGCCAAACGGCAGTCCCCGCAGCTGCTGCGGGTGGTGAAGTACTTCTACGATCGCCTGGTGCGCCAGCGGTCCGGGCTTTCGTCCGCCCTGCCGGAACGCGGCGAGGACGGGCGCTGGGCCAGCATGGAGGAGCGGGTCTTCCTCGCCACCCAGGCCACGCAGGAGGACCAGATCGTCCAGGTGCTCAAGGACCCGGACCCCCAGGTCTTCCGCCTGGCCCTGGAAAACCCGGCCCTCTCCTCCCGGATCCTGGCGTCCACCCTGCCCGCCCTGGACCGTGGCCGGGCCGAACAAGTGGCCTCCCACGCCAAATGGCAGGAGGATCCACTGGTGGCCGAGACCCTGATCCACCATCCCCACCTAACGGAAACCACGGCCCTTCGCCTCATGGAAAACCTGCCGGGCCTTAAACCCGCCATCGAGATCCTGCGCGATCCGCGGCTCCAGCACCTGGAGGTCAAGCGCCGGGCCCTGGAGACCCTCCGCACCCTCTACCAGGCCATGGATGTGTCCGAGCGGATTAACGCCCTCCGCGCCTCCGGTGGCGAACTGATGCGCCACCTGCCCCAGGAAGTGCTCCAGGACGAGGAAACCCTGCGGCGCCTGGTGTCCGACCGGCAGCTGGACCCGGGCATCCTGCTCCGGTTGGCCCGCAACAAGCTGACCCCGCGCGCCGTGCTGGAACAGATCGCCAGCCACCCGGTGCTCATGGCCCACGCCGCGATCATGTCCGAGCTGCTGCTGAACCCCAAAACCCCGAAGGAGTCTTCCGCCCGGATCTGGGGGCTGCTGTCCGAGGCCGAGCAGCAGCAACTCCTGCGCAGCCCCCACCTTCCCGCGACCTTGCGGACCCTCGGGTAAACGGGAACCCCACCGTCCCGTAACCCAAGTCCAGGAGCCCTCATGCGCCGCCCCGCCGCCATTCTGATTCCCGCCGCGGTGGTTCTGCTCTGCCTGCCCTTCGCTGTGTCCTGCCGGCCCAAGCCGCGCGTTCCGGGCTGGGTCCAGGCGGCACCCGCCGACAGCGTGGCCGCGTTCTCCGGCGAAGCGGCCTGGATGCTCACTCACAAGGAGGTCCAATCCCTGATTTCCCGGGATCCCATGGTGGAGCGGGCGCTCGACATCTTCCTCCAGAAGGCCCGCATCAACCCGCGCACCGAAACCGGCCGGGTGACCTTCCATGTCATCGGCGTGCCGCAACAGGGCGAGCAGAACCTTCAGAAGGGCCTTGAGCACGTGCTCATCCAGCTGAACCAGTTCGCGGATCCGACGGCCCTGGTGGCGGCCCTGTCCGAGTCCTTCCCCCAAGAGGGAAGCCTGCGCCTCCACGGCCGGGACTGGCCCCTCCACGTGATCCTTGATCTGGAGGCCCAGGGGGCGAAGGCCCACATCCGCGCCGCCAGCGATGAAAAGGGGCAGCTTTGGATCGGGTCGCTGGAGGCCCTCCAGCGCATGGCCGCCAAGGACAGCCTCGCCTCCCTGCCGGATGCGGCGCTCGCCGCCGAGTGGATCAGCGCCCGAGCCCCCTTCCAGGGCTACCTCCAGCCCGAGGCCCTGCTGGGCGGCTTGCGCAGGAACCTGGAGGGCAGCTTCGTCAAGGATCTGCCTCAGGGTGTCAACGCGCTCTTCTGGAGCATCACGCCGCCGGCGCGGTCGGACCAGCCCATCCGCTTCGAGCTGGCCCTGGCGGGCACGCCCGAGGGCATCAACCAGGTCACGCCCTGGCTGCAGCGGCTAGTGGCCGCCGCCAACGCCGTGCAGTCCGCCCCTGGCGCAGCCCCGCAATTGATGCAGGAGAAGCGCCGCGTGGGCCTGCACTGCGCTCTCACCCCCGAGCAACTCAAGCTGGTCATGGAAAAACTGGGCCAGCCGGGCTTCTCCTTCAGCCTGCCGACTGGGATTCCCAAGGCATGAGCGCGGCCACTCCCCAGTCCGCGGGCGCCCCCGGAGCCCCTCCGTCGGAGACTGAGTCCCCCGAGTTCTGGATGGCCCAGCTCAAGGCCGGCCGGGAAGAGGCCCTGGCCCACCTCATGGCCCGCTTCGAGCGCCCCCTGTGCGCCTTCCTCCACCGCCGCCTCCAGGGCGAGGCCGGGGTGGTCCAGGAGCTGGCCCAGGAGGTTTTTCTCAAGTGTCTCCAGCATTGCCAGCGCTTCGAGGAGGGCCGACCCGTGGCCGCCTGGCTTTTTACGCTGGCGGCTAATGCGGCGACCGATCATCTGCGTAGACGGGGGCGAGAGGTATCCCCTCCCGAGACCTTTGACGCTCCGGACCCCAACCAGGCTTCACCCTGGGAATCCGTGGACCAAAGCCGGCGGATCCAAGCTCTTCGCGGAGCCTTGGACGGCCTGACCCCCCGCCAGCGGGCCATGGTGCTCGCCTACTACGTCCAGGAACATCCAGTGAAACGGATCGCCCAGGATCTGGGCTGCGCCGAAGGCACCGTGAAAGCCACTCTGTTCCAAAGCCTCCAGAAGCTCCGCAAGACCCTTGGACCCCAGCCATGACCCCCGCCGACCCCATCCGAACCGATCCCCGCCTCCTCGACGAGGCCCGGGGCTTCGAGCTGCTCGAGCAGCCCGAGCTCTGGCCGGAGGATCCCGCCCAGCAGGCCGAGCTGGCCGACCTGCTGGAGTTCCACCTGGCCCTCGGCTGCCATGGCCCCGTCCTGGCCGCGGACCTCGCCCCCGCCCCTCGTACCCGCTGGACCAGCTCCTGGACCTTGGCCGCGGCGGCCGTCCTCCTGGTGGCCCTGATTCCCGCCGCCTATACCGTGCAGCACACTCAAAGCCTCCGGGCCCAGGCCCGGGACACCGCCCGCCTCGAGCAACTGGCCAGCAAGCGCACCCAGGAACGTGCCTGGATCGCCTTCTTCCGGCAGAGCTCCACCCTGCTCCAGGATTTCGAGCAGAACCCGGCCCTTTGCAAGAAGGGCGAGGAGGACCGCCGCCAGGAGCGTGAAACGGCCATGGTCCTGTTGGAGGCCAGCCACCAGCTCGCCGCCCAGGGCGCGCCCATCCAGGAGGCCGAGGCCACCCGCGCCAACCTGCATGCCTGGCTCTCCGAGGTGGCCTTCGAGGACGACTGCCTCAGCGTCGAACGGGCCCGCGAGCTCCGCCAGTGGGCCTCAGACCACAACCTGGAAGGCCAGGCCGAGCGCATGGAGCGTCGCCTGAGGGGAGACGGCGCATGACCCTGGCCCTCCTCTTGGCCGCCCCGGCCCTGGTGGCTCCCGCCTCCCCGGAGCCTTTCGCCTTCGCGCTGGTGGCCTCGGAGAACCCCGCGGAGACCCTGTTCCGGCAGGCCCGTGATCTGCGCTACGCTCAGCGCTGGTACCAGGCCGCCCAGGCCTACCGCACGCTGATCCGGGAATTCCCCGCCTCGTCCAGGACCGTCGACGCCCGCTACTGGCTGGCCTCCAGCCTCGAACAGGACCAGCGGTGGGATGAGGCCGCCGAGGCCTATACCGACTTCCTGGCCAGGCATCCGGATCAGCGCATGCTGGGCAAGGAAGCCAAGCTCAACCGCGTGCGCTGCTGGGGCATCCGCCAGTGGGACAACCCGGCCGCCCAGGCCGGTCTGGCGGCGGCCCTTTCCGACGAGCGTGAGGAGATCCGGATCGCCGCGGCCCTCCAGCTGGCCAAGCGCAGGGATGCCCGCGCCGTACCCGTGCTCCAGGCCGGGCTCCGGGCGGATGTCTCCTCCGAGGCCTGCCGCCTCGCGCTACAGTCCATGGGCGTCCAACCACTGGCCGCAGGCCCCACCCAGGGCCGCTTCCTGGTGATCCGGGTGAAGGAACGGGCCAAGCCCGAGGCCCTGACCGTGCGGCTGACCCTGGGCCTCGCCCGGGCCGTGGGTGGTTACCTCTCCGATGAGCAGCTGCGCCAGGCGCGCAAGCAGGGCGTGGATATGGAGCGCCTCATGGACCAGGCCCTGAAGGCCCCCAAGGGCACCGAGCTCTTCAGCCTCGACGATGGCAAGAGCACGGTCACGGTGACGGTCGAGTAGCCAGTGGTGACGGTCGGGTAGCCGGGAGCGGCTAAGCTGGTCGCTGACCATGTCACGACTCCTGCGCTTCTTCAACGACCATCTCCGCGTCCACGCCCCCCTCATCGCGGGGGCCTCGCTGCTCCTGCTCCTGGCGGGCCTCTGCCAGGGCGCCCTCATCGCCTCCATCAAGTTCGTGTTCGACGATGGCAAGGCCCACGCCATGGGCATCGCCCAGGGAGGCCTCTTCGGCCAACTGGAACAGCTGCGGGCCTGGGTCCTGGCCCACTTGCCCGAGGCCTCCGCCCTGCGCACGGGTCTGCTGGTGCCCCTGGTGCTGGTACTGCTCTTCGCCCTGAAGGGCCTCTTCACCTACGCCGGCACCCTGCTCATGGTCCGCAGCGGCATCCGCGCCACCCAGGCCTTCCGCGAACGCCTTTTCGCCCACCTGCTGACCCAGGAGCCGGCCTTCTTCCAGAAGCATCCCGTGGGGGAGCTGATCACGCGCAGCATCAGCGACGTGGGCGCCGTGCAGGGCATCGCCAGCAACCAGCTGGCGGAGGCCGTGCGCGAAACCTGCGTGGCCGTCACCATGCTGGCCACGGTCCTCTACATGGACTGGAAGCTGAGCCTCACGCTGTTCCTGGCCGGCCCCCTGGTGGTGTTGCCCGTGAAGCGGCTCAGCCAGCGCATCCGCAAGGTGAACCACCGGAACCAGGAAGCCTCGAGCCGGTTGCTGCAACGCCTGAAGGAAGTGTTCAGCAACATCCGCGTGGTCCAGGCCTTCGCCCGGGAATCCTACGAGGTGAGCCGCTTCCAGGTCCAGAACAACGAGCTCTACCGGCTGGGCATGAAGAGCGCCCGGGCCTCGGCCCTCTCCACACCGATCATGGAGCTGGTGGGGGGCTTCCTGCTGGCGGGCCTCGCCGCCTATGCCGCGGGCCGTTTCAAGGCCGGCACCCTCACCACCGAGAACTTCCTCACTTACATCCTGGCCATCTACGCCCTGTACGACCCCCTCCGCCGGCTCACCAAGCTCAACAACGAGATCCAGGTAGCCTCCGCCAGCCTGGATCGGGTCTATTCCATGCTGGACCGGAAGCCGGAGCTGCCCGTGAATCCGAATCCGACGCCTGTGCCCGCGAGACCCGCCCTCCTGCGCTTTGAAGGCGTGGAGTTCGCCTACGACGACAAGCACCCCGTCCTGCGCGGCATCGACCTTGAGGTGCGTGCAGGGGAGACCGTGGCCCTGGTGGGTGGCAGCGGCGGCGGCAAGACCACCCTCGTGAGCCTGGTGCCCCGCTTCTTCGATCCCACCGCCGGGCGGATCACGCTCGACGGCATCGATCTGCGCGACTTCGACCCCCGCGAACTCCGCAAGATCATCGGCATCGTCACCCAGGAGACCCTGCTCTTCATGGACACCGTCCACGACAACATCGCCTATGGCAAGCAAGCCAGCCGCGAGGCGGTCATCGTGGCCGCGAAGAAGGCCCACGCCCATGACTTCATCATGGGCCTGCCCCACGGCTACGACACACCCCTGGCGGAGACGGGCTCCAGCGTGAGCGGGGGCCAGCGCCAGCGCCTCGCCATCGCCCGGGCCCTGCTGCAGGATCCGCCGATCCTCATCCTCGACGAGGCCACCAGCGCCCTGGACACCGAAAGCGAGCGAGCCGTGCAGGCCGCCCTGGAAGCCCTCATGCAGGACCGCACCACCCTCGTCATCGCCCATCGCCTCAGCACCGTCCAGCGCGCCACCCGCATCTGCGCCATGAAGCAGGGCCGCATCGTGGAGCAGGGCAACCATGACGACCTGCTTTCCCGCCAGGGCGAGTACGCGCGGCTGCACAAGCTGCAGTTCGCCGAAGCGTGATGCTGGCTTGATGCTCCGCTCCGATTTCCACTTCGACCTCCCGCCGGAACTCATCGCCCAGCACCCGACGCCAGACCGCGACGGCGCGCGGCTTCTGGTGGTGGATGCGCGAACGGGCCGTTGGTCCCACCGTGCCATCCGCGAGCTGCCCGAGCTCGTGCCCGCGGGCACTCTCTGCGTGCCCAATGATGTGCGGGTGCGCCACGCCCGCCTCTTCCTCCGGCGCGCGGGCGGCGGGGCTGGTGAAGCCCTGCTGCTGCGCAGTCTCGGAGACGGTGCCTTCGAAGCCATGGTGAAACCCGGCGCGCGGCTGAAGCCGGGGGCCTCGGCCACCGTGCTGGATCCCGTCTCCGGTGCGGACCTGGCCCGCCTGGACATCCTGGACACCCTGCCCGAGGGCCTGCGCACGGTCCGGGTCCACGCCGACCACGGCCTGGACTGGGACGAGATCGACCGTATCGGCCGTCTGCCCCTGCCGCCCTACATCGGACACCTGGCCGATGGCGAAGACGAAACCCGCTATCAGACCGTGTTCGCTGCCCGCGAAGGCGAGGCGGTGGCGGCCCCCACGGCGGGTCTCCACTTCACGCCGGCGCTCCTCGACGCGCTGAAGGCCCGCGGCTGTGGTTGGCATCCCGTGCGGCTTCACGTGGGCCTGGGCACCTTCCGGCCCATGACCGCCGAGCGCCTGGAAGACCACGCCATGCACGAGGAGCGCTTCGAGATCCCCGAAACCTCGGCAGCGGCCCTGGAGCCGGTCTTCCTCGATCGGTCCCGGCCGATTCTCTGTGTGGGTACCACCTCGCTGCGCACCCTCGAGGGGGCTTGGGGCGGCGCGCGCTTGATTCGCGAAGGCGCCACGCGCCTCTTCATCACGCCGGGCTACCGGCTGCGCACCGCGGACCACCTGCTCACCAACTTCCACCTGCCGGAAAGCACGCTCTTCGTGCTGGTGGCGGCGTTGATGGGTCTCGACCTGGCCCAGGCCGCCTATGCCGAGGCCGTGCGTGAGCGGTACCGGTTCTTCAGCTATGGCGATGCGATGCTCATCCTGAACGCCCGCCGGTCCGACTAAGCCCAGGAGCGGCTTTGCCGCGAGTGGGCGCGGGGGCCCGGGGGTGTGCGCGCAGCGCGGGACCCCCGGAGGCTAGAGGTAATCCACAAATTGATGGATCACCGGAATGCGGTGTTTCTTGCCCTTGGTGGCCTGCAGGACGCTCGTCACCGACATGCCCAGGCACCAGAGCAGCCACAGCGGGAGGAAGAAGCGCACCGAGACCGTCCCGAAGATGGGGAAGAGGCCCAGGATGAGCAAGGCCAGGGTCACGGTGCATTCCGCGAAGGCCAGGATGACACCCTGGCGGGCATGCCAAAGCAGGTCCGCGTCCTCGCGGTTCCGCATGTACGGCAGGAAGGCCCAGGGCCCCGTGTAGCACAGGATCAGGTCTCGCAGGCGCTCCCCCACGAAGAGGGGAGTCGGGGCATCCAGGGGCACGGCAACCTCCAGAACGAGGATAGCGCAAGAGACGAGGCTACCGTCCCCGCAGCACGACCAGCAGGGCCATGAGGAGCACCACCACGGCGTAGGTCTGCTTCAGCTTCCCCCCGTGCACGCGGGTCGCCACGCGGGCACCAGCCAGGGCCCCGGCGGCGAACCCCACGGCCACGCCAGCGATCACCACCCAGGGCAGGCCACCCTGGGCCTTGGCGTAGACATACACGCCCGGCAGGCCGATGGGGGGCAGCAGCATGGCGAGGCTCGTGAGCTGGGCTTCGTGCTGGGTCATGCGGAACCGTGAGGCCAGCAGGGGGATCACCACCACCGCACCGCCCAGGCCCGTAAGCCCCGACACCACCCCGGCCAGCAGGCCGATGGGCAGCCCGGCCGTCCAGAGCCCCGAGGACAGGTCCAAGGGCTCCACGGTCCGGTCCACAGGTGGTGGCTCATGCCGGAAGAACGTCTTGAAGGCCAGGAATACCAGGAAGGTCGCGTAGCCCCAACGCAGGGGTTCGGAGGGAATGATGTTGGCCACCAACGCCCCCCCGTAGATGCCGAAGAGGAAGGCCAGCACCAGCACCCCCACCAGGCGCAGGCTGGTGTGGATGCCCCGGCTGCGGTACTGGAGCACCGCGGGCAGGCCCGTGGGCAGCAGCATGGCGGCCAGGGTGGCGCCCTGGGCGCGGTGCTGGTCCAGGTGCAACACCAGACCCAGCAAGGGCACCATCACGACGCCACCCCCCACGCCGAACAGGCCCGACAACAGGCCGCCACAGAGGCCTGTCCCCAGGCCCGCCAGCAGGTGGTTCGCATCCAGGCTCACAGCGCCTCCTTCCCCGGATTCTGGGGCCCCCTGTGTTCCAATGGAAGATTGGAGGCTCCCTTGCAGGTCAAGCTCAATCCGGATGTGGTACTGGACAGCCGGCGGGCCGTGTGGCTGCCCCGCCAGAAGACGCTGGTGCTGGCGGACCTCTTCTTCGGCATGGGCGCTGCCCGCCGCCGCCGCCCGGATCCTCTGCCACCCCCTCAGCAGACGGAGATCTGGGAGCGGGTGTTCAGCCTCATCGATGATTACGCGCCCGCCCAGATCGCTCTCCTGGGGGATCTCAAGCCGAGCCAGGGCACCGTGGAAGGCGACGAGGCCGAGGAACTGCGCACCATCTTCCGCAAGCTCAAGGGGGGTGGACGGCAGGTGGTGCAGGTGGTGGGCCATCCGGATCGCAGCGTTGGCCCCGCCCTGGAGGGCACCGGCATCGAACCCGTGGAACAGCACCGGGTGGGACCCTTCACCCTGATGCACCGCCGCCGGGTCTTCGTCTACCCCCGCCACGACTCGCCCCAGGGCTTCTGGATCAACGGCGGCGTGCACCCCCTCTTCGCCGTACCCAGCCCAGGTCCCGCGGCAGAGCCGGACTGGCTGCGCCTTCCCGCCTTCCTCTACACCGGTTTCGCCCTGGTCATGCCGCCCTTCGTGAGCTACGCCCAGGGCTTCGAGGTCATCCAGTCCGAGCGCCTGCCTCGCCAGGCCCGCGCCTGGAAGCTGCTGGCGGACCGCCTGAGCCCCCTGGAGCTGGCGGACCTCCCTCCGGCCCCCGAGCATCTGCGCACCCTCACCCGCCCGCCCCGCAAAGGCGCCCCCAAAGGCGCTGAATAGGGCGCGCTACTTCTTCCGCGTCTTGGGCAGGGGGGCGCCGCCACGAATGGTGCGGCCTTCGTCCAGGACCAGCTCCCAGCCCAGCCGGTCGCCCTTCTTCAACCCGATGCGCTTGAACGTACCGGCGGCGAATTCGATGAAGTGACGCGCAGGCACCTTCCCGCCGTAGGTGGGGCAGTCGTCGCCGCGCATGGGGCTGCACGGGGGCACGTGTTCGGCCGTTTCCACCACGCGGCCCTCGGCGTCCACCCAAGCCACGTCCAGGGCGATGAGGCAGTTCTTCATCCAGATGGCGTGGTCGCCGTCCTCGCCGTAGACGAAGAACATGCAGCGGTCCTTGGCCAGGCTCTGGCGGTACATCAGGCCCTTCGCCTTTTCCTGATCCGTGGCCGCCACCTCAGCCATGAAGGCCGTCTGCTTGAAGCCCACGGTGCCCCCACCGCCCGCCAACAGGGGGATGGATAGCAAAGCGGCGAACAGCATGCGCATGGCAACTCCTCAGGAAGCCATTATCAATGAAGTGCTTGGCGACGGGTGACGGCTTCTGACGGTGATGATGCCTCGCAAGATGTGGCAACATGATTCAGGGCGCCGTGCGGGAATCCAGCCGCTGGAGGGTGGTTCCCCGCAGGGATCCCGGCTTCGTGAGCCGCTTCCCCGACCTGACGGGCCTGGAGGGACTGCACCCCCAGCCCCGCCGGGAATACATCCCCTACCTCGGGACTGCCAGGAAGTTCGAGGCCACCCGAAGCTACGACGATCGGCGCTGGGACCACCGCGCCGGGCTGGACGCCCGCTGGGGCCTGAACACCCACGCCCAGGTGGATCTCTCCGTGCGCCCCGACTTCGGCCAAGTGGAGGTGGACCAGACCATTCTGAACCTCGGCACCGTCGAGACCTTTTTCCCGGAGAAGCGTCCCTTCTTCCTCGAGGGCATGGACCTCTTCCGCGTGGCTGGCCCTGACCTCTTCTACAGCCGTCGCATTGGACATGGACTGTCTGATCCGAGTCTGACCGCGGGGGAAACCTTGCTCGACCGGCCCAACGCCACGGATATCACCGCCGCCGCGAAGTACGGCTCGGGTACCAATGTGGGTCTGCTGGGCGCCAGTGTGGAACCCGCCCGGGCGGGGATCCTGGACGCCAGCGGTGCCCGGGTGCGCCGGGAGATCTCGCCCCTCACCAACTACGGCGTGCTGCGCGTCCAGCAGCTCATGGATGACCGGGGGAGCTACCTGGGCGGCTTCCTGTCCGAGATGACCCAGGCCGGCTCGTCCGGCCGAGAGGCCCAAGTCCAGGCGGTGGATGGCGTCTACAAGACCGAGGACCGGGGCGGGTTGCTTGAAGGCACCTTAAGCCGAACCGACGCCGGGCCGAAGGAGGCCCAGGACCAAGGCTGGCGTGGCCGCCTGCGGGCCCGCCGGGAGTGGCGCAGCGGGTGGAGCGTGGAGGTCCAGGCCATCAACGCGGGCCACGGCTACAACCCCAACGACGTGGGCTACCTGGAGCGGGCCGACGAGCAGCGGCTGTACGCGGAGGCCGACCGCCATTGGGACCGCGGCTGGGGCCCCGTACGCGATCTTGAACTGGGCCTGAGCCAGACCGCCGCCCGAGAAGAAGTACCTGGCCCGACCCGCCGTCCCCTACGCGAACGTGGGCGTCGATACCCCGGGCAACCGGCCCTTGTACGTGCGCCTTGAGACCAGCCGAGCCTGGCCCCGCGCCCCGACCTCGCCATCCTCCGCCACCTGCCGTCCGATGACGTGGTGCAGGCCAAGGTCAGCTGGCTGCTCCGTTGAGCCACTCCGCGATGCGGTCGACATCGGCTTCCGTGTGGAAGCCATGGAAGGCGACCCGCAGATAGCCCTCGCGCACGGAGGCGAAGATGCCCCTGTGGAAGCCCGCCTGCAGCAAGGCCTGCAGGTGGTCCGCCCCCGCGCGCCCGTGGTGGAAAGCCAGGAAGGGTCCCAGCCGTCCTGCCTTCAGCAGCCCTCGCAGGCGGCTGACTTCTGGGGCCCACGCGGAGCCTTCCAGGGCATCCACGAGCCGGGCCTGAAGGCCCGCGACATGGGCGGCGATGGCCGGGACTCCCGCGGCGTTGAGCAGGCGAAGGGATCCCAGCAGGGCTGAGGCCTGCAGCAGGTTCGGCCCGCCCGGCTCCAGGACCCGGCCATCGGGCAGCCAGGCCCGGGCGAAGGCCGTGGAAGGCCGCGAGAAGTCCGTGGCCTGCTCCACCGACAGCCAGGTGCCTGAAGGCGACAGGGACTGTCTGAACCCTTCTTCGGTCCAAAGGAAGCCCATGCCCTGCGGTGCCAGCAAGCCCTTGTGCCCTCCCGTGGCGAAGGCGGAGACATCCGTTAAATCCACGGGCACCGTGCCGGCGGCCTGGATGCCATCGACCACCAGATGGACGCCCCGTTCCCGGCAGGCTTTCCCGAGGCGCTGAAGGTCCAGCTTCAGGCCGTCCTGAAAGCGCACCCAGGAGACGGCCAGGATGCGGGTGCGGGGCCCCAGCGCCGCGAGGAGCCGCGCCTCGGGCTCGGCCTCGGCCGTGGGCGGCAGGCTGGACCAGGCCTCGGCCCCCGCCCGGTGGCCTGCCCACAGGGGAACCTCGCGGAAGGTCACGCCCCGCGCCTTCAGGGCCAGCCAGGGCCAGGCGTTGGAGGGGAATTCCCCCAGCGGCGCCAGCACCTCGTCGCCGGGCGTCCAGGGGAAGCCCTGGGCCACGGTCACCAGGCCCGTGGAGGTGCTGGGACTCAGGCTGATGTCCTCGGCCCGCCCACCCACCAGGGCCGCCGCTTCCACGCGCAAAGCCGCCGGAATGCCCTGGAAGTCCTCCTCCCAGCGCACCTCCCAGGGGCGCAGCTCCTTCAACATGAAAGTCCGCACCACGCGCAGGGTGGCCCGGGGCACGGGGCCCTCGGAGCAGTGCATGACCCAGAGATGCTCCTTGTCCAGATGGAACAAGGCGGGATTGAGGGGCGGCGCGTTCATCCCTTGCCGGAGGTCAGCAGGGCCTTGAGGCCCACGGGGTAGATCGGCTCCACCACGGACCGCACGGCGGCGGCATACTGCTGGATCTCCCACTGGGCGTGGCTGTCGGTCCGCAAGCGGATGAAGTGGGCCACAGCCTGGAGGCTCACGGTCCAGTAGACCTCCGAATAAAGCCCTACGGGCAAGACGCAGCGGGCCTGCTCTCGGCAGACGCCCAGGGAGAGCAGTTCCTTGTAGTGGGCCACGGCCCCCCGGCAGCTCTCGAGATAGCTCTCCAGAGCCCGGGTGCGGTTCGCCGCGTCGATCTCGCCCTCGCTGCCCTGCTTGTTGACCTTGGCCTGCTTCCGGAAGGCCGCCGGCACGAAGAATTCGTCCTCTGGAAACTCGACGTACCGCCCGGAAATCTCGTTGAATTCGGAATTGTGGACCACCATGCCGTTGGCGACAAAGTTATGCCAGTCCCCGTCAAGGCAAAGGTCGTAGGTCTGCCGAAGGCCCAGGTATTCCAGGGCAGTCACAGCGACACCATGGGCGAGGAGCCGGTGATCCCCCCGCCTTCGTGCGGTTGTTTCAAGGTGTGCAGGAAGAGGGCCTCGGAGTTTCACGGCAAACGCCTGCTCGGAGCCACGACTCCGGTGGACTTCGTGGTGGCATGGCCCGCAAACAGATGCCAGGTTCGTCACATCCAAGGCCCGATCTGGATCCATCCAGACCGGAATGATGTGATGGGCGTGAAGGTCCCGAGAAGCATGGCCGCAGAGCTGGCAAAGACCTCCGTTGGCCGCATGGACCGCGGGTGCCTGCCGGGCGGTCCAGGCCGCAATGCGCTGGCGGAGGGTAGAGGTCCCTCCCCGCCAGAAATTGCTTCGGGCTCCCGAGCGCGCAGTACGCAATTTGGCCCGCTGTGCCTCGGTCATCTTTCTAGGCCCGTTTTTGTAGCGAAGTCCTTTGTTCCAAGCCTTCAGGCCTGCCTGGAATCGGGTTTCCTCTGGCCGGAATGACAGGTCGTGGACCTTCAGCCATTTCCGAATGGTGTGGGAGCTGCATCCCGCACGGGAGGCCATCTCGGCCAATCCGAATCCAGCTTCGCGCTGGCCCCGGAGCCATTGGCCATCCCGGTAGGCTTCCATTCCGTTCACCATCACCGAGCAGGATCGCGCCATCTCGATCCGGTCATCTGTGTGGTGCATGAGGCCCACAGCATCCTTCAGCGTGGCCCAGCCCTCCGAGGTGAGGATCCGGTGGTTTTCCGTGAGCGTGATCTGTTTCCCATCCGTCAACGTGAGGCGGTAGACCGGCTGAACCCCCTTGTCCACAATGTCGCGGATCCGTCCTGTCTCGAAGGTGCCTCTAGCCTCGTTGAGCACCCGCAACTTCATCTTCCGAACCCGGCCTTGGGCCGAACGGAACGAGGAGAAGCGACCATTGCGGATCTTCCGCACGGTGGCGCGATCTACTTTGGTCAGACGCTCGATCTCCCGTGCGGAGCCCCCTTTTCCCAAGAGATCGCGAACCAGGGCGACCCGCTCGGCATCAGGCGCCGTGCCGTTCTTCTGGCCTCGCGTCCACAACTGCCAGAGTTCATCCAGGGTCTTTTGATTCTGCTTCGTCGCTTCGCCGTTCGTGTTCACGAAGCTCACCACCGTATCGCCGGTCAGGCAGCCGATGCGGTGCTTCATCCACTGGCGGAACACGAAGATGGGCGCCTTCACATGCAGCGTCAGGGCCGTGTGGCGGAAGGGGGAGGTGTGCTCGTGCTCGGCCAGGTAGCCGATCAGCTTGGCGTCGCCTTCCTCGAAGGCCTCCTTCCGCTTGCCGAAGGACACCCGCGCCGCGTTCACCACGGACAGGTCCGACCCCATATGGTCGATGAGGCGGACGAAACCTTTATCAAGCACCTTGATTTCGGGCTCCGCCATGGTGCATTCCTCCGCAATTCCGATAGTGTAGCCTTTCCGGGACCCTCCTATCCCGCCCGGGCCGCTCCCTCTTGCACGCCCTCCGAATGGTTCCGGACAGGGAAACGGTCTACCATTTTCGAATCCCCGAGGTCATCAATGGTTGGCACTCCGGCTCGCCAGTTTCTTGTTTTCATGTTCACCTTGGTTCTCCTGGGTTGTGGTGGCGCAGGGGGGCAAGACCCGCAGGCGACTCGCACCGGCCCCACCGCGCTGACCGTCAGCATCTATAAGGCTCCCGCCTCGTTCCGGTTGGCATGGCTACCACCGGACACGCCCACCACGGGGCTGGAGATCCAGGTCCGCGTTGGGACCGCCCCTTACGCCACGATCTACAGCGGTCCGGGCCCCACTTCCGAGAGCGTGGCGTTCTATGATGCGGGGGCAGACGCTCCGGAGATCACGACCTTTGCCTTCCGGATGCGGGCGCTCAATTACGACCATGCCTCGGACTACAGCAACGAAGCGACCGCCCGCACCGGACTGCTTCCCCCCACCCTAGGCCCCTTCTCCCACCCAGCGAACGCCATTGGTATCTCCTGGCAGAACAACAGCCTGGTGGCCGATACCCTCAAGCTTGAACGGGGAAACCAGGTGGGCGCAGACACTGTCTGGACCCCCATTCCGGGCGTTCCTTTTGGTGCCACCTTCTGGGCCGACCGGGACGCCCCGGAAGGGTCCCTGAGCCGCTACCGTGTGACCTACAGCAAGGGCCAGGATTTCGCCCAGGACGCCTCCTACGATGGTGCCTACATGCTCATGCAGTCCCCGGAACAAGTCCGGATCACGCCGCTGCTGGAAGGCGCGCGGATCACCTGGCTCAACCCCAGCAAAATCGCCTCGACGGTCGCCATCCTGAGGGTCTCGGGATTTGATGCTGGACTGGGCGCTCTGGAAACGGAGGTGGCCTCCTTGCCGCCCGGAACCACCTCCTACGACGATACGCACCTCACGACCGGCTACTACACCTACCGCCTGGAGAACCGGAAACCCGGGGTGAACCCTGCCTCCTCCCCGTCCGTCCCCATGGCGACCCTGCTCCCTGGATTCGGCTCGACCGTCGTCTCGTCCACCGTCGTCCTGCCTTCTGCGCGTGTGGTCCGCCGCAGCAGCCAGGGAGCCTGGTACTTGTCGGGGGCTCCGGGAAATATGGAGATCCAGGTGAACACGCCGATAGGCAATTCCTGGACCTCCTTCACCCCGGCCAATGCACAGTTCTGGAACACCCCTTACTTTCTACTGGACAGCCTCGATCAGCCCCACCTCGTCTATTCCCACCAGGTCGCTCCGGGCGTTCAGGACACCATTAATGAACACGCCTGGAAGGCTTCCAGTGGCTGGCAGACCGAGGGAATGCCCCAGTCCATCGTGGGCTCCCCGACCTTCTCCCTCGATGCACAGAATCACCTGCACCTCGCCTGGCAGAAGGGACCTCAGGTTCAGGATCTGATGTACGCAGTCAGGCAATCGGATGGCAGCTATCTGGTTGATGACCTGAGCGGCCTCAACGATTCCACCGTTCTCTATGGTTTCCAGCTGGTCGTCGACCCCACTGGCCAGCCCCACATCCTGGCCCGAACGCCCGTGAATCTCCTCCACCTGACGCGGGCGAATGGGATCTGGACGGCCGAGACGATCACCTCTGGGCGCAACTATGGCTCTATGGCAGGGTTCGCCCCCGCCCCTGATGCCTTCAGGGCCTTCGTGTCCCGGGACTACTCGCCGGACAGCGGCACGACCGAGCTGGTTATGTTTCAGAAGGAAGCCGGCTCCTGGCTCCCCGAGAAGGTCCTGGCCACAACCACCTTCCCGGACGCCTTCACAATCTCCTCCCTGGCTGCCACGGGGAGCGGACAACGCTTTGCCCTCGCCTACAGCGCCACTTCCACGGGCAACATGTTGAGCGTCTGGAGCTGGGGAACCCAGCTCAGCGTTCCGCTTGGGTATTTCGACTCCATTCAGGGCCCACTTCTGGGTTTCGACCCCTCCGATAGGCTTTACCTGCTTCTCCCTCAGATGTATGGCGCACCTGACGGATTGAGTCGCCTCTGGGTGCTCTACCAGGAGCAACCCTAGCCTGCCGGCTTGAGGCCTTTTCCCGATCAGAGCACGTGCCTGCCGGGCCATATCCCTGAGAGAATGGATGGCCGTCCAAGGGAGATTCCTCACGGGTCTTCCTTGAGCTTTCTTTCGTGAGCCGCGCATGCAGTTCCTCTTCGCCTCTGCGAGGCTCAGGGCCGAAAGAGCTTGAATCCTTCGATCGGTCCGTCTCGCATTCAACCTCATCCCTCCCCGGAGCTCCCATGAAGTTCTTCATCGACACCGCCAACATCGACGAGATCAAGCGCATCAACGCCCTGGGTGTGCTGGACGGGGTGACCACCAACCCCAGCCTCATCGCCAAGGAGACGGGCAAGCCTTTCGAGCAGATCATCGCGGAGATCTGCGGCATCGTGGACGGCCCCATCAGCGCCGAGGTCATCGGCCTGGAAGCCCCCGGCATGATCGAGGAGGGCCGCCGCCTTTCGAAGATCCACAAGAACGTCGTGGTGAAGCTGCCGCTGATCGCCGAGGGCCTCAAGGCTTGCAAGGCGCTCTCGGCCGAAGGCATCCATACCAACGTCACCCTCTGCTTCAGCGCCACTCAGGCCCTCATGGCCGCCAAGGCCGGCGCCACCTACGTCTCGCCCTTCGTGGGCCGCCTGGACGACATCAACCTGG
>CAVPLE010000079.1:0-17149 GCA_963705865.1 uncultured Holophagaceae bacterium | reverse complement strand
ATGTTATGTACGTGTGCTTGGTTGCGAGACTACGTATTGCTGTGATTCAGGCGTTTTGCGAGAGACGGAGCGGGCCATGGCGACCTCCAGGTCCAGGATTGGCCAGTGACTGTCAAAGGGCAAGGGGAAGCCGGGGGCCTTGCCTGGACAGCCGCTATCATGGGGCATGGAAGCGTCGGCAAGCCCAAGCTCTGGTCGTTTGGCTCACATGTTCCGGCGCGGCCGGTCCAGGCGGTCGGGCCATGTCCCCATCGATGGCCTGCCGGCGATCGCCATGAGCGCCAAGGCGGTGCAGGTGCTCTCCGGGCCTTCGGCCTTCCGGTCGGTGCTGCTGGACCGCATCGCGGGAGCCCGGCGCCGGATCATCCTGGTATGCCTGTATCTCCAGGACGATCCTGCCGGGAGAGAGATCCTGGAGGCCCTGTATGCCGCCCACCGGGCGAACCCGGGGCTGGACATCCAGGTTCTGGTCGATAAGCATCGCGCCCAGCGGGGTCTCATCGGGAAGGCCAAGAGCCCGGGCAATGCGGCCATGTACCGGGAGTTCGCTGCCAGGTACGGGCCTGGCGTCCAGATTCTCGGCGTGCCCGTCCACAGCCGGGAACTCTTCGGTGTGCTCCATTTGAAGGGGTTCATCTTCGATGACAGCGTGCTGTACAGCGGCGCGAGCCTCAACGACGTGTACCTGGGCCGGGATGGACGCTACCGGCTGGACCGGTACCATCTGTTCGAATCCAAGATCCTGGCGGATTGCATGGCGGATTTCGTCCGTGCCACGTTCCTGAACCAGGCCGCCGTGACCCCTCTGAATGATCCAGCCGACGCCACCTTCGGAGGACCACCCCATGACTTGAGAGCCTTCCGCCGGGGACTGCGGACCACCCAGTACGCTTTTGAGGGCGGCCCGGTCCGTTCCAACGAGGTGGCCATCACCCCCATGGTCGGACTGGGCGCGGGCAACCGGCTCAATGAAACGATTCTGGCCCTGGTGAAATCCGCCCAGAAGAAGCTGGTCATCTACACGCCCTACTTCAATCTGCCGGGGGAATTGCGCCGGGTACTGTCCCGTCAGCTGGCGCATGGCCGGGGAATCACGATCGTGGTGGGCGACAAGGCTGCCAACGACTTCTTCATTCCACCCAGCGAGCCTTTCAAGGTCATCGGCTTGCTGCCCTACCTCTACGAGGCCAACTTGCGGCGCTTCACCAGGGCTCACCGGCAGGCGATGGCCGATGGCCGCTTGAAGGTCTACCTGTGGCACCACGCGGACAACACCTTCCATATGAAGGGCCTGTTCGTGGATGACAAGGTCGCCGTGGTGACCGGGAATAACCTCAATCCCCGGGCCTGGAACCTCGATCTGGAAAACGGCCTGGTGATCCAGGATCCGCATGGGCTGCTGCGCAGTCAGCATGCCCGGGAACGGGCCTCCATCCTGAAACACGCCACGCGCCTGTCCAGCTTCCAGGATCTGGAAACCCCCAGTGCCTACCCGCCAAAGGTGCAGCAGGCGCTGAAACCCATGAACCGCACCCGCATCGACCGGCTGCTCAACCGATTGCTGTGACGCTCCAAGGGCGCTCCAAGGATGGGGAGTCCTCGATCCTCAGGTACTCTGGAGCGTCATGACCACACTCCACTATTCGAACCGGACGGAAGCGCTGCTTGAGCGTCTGGCGGCGGATGTGGCGGAGTACCGGATCGGGCGGGGACCCTGGGAGCCCATCACCATCGTGGTGCCCAATCGCAATGTGCAGGTGTGGCTTCAGCAGGGCCTGGCCGATGCCCTGGGCATCGCGGCCAACTTCCACTTTCTCTTCCTGGATCAGCTGTGGCGTGAGTCCCTGCCACCGCAGGGCCGGCCCCTGCGCCTGCTGGACCGCCCGGCCATCCAGGGACGCCTCCTGGCCCTCGCCGCCGATTCCTCCCTCATGGCGGAGACAGGGTTTGCTTCCTACCTGGAAGGAGACCTCGATGGCCGCCGCGCGGTCCAGCTCTGCGGGCGCCTGGCGCGGCTCTACGAGGAGTACCTGCTGTCACGGCCCGACTGGATGGCACGCTGGGAGCAAGGCCGGCCGGTGTCCGAGGATCCGCGGGAAGGCCCCCAGCGCAAGCTCTGGCAGGCCTTGCGGACGAGCCTGAAGGCCGCGCCCCAGCGTTGGATCAGCCTGCCCGAGTACTTCGCCTCCGACCTGATGCCCCAGGGCCGCTTCCCGGAGCGCGTCTTCGCGTTCGGCTTGTCGCAGATGGCCCGCGCCTATCATGACGGCTTCCGCCGCCTGGGTTCGCTGCGGCCCGTGGACCTCTACGTGCTGAACCCGTGCGGCGAATACTGGGAGGATGTGCGCGGGCCCCGCGAGGCGCCGCCCGGGGACGATCCCTACGGCCTCCTGCTGGAGGAGCACCTGGGGCTTCAGCGGTGGGGACGGCCCGGCCGCGAGAACGTCCGCCTGCTGAACGACCTGGTGGACTGCGACTTCGAAGACCACTTCCAGGAACCGACCGAGGCCACCCTTTTGGCCCGCCTCCAGTCCGACCTGCTGCACCGGGAGCCCACCATCCCCGAGGAACCGCCGCTGCCTGTGGACGGCAGCCTGCGCGTGGCCGCCTGCGCCAGTCTGCGGCGCGAGGCCGAGGCCGTGGCCTCCGCCATCTGGGAGCGCGTGCAGGCCGGCGGACTGCGCTTCTCCGAGATCGCGGTGATCGTGCCGCCCGCCCAGAAGGACGAGTACCTGGACCACCTGCGGGCGGCCTTCGAGGCCTGCCACCGCCTGCCCTGGGTGGCCGGCGACGAGGGCGGCCGGCGCCTGGCGGAGTTGGTGGACGGAGCCGAGCGTTTGTTGCACCTGCCCCTGTCGGATTTCACCCGAGCGGAGGTGCTGTCGCTGGTGGACCATCCCGCCCTGGTGGCCCGCCACCCGGACTTGGAAGGCGACTGGGCCGCGCTCTGCGAATCGCTGGGCGTGGTGCGCGGGCTGGAAGGGTCCGGGGACCCGGATTCCGGCGACCTCTGGACGTGGGCCATGGGGGCGCGGCGTCTGGCTCTGGGGGCGGTGATGCCTCCGGGCGAACTGGATCTGGACGGACGACTGTCGGATCCCGTGCCGCCACCTGACCAGGGCGGCGCGTTCCTGGCCCGCATCGAAGGCCTGCTGGCGGACGCGCGGTGGCTGCGGGACCAGCGCCTCGCGCCCGCGGCCTGGGCCCTCGCTCTGGCGCGTTTCGTGGGTGGCCATCTGGGGGACGGCGAGGGGGACGCGGGGCCCCTGGCCCGGCTCCAGCGCGCCCTGCAGGGGCTGGAGGCTCTGGAGATGCCGGGCCTGGAGGCGCCCGCGCTGCCCTATGCCGCGGTGCTGGACCTGGCGCTGGAAGCCCTCGACGGCCTGCGTCGCGACGGGGCCACCCTGGGCCAGGGCATCATGGTGGCCAGCTACGCCCCCATGCGGGCCCTGCCGTTCCAGGCCATCTTCCTCATGGGTCTGGGCGAAGGCGTCTTCCCGGGCCAGGACGCGCGCAACCCCCTGGACCTGCGCAGCGCCAGCCGCAAACCCGGCGATGTCTCCCGCGCCGAGCAGGACCGCTACCTCTTCCTGGAGAGCCTGCTCTGCGCCCGACACCACTTGCACCTGTCCTACGTGCGGCGGGATCCCGCGGACGGCACGGACCTGGAGCCTTCGCCCCTGCTGGAGGACTTTCGCGACCTGGTGACGGCTCTGGCCGGCGCGGAGGGCTGGATGGCGCTGCGGTGGACGCCGCCCATGAGCCGCCACGATCCGCAAGCCTTCGATCCCGCCGTGCCGCCGGAATTCAACCCGGACGCCTGGCGCGAAGCCCGTGCCGAGGAGCTGGGGGCCTCCCTTCGTGCGGCGGCCGGGACGACCTTGGGGCCGGCCCTGTCTGACCTCGATCTCGCCACGGCCACGCGCCCGGTTCTGGCGGCGCTGGTGCGCCAGGTCCCGCAACTGGAGGCCGCGATGGAAGGCCCCGCCCGGCTGCGGATCACCTTCGGCCAGTTGAAGGCGTGGCTGTGCGACCCACTCCAGGGTGGCGCCGCTGTGCGCCTGGGCCTGCGGGCGGAAGACGAAGATGGCGAGGATGCGGCTGAGCGCGAGGAGGAGGCCTTCGAAACCCCCTTCCTGGCGCGTCGGAGTTGGCTCCAGTCGGCCTTCTGGGAAAGCCTCGATGGTGCGGATCCAGCGGAGGCCATGGCGCGGGGCTGGCGCCGCGGGCTCGCCGCCGCCCAGGCGCCCCTGGGCACCTTCGCCGAGGCGGAGCGGACGCGGGCCCAGGCCACCCTCGCGGGTTGGCGTTCGCTGTGGCCGGGCGGCCTCCCACGGGTGCTGCGCTTCGGCGCCCCGGGCCTCGAAGGCCTTCCTGTCGAGGATCACGATCCCTTCCGCTGGACCTTCGAGCGGGCCGGCGGTGTCCTCCGTGTGGATCTCGAAGGCGCCACCCCGCCGCTGACGGAAGATGGCTTCCTCTTGCTCTCCGAGAAGGAGCCTCCGGGCTCCGGGAAGCCGCCCCAGGACGCGGACGGCCGCGCCTTGCTGTCCGCCTGGGTGGCCCACGCCGCTCTGCGGGCCCGGGACTTGCCTAGCCCAGGCCGCGCCGTGGTGCTGAGCGTCCACCGGGGCGAGGCGGTGCGCTGGGAATTACCCCTGCCGGACTGGACTCCGGAGATGGCCGAAGCCCGCCTTCGCACCTGGTGCGGGGACCTGCTGGCCGGCGATCCGGGGCCGCTGCCCGTGGAGGCCCTGCTGGCCGGGGCCCCGGATCTGGAAACGTGGATCGAGAAGAAGCGGGATCAGCCCAAAGCCTGGTTCTCCAGCCTGGGAGGGCCGGCGCCGGACGCGGTGGATCTGCCGCCGGCGCCGGACTGGCAGGCGCGCGCGGAACGCCGCCTGGGCGAATTCCTGCGGGCCTGCCGCGGGGAAGGGGGCACCGCATGAGCGCTCCGGCCCGCATTCCACGTCCGCCCGTGCTGGATCGCATCCCGCATCCCTTTGCCGTGCTGGAGGCCAGCGCGGGCACGGGAAAAACCTACACCATCGAGCACTTGGTGGCCGATCGCGTGCTGGCGGGCGTGCCCCTGGACCGGATCCTCGTGGTGACCTTCACGGACAAGGCGGCGCTGGAGCTGCGGACGCGCATCCGCGCCCTCCTCGACCGGTTGCTCACGTATTCCGGACCCGAGGCCGCCGAAGGCGCGCCCTGCTGGGTTCTGGACGAGACGGCGCGCGAGCGGTTGCGGTTGGCCCGGGCCTCCATGGAGCGTGCCACCCTCGCCACCATCCACAGTTTCTGCCAGCGCGTGCTCCAGGAGAGCGCCCTGGAGCGCCGCAGCCTCTTCGACCAGACCCAGGGCGATGGCCGCCTGCTCTTCGACCGCGCCTGGAAAGAACTCCTGCGGGGGAACCTGGCCGCCGCGCCCGAGTTGCGCGGCCTGCTGCGCGAGGCCCTGGAGGCGGGTTGGACCGTGGAGGGACTGGGCGACCTGCTGGGCCAAGTCCACCGCGAGCGGGCCTTTCGCCTGCCCGGAGTCAACGCGACGGAAGCCCACCGGCGGCGCTTCCCCGTGGGAATCGACCCGCTAGACGTGGCGGCGGGCTGGGCCGCGGCGAAGGTGAACGCCGCCACGCTCAAGGCCGCCCAGGCCCGGCTGGCACCCTTCCTGGCGCTGCTGGACCGCAGCGCCTTCGGTTTCGCGACGGGCCTGGAGGATCTTGGCTTCGACAGCCTGCGGAAGGCCTCGTCCAAGGACGGATTGATGGGCGCGGCGAGGCCCTTCGCGGACTGGTGCCTGGCCTTCGAGCCGGCCTCGCCGGAAGCCGTGCTGGTCCAGGGTTTCCTCGGCCCCGTGCAGGCGCGCCTGGAGGCGCTGAAAGAAGCGGAAGGTCTCTTCGACTTCGACGACATGATCCTGCGGGTGCGGGACGCGCTGGCAGGTCCCGAAGGTGAGGCCCTGGCTGCGCGGCTGCGCGAACGCTTCGAGGTGGCCCTCATCGACGAATGCCAGGATACGGACGCGGCCCAGTGGGAGATCTTCCGCACCCTGTTCCACCGGGTGGGCCATGAGCTGGTGCTGGTGGGCGATCCCAAGCAGGCCATCTACGGCTTCCGCGGAGGCGACCTGCCCACCTACCTGGCGGCGCGGGACCTGCTCACGGAGGACGGTCACGCCGTCGACCTGGCGGAGAACTTCCGCGCGACGGCGCCCCTGCTGCGGGTCAGCGAGCGGATCTTCGCCCATCCTGCCTTCTTCACCGGGCAGGTGGCCTTCCATTCCGTCACCTGTGGCCGCCCTGGCCTGGGGCTGGAGGACGCGCAAGGCACCCCTCTGCCGCCCCTGCGGGTGCTGCGGGTGGAGGAATTGTCCGGGGGCATGCGACTCTGGCGCCGCGTGGCCCTGGGCCTGGCCCGGGAGATCCAGGACCTGCTGGCCTCCGGCGCCCGCTTCGGCCCGGACGGGAATCGACAATCATTGTCCTATCGAGATGTCTTCGTGCTGGTGGGCAAGAAAGCCGAGGGGCAGCTCATGGCTGAGGCCCTGGGCGCCGTGGGCCTGCCCTTCGCCTTCTTCAAGCAGAAGGGGCTGTTCCAGACCCCCGAGGCCGCGGCCTGGCTGAGCCTGCTGCGGGCGATCCAGGACCCGCGGGACCGAGGCCGCCTCGCCCGGGCCCTGATGACACCCTTCTTCGGCCTGGCGCTGAGCGACCTGGAAGGGATGCGTGACCTTCGGGAGGATCATCTGGCCCTCCAGCGCCTGCGGACCTGGGGCGAGACCGCCCACCGCCGCCGCTTCGCGGAGCTGGTGGAGCAGGTGCTGCGGGAGAGCGCCGTGGCCGAGCGCCTCCTGCTGCTCCAGGATGGGGAGCGCGGCCTCACCAATCTGCGCCACTTGGGCGAGTTGCTGGTCCGTGCCGCCGGCGAGCGGCATGGGGACCTGGCCCTGCTCATCCGCCAGCTGCGTCGCTGGGGCCGGGGCCTGGATTTCCCCCCCGGCGAGAGTGGCGATCAGCAGCGGCTGGAAGGCCGGGCCGACGCGGTGCAGATCCTCACCCTCCACGCCGCCAAGGGCCTGGAAGCGCCGGTGGTGGCCGTTTTCGCGCCCGGCGAAGGGAGGGTTTCGTCCCTGCGCCGCTTCCACGACGGCACGGGGCGGCGTTGTCTCCACTTGGGAAAGCCGCCGAAGGGATCCGCCATCGAAGCAGCCACCTCGGACGAAGAGGCCCACGAGCAGGAGCGCCTCATGTACGTGGCCCTCACCCGCGCCAAGGCCCAGCTGGTGGTGCCCTGCTTCGTGGTGGATTCGTCGGCGAAAGCCACCGCGGGGGCGGCGAAACATCCTGAGGGGCCCCTGCGCGTGCTCAATCGGGTACTGCGGCCCCTGCTCGAAGCCGGGGAAGACCCCGAAGTTTCCGTGGCAGCCCTGACTGACATCGAGGCCGCCGTGCCGGCCGCCCCCAGCACCACCTTGGCGACGTGGACGCCCCCACCCACGGCCCTTCAGCCGCCCCGCCTCGACGCGGCGGGTTTGCGCCTGGCGGCCCGGCCCCGCCGAACCACCAGCTTCACGGCCCTGCAGCGGCGGCTGGAGGAGGCGCGGATCCTCGACGCGGAGGATCCCGAGCCGGACACGCCGGGCGCCGTGCCGGACGGCCTGCCCCGGGGGCGGCAGACAGGCACCCTGCTGCACGAGCTGTTGGAGGAAGTGGATCCGTCGAGCCTGGGGGGTGATTTCGACAGTTGGTGGCGAGAGCCACTCATCCGGGAGCCCCTGCTCCGCCGGGCCGCATTGGCAGGCTTGGGGATCGAGGCCGCGAAAGAGGCCGCCCGCCGTGTCTTCCTGGGCCTCACCACGCCGCTGCCGCTCGTGGGCGGCGCCGCGCCCCTGGTCTCGGCGGACCACCTGCTGCGGGAGCTGGACTTCCTCACGGGCCTGCCCGGTGGCACGGACTTCCTGGGCGGTAGCATGGACGCGCTGTTCGAGAAGGATGGCCGCGCCTACGTGTTGGACTGGAAGAGCAACGGCCTGCCGGACTACGGCGCGGAGGCGCTGGAAGCCTGCGTGGCCGAGCACTACGAACTCCAGGTCCGCATCTACACCCTGGCGACCCTGCGCTTCCTCGGCATCACCGACGAAGCCACCTTCGAAGCGCGCTTCGGTGGCGTGCTGTACGTCTTCCTGCGTGGCCTGCCTGAGGGCGGAATCTGGACCTCCCGGCCCGCCTGGAATGACGTGCGGGCCTGGGAGCGGGAACTGGCCGAACTCGGCGCGGAGGTGCTCCGTGGCTGAGGTCCCCAATCCCCTGGGCGTGCTGGCGGGTCGCCCCTTCGCGCCGGAGGCCTGGCTGCGCGCCGCGGGCGATCCAGGTCTGGTGGTGCTGGCATGGGAACTGGCGCGCATCCCCAAGGATCTGGACGGACCCACCCGGCGGCGGCTGCACTTGCTGCTGAGCCTGCTCCTCGCCGCCCAGGCCCAAGGCAGCAGCCGGCTGGCCCTGGCAGGACCGTCCTTGGAGGCGTTGCATCGTGCTTTCGGGGAAGCCCCCGTGGACTGGGTGGCCTTCCTGGAAGAGCCTCGCCTGGCCATCCTCATCGGCGATCCTGGGGCGGGGCGCCCCCTGGTGCGGATCGGCGACACCCTGGCTTCCCGCCGCCTACTGGCGGCCGAGACGAGGATTGGCAAATATCTTCGGACGCGCCTCGCCCAACCCCGATCGGAGCTGGTGCCCCCGGAGGAGATCCTGGCCGCGCCGGTGGCCCTCAATCCCGAGCAGCGGGCGGCGGTGGCGGCGGCCGTGTGCCAGCCGCTGACCCTGGTCACCGGGGGTCCCGGCACGGGCAAGACCTCGATCCTGTCGGCCATCCTCCGCACGCTGCTCGCCACTGGCCTGGATCCGGAAGCCATCGCCCTGGCCGCGCCCACGGGCAAGGCGGCACAGCGCATGGGAGAGGCCGTCTCCGGAGTGAGTGAGGCCCTGCCGGAGCCCCGCACGCTCCATCGACTGCTGGGTTGGGATCCGCGGCTCGGGCGCTTCCGCCATGGGGCCGCGCACCCCCTGCGGCTGAAGGCCCTGCTGGTGGATGAGGCCAGCATGATCGGTCTGGAGCTCATGGACGCCCTGCTGGACGCCCTGCCCGTGGGTGCCCTCTTGGTGCTCCTGGGCGACGCGGATCAGCTGCCCTCCGTGGAAGCGGGGACCGTCTTTCGCGACCTGGTGACCGGTTTGCCCGGGGCCGTGGCGCGGCTCACCCGGAGCCATCGCCTGGACATGGCGGATCCGGGCGGCCGGGCCATTCTGGAGGCGGCCCAGGCGCTCAGGGCGGGGCAGGATCCGAACCTCACGCAGGCTGCCGGTCTGGAGGGGATCGAGGCGCCAGGCATCCGCCTGTGGCCCGCGGGCGATACGGATCTGCGCGTCTTCCTGCGGCGCTGGCGAGCCCGCAGGCCCGCGGAGGTCACGGTGCTGAACCTGCGCGAAGGCAGGCTGGATGGGGCCTCCCAGGATCGTCTGGTGGCCCTGGCCGTGGGCTGGAACGCCGCACGGCTGCTCTGCCTGCTGCGGGAAGGGGACGGACTGCACTGCGTCGACGGGGTGAATGCCTTCCTCCACGGCGAAGCCCTGAAAGCCGCCGGCTCTCACCGGGCTCCCATGCCCTTCCTGCCAGGCGAGCCCGTGCTGGCGCGGCGCAACGACTACGCCCGGGGCCTCTTCAATGGCGATCAGGGCTTGGTGGTCCTCGTGTCGCGGGACGGTGCCGCGCCACGGTCCGAGGCCGTGTTCCCCAGGCCGGAGGGTCCTGCCTGTTTCCCCCTGGAGGCGGTGCAGGCTGGGCTGGAGCATGCCTATGCGCTGACGGTCCACAAGGCCCAGGGCTCTGAGTACGACCACGTGGCCCTGGTGCTGCCGGAGCAGGACCATCTCCTGCTCACCCGCGAGATCCTCTACACGGCCCTCACCCGTGCGAAGCGCAGCGTGGATGTCCTGGGCGATCCCACCCTACTGGCCTTGGGCGCCGCCCGGCCCCTGCAGCGGGAAGGGGGGCTTTCGCTCTAGGAAGTCCAGAACCCGGAGAAGGGTTCGGGATCCCAACCGGCCTTCGGGCGCTGGAACCGGGCCAGAAGTCCCGTGGAGTTGGGCACCTCGGCCATCAGCACGGCGTGGCCACCGGCGTACAGCAGGTTCCAGAGGGCCGCGCGCAGGGCGGGTTCTCCCAGGCGGGCGAGGGGAAGCTCCACGTGGGTGTCATGGTCCCAGCCGAGGTTGGTGTTCAAGCGCCGCAGGCGCAGCATGAGGTCGCCGTGGGTGAGGCCCGCGCTGAAGGGCGTGGCTTCGGTGACGATGTGCTCGCAAGCGTGGTAGACACCTCGGCCCGCCTCGGCGTTGAAGCAGGGACCACCCAGAACCTCTGACGGCACGATCTGCCCTCCTGGATCCCACACCAACCCCGACGCCGCGGCGGCCAGTTCGGCCGCCCAGTCCCAGGCGGTGCCGGTGGCGCTGAAGACAGTGGGTGGGGACGAGGCAGCCAGCAGGCCCAGGGCCACGCCTTCGGCGCGGTTGCGGAGCTGGGCGTACGTAAGTGTCCCCCAATCGACAGTTGACAGGGCCGGCCGGCCTTGGAGTCGTGCCGCGCGCTGGATGAGGAGGTCCCGCAGGGTGGAGGCCATGCAGAAGTGTCGCAAAATCGGGGACCAGATCCGCAAAATGAACAGAGGCGATCAACCCTTGCCCCGGCGGGTGGGTCAGAGGGGTATCCGCTTTACCATCCCAACCGGAGCTTGGCTCCGTCCCCTGGAGATTCCCATGCGTTCCACCCTTCGCACCTTCTCCGTGCTGGCACTGCCCTTGTCCCTCACGGCCCTGGCCTTGAGCGTCGCCTGTGGCGGCGGCTCCTCCAGCAGTGCCACCGGCACCACCACGCCCATGGGCACGGCTGCCGTCATCCTCACCGACGCCCCGTCGGACCAGTGGTCGGCCGTCGAGGTGGTGGTGACCCAGGTGGCCTTCCTGAACAAGGCCGACCACACGAAGGAGGTCGTGGCCTTCCAGGGTGCCAGCGCCAAGATCAACCTCGTGGACCTGGACAGCGTCGGCGAGTTGCTGGCCTCGGCCCAGATCCCCGCGGGCACCTACGACGCGCTGCGCATCAGCATCGACCCGGCCAGCGTGAATCTGGTGAAGGCCGACGGCACGGTCATCTCACCCAGCCAGGTGAAGGTGGCCGGCAGCAGTGTCATCGTGAACCTCAGCTCGGACCTGGTGGTGACCGCCAACGGCAGCAACGCCGTGCAGCTCGACTTCGACCTGGCCCATCCGCTCTTCCTGGTCCAGCTGCCGGACGGCACCTGGGTGATGAACCTCCAGGTCAGGCACCGGCCCAACGCCAACGGGATGACGGGCGCGGCGCAGCTCATGTTCCGCCACCGCAAGGGCACGATCGCTTCGGTCGGGACGTCGAGCTTCGTGCTCCACACGGACAGTGGCAATGACCTCACGGTGAACGTGGGCTCGGGTGCCTGGTTCTTCGATGCCGACTCGAAGACGCTGGGCAGCCTGACCGGTCTGGCCGCCGGGAAGTATGCCCTGGTCTCCCTGCGCATGCAGCCGGACGGCAGCCTCTGGGCGGTGCGCGTGTGGTACAGCGCCAACCCCCTGCAGCCCTGGACGCCCGAGGGCCATGTCTACGGGGTGGACCAGGCCAACGGCCTCATGATGGTCAGTTCCGGCCATGGCACGCCCCGGACCATCGCCATCGATCCCGATACCGCCTTCACCTACCACACGAGCCAATCCTTCGGCACCGGCTCGGCGGCTCTCGCCAATATGTGGACGGGCTTCAAGGTGCAGGTCCAGGTGAAGGATCCCCTGGCCACGCCCATGCACGCCCAGTCCGTGAACATCCAGCGGGCGGTGGACGGCGGCCGGATCGGCGCGGCCTCCACCAGCAGTTTCACCTACCAGCACGCCAACGGAGACCGGACCCACGCCTACGACAGCGCCTTCGCCTGGTGGTATGTGGGCTTCCCCGGGATGACGTCGACCAGCGTGAGCGCCTTCTCCTCGGCCTGCTCCGGCATGGGCTCGGGCATGATGGGCACGACCATGGGCGACCTGCAGGCCCGGGGGCTGAGCGACCTGGCGTGGAACAGCGGCACCAGCGCCTGGGACGCGGGCAATGCCATCTTCATGCCCGTGGCCCTACCGCAGGGCACCATCAGCACTTCCTATAGCGGGGGCCAGCTGGGCTTCACGTTCGTGGATTCCACCGCCGCCACCCAGACCGTCACCGTCACCCTCAACACCACCGTGGGCATGCAGCCAGCGGTGCTGGAAGTGGCCAAACAGTCCGGGGTGGTGACCGTATCTCCCATCGAGGCGGCTGCCTGGACCACCAAGCTCGTCTCGCCGGCCAATGCCCGCGTGGCTGTGGTCCCCAAGCCCGATGGCAGCTTCGCGGCCTACGCAGTGGTCATATTCACCGGGTTCTGAGGCCGTTCCCGGCTTCCAAAAACGAAGCGGCGCCCATGCGCCGCTTCGTTTTTGAAATCAGATAATCTGATTATCGGCCATCCTCAGCCTGAAAGACAGGCGCCTTAGATAGGGCAACTCCTCGACCTTTAACCTTTTGGGTACAAGTGGACAGGATGTGTCGCATCCCTGGAGCGATGTTTTGGCGTGGAGGTGCGTCATGCCGAGATACGACATTCAGTTCCAGAAGGGCCTTTCCCTCCGGGAGTTCATGGCCCGATACGGCAGCGAGGATCAGTGCATCAAGGCCGTCTGCAAAGCCCGCTGGCCTCACGGCTTCGTGTGCCCCGAGTGCGGGTCCAACCGGCACTGCCGCCTCTCCAGGGGCCTGTTCCAGTGCCAGGACTGCCGGAAGCAGACCAGCCCCACGGCTGGAACCGCCTTCCAGGGCACCAAGCTGCCGCTGACAGTCTGGTTTCAGGCGATGCATCTGCTCACGCAAGGCAAGCACAGCGTCTCGGCCCTCGAACTCAAGAGGCAACTCGGGGTCCACTACGAGACCGCGTGGGCCATTAAGCACAAGCTGATGCAGGTGATGCTTGAGCGGGAGTCTCTGACGGTCCTCTCCGGGCGGATCGAGGTGGATGACGCCTACATGGGCGGTGCCCGCCACGAGGGGAAGCGGGGTCGGGGCGCTCCTGGCAAGACGCCCTTCGTCGTGGCCGTCCAGACTGATCCGACGCACCCTGCCAGGGTCCTTCGGATGAGGATGAAAGCGCTGCGGAATGTGGGCGGGAAGGGCCTGAAGGCTTGGTTCTCCCGTGGATTCGTCCAGGGCACGCAGATCCTCACGGACGGCTGGCAGGCTTACAACTTCCTTGAGGGAGATGGCTTCAAGCATGAGCCGCACATCATGCCTGGAGGTTGGCGCTCCGCAAGGCACCCCGCCTTTCCATGGGTGAACACGGTGCTGGGGAACCTGAAGGGCAACATCATGGGTGTGACTCGCTGGGTTGGAAAGGCCCATCTGGACCGCTACCTGGCGGAGTTTCAATATCGCTTCAACCGGCGGTTCGACCTGGCGTCCATCCTGCCCCGCCTGCTCCATGTGGCCGTCAGGGCTCCTGCTATGCCCCAGCCACTTCTGAAACTCGCCTGGATGGGGCAGGCCGTTTAAGCTGAGCGTCGCCGATAATCAGATCAGATAAAAGCTGACATGGCTCCCACGGTGAAGCTCGGGTGGCGGTCCATGAGTGGGCGGGGCGGGGGAACGTGCAGAATCCGGGTGAACCCCGCGTGAAGCAGGGCCTGGTCCCAGGCTTCAGGCGTGAGAAAACCGTAGCGGGGGCGCCAGCGGAGATCGAGCTTCACGCTGGTGAAGGCCTTGATGAAGTTGAAGAAGAATTCCAGGTAGAGCGGTGTGTCGATGCTGGGCTTCAGGCACTCACCGATGACCAGGCGGCCCCCGGGTTTCAGGTGGCCGCGGAGGTCGCGGAGCGTGGCTTCGAGATCCTGGGCCACATGCAGCACGTTGATGCCCACGATGGCGTCGAGGCTGGCGGGCGCGATCCCTTGGGTTTCGAGGGGCCGGTTCAGGTCCAGGGCCTGGAAGGTGAGGGGCAGGCCGGGGGCGGCCACGGCCAGGTTCCGCTGGGCCCGGCGGAGGAAGGTGGGGGCTACATCCGTGAACCGGTACTCGGCGATGCGGTCCAGCCATCCTTGCCCGGCGCCCTGCTCCGCCACCAGCTGGGCGAAGGAGCCAGCGCCGCCCCCCAATTCCAACACCCGGGCGCCGGCGGGCAGGCCCTCGCGGAGGGCCAACAGTGTCAACCAATTGTTGGGGAAGTAGCCCAGGTTTCCGTTGTGGAAATAGGCCAGCCACATGGGGAACAGGGCCAGATCGAAGAGCAGGGCATCGCCGTCTTTGCCTTCCGTGAAGAAGGGGCAGATGTGGGAGCGGACGCAGTCCAGGAGGTCGAAGTTGGTGCCGTGGCCAGGGGCCTCGACGTCCACCACCGCCCGGATGCCGGCCAGGTCCAGGTCAGGGGCCCCCTGAAGGAGGTAGCGCCCGGCCTCCTCTGTGAGCAGGCCCTCGAGGGCGAGGAAAGGCAGCATCCAGGCCAGGGGCTTGCGGGCCTGGTCGGGCAGGCCTTCGCAGAGGCCATCGAGGGAAACGCCGCTTCGCAGACGGGCCTCCCAGCCCAGATCAAAGAGGAGCAGGAGGCAGACGCGGGCGGTGTAGCGCTCCGCGGCTCGGTGCAGGACCAGAAAAGGTCGCGTGAAGAGGGGTGCGATCTCAGGCCCCAGGGGGCCCAGCAGATCGAGGCTTGGTGGTGCCTCGATGGGGCCGAGGCGGACTGGCATCAGTCCATCATCTCGCTGATGCTGCGACCGCCGTGGATGCGGAGGATGGCGTCGCCGAAGAGGGCGGCCGTGGAGAGCACCCGCAGATTGGGCAGGGCCTTGGCGCGGTCGGGCGGGACCGGGATGCTGTCGGTGAGCACCAGCTCATCCAAGTTGGCGGAATTGAGCGTCTCCACCGCGTTCCCCGAGAGGACGCCGTGGGTGACGCCCACGCGGACGGTGCGGGCGCCAAATTCACGGAGGATGCGGGCCGCCTCCTTGATGGAACCGCCAGTCGCGATCTCGTCATCGTAGATGATGGCGTCCTTGCCCTTCACGTCACCGATGAGGGCCACGCTTTGGGCCTTTTCCGTGTCGTCGAAGCGGCGCTTGTCGATGATGGCCATGGGCACGGAGAGGCGCTTGGCGAAGTGGCCCGCGAACTTGGCCGCACCCGCGTCCGTGGCCACCACCACGGTGTTGGAGAGATCCTTGGTCTTGAAGTAGTTGGTGAGGGTGGGCGTGGCCAGCAGCTGATCCGCGGGCTTGCGGAAGAAGCCCAGGATCTGGGGCGCGTGCAGGGTCATGGTGAGCACGCGGTCGGCGCCGGCGGTTTCCAGCAGATCGGCCACCAGACGGGCCGTGATGGAAATGCGCGCCTCGTCCTTCTTGTCGCTGCGGGCGTAGGGGAAGTAGGGCAGCACCGCCGTGATGCGGGCGGCGGACGCGAACTTCAGGGCGTCGATGAGGATCAGCAGTTCCAGCAGGTTGTCGCTGACGGGCGGGCAGGAGGTCTGGATCACGAAGACATCCGACTCGCGGACGTTCTCCTCGATCTTCACCTTGATGTTCTCGTTGGAGAACCGGGTGATCTTCAGCTTCCCCAGGGGCATGCCCATATGCGTGGCGATACCCCTCGCCAAGTCCGGGTGGCTGCTCCCGGAAAAGACCTTCATCTCGCCGAACATGGATCCCCCGATCTCGCCCCCAGTGTAGCCGAGGGGCCGAGTGGTGGTCGTCACAGGGAAAAACAGGAAATGCCTGGACAGGATTAACAGGATTGGAAGAAGGATTAACAGGATCTGATTATCGGCGACGCTCAGCTTAAACGGCCTGCCCCATCCAGGCGAGTTTCAGAAGTGGCTGGGGCATAGCAGGAGCCCTGACGGCCACATGGAGCAGGCGGGGCAGGATGGACGCCAGGTCGAACCGCCGGTTGAAGCGATATTGAAACTCCGCCAGGTAGCGGTCCAGATGGGCCTTTCCAACCCAGCGAGTCACACCCATGATGTTGCCCTTCAGGTTCCCCGGCACCGTGTTCACCCATGGAAAGGCGGGGTGCCTTGCGGAGCGCCAACCTCCAGGCATGATGTGCGGCTCATGCTTGAAGCCATCTCCCTCAAGGAAGTTGTAAGCCTGCCAGCCGTCCGTGAGGATCTGCGTGCCCTGGACGAATCCACGGGAGAACCAAGCCTTCAGGCCCTTCCCGCCCACATTCCGCAGCGCTTTCATCCTCATCCGAAGGACCCTGGCAGGGTGCGTCGGATCAGTCTGGACGGCCACGACGAAGGGCGTCTTGCCAGGAGCGCCCCGACCCCGCTTCCCCTCGTGGCGGGCACCGCCCATGTAGGCGTCATCCACCTCGATCCGCCCGGAGAGGACCGTCAGAGACTCCCGCTCAAGCATCACCTGCATCAGCTTGTGCTTAATGGCCCACGCGGTCTCGTAGTGGACCCCGAGTTGCCTCTTGAGTTCGAGGGCCGAGACGCTGTGCTTGCCTTGCGTGAGCAGATGCATCGCCTGAAACCAGACTGTCAGCGGCAGCTTGGTGCCCTGGAAGGCGGTTCCAGCGTCCAGGCCCGAGACGGGGTGGCGCCAGGTTCTGGCCGCCAGGGCCAGTAACGCAGCGCCCCGATTTCGCCACGGGGGCCATCAGCGGACCGATGACGAGGAAGCGCAAGCGCGCCCATCGATCACGTTCAGGGGGATCGGAAATAGTCTTCAATTGCGAAGGCTCCAGGTCTGCCGCACCGGCGGTGCGACTTGCTGGATCCAAGGCTATGGAGCCTCGCCCGGCCTGGCTACGGGCATCTTCTGCGGGTGCTCAGCGGGCCTCGTTCAGCTTGATCGGAGCAGGCTGCCCACGGCCGACCGTGACCGGGCTGAGCCAGACCAGCAGTCGCATCAGCGCCTCATGCGCCGGGCCAGCAAAGCGCGTGATCAATTCGCCCGGAAGCTTGCTTCAGGCACCGACGACATGAGCCGCGCCCGTCGCGCGCCACAACGGCGTCAGCGGGAACTGCTCGATCCACCAGGCCTGCCAACGCTGT
>CAVPLE010000078.1:0-25219 GCA_963705865.1 uncultured Holophagaceae bacterium | reverse complement strand
CGGGAAGGCGCCCTCAAGATCCGCGAGGTGGTGCTGAACCACGCCGAGGGCTACGACGCCGCCGAGTTCAAGCATGGCCCCAACACCATCCTCGGCAAGAACACCCTGTTCTCCATCCAGGACCTGGCGAGCCTGCTGGAGGTCTACGAGCAGCACCGGGACGGGCGCCCCTTCGCCGGCGGCATCGAAGCCCTCCAGGCCTGGCCCGAGTTGGTGGAAACACGCTTCTCCAACTACCCGTTGGTCTTCGTGTGCCCCAATGACGAGCGCGATGTTCGCATCACCATCAGCCAGGTCCACACCCACAAGATCCGCGGCGCCGACATCCTGCTCATCGCCGAGAAGAACCCCGAGCTGGCCCTCGCGGTGGCCGGCAAACCCATGGGCCAGGAGCGCTCCTGGTCGAAGTACATCGAGGTCCCCGCCAGCGGCGATCCCAACCTCTTCGTCTTCGCGGCCACGGTCGCGCTCCAGCGCCTGGCCTTCCGCATGTCGGTACTGAAAATGGAATACCTGAACCGGTTGACCGTGGCGGATCATGGCGTCCACCCCGATGCCCCCAAGAATGTCTCTAAGTCCATCACTGTGGACTAAGTAAAATGAATTCAATAACTTAAACATGAAAATTGGATAGTTAAAGATAATCAGACCTTTTTAGTCAAGATGTGATCCGCCTCACGCCTCCAAGGCCGCATCTTGGATGCCTGGGGACTTCCCCCACCAAGGAGCCGACATGAACGTGCAACTGAATACCAAGGTGGGCGAACTGGTGCTGGCCCGGCCCGAAACCATGCGCTATTTCGAGCGCCTGGGCATCGACTACTGCTGCGGCGGGCACCGCAGCCTGGAGGAAGCCTGCCGGGTGGCGAACCAGGCTCCGGCTGAAATCCTGAAGGGTCTTGAGACCCTGGAGCCCTTCCTGGCGGGCGTCCCATCCCCCCGCGACTGGGCTCAGGCCCCCCTCGCGGAGCTCACGCAGCACATCGTAGCCACCCACCACGACTACCTCCGCGAGGAGATGCCGCGGCTGGAGCTGCTGCTCGAGAAGGTGCTCCGGGCCCACGGCGAGCGGCACCCTGAGCTGGCGCGGGTGGGCGAGATCTACCGGGCCCTGGTGGCCGACCTCATGCCGCACATGATGAAGGAAGAGCAGATCCTCTTCCCCTTCATCGGTCAATTGGAGCGGGGTCAGTCGGGATCATCTTGCTTCGGTACCGTGCAGAGCCCCATCCGCGTCATGGAGATGGAGCACGAGGCCGTGGGGGCGCTGCTGGCCGAGCTGCGCGAGATCGCCGGCAGCTACACGGTGCCCGCCGACGGCTGCGCCACCTTCCGCGCCCTCTATGACGGGTTCGAGACCCTGGAACAGGATCTCCATCTGCACATCTACCTGGAGAACCAGATCCTCCACCCGCGCGCCGTGGCCCTGGAGGCGGTCACAGCGAGCTGAGCGCCAATGGGGTGGCCGGGAGGGGCATTAAGAGGTCGTAACAATGCCCCACCTCGCCGCGCGAGGGGTTTTGTTACGACCTCTTGATAGCAGGCTTGCATTCTGGGCCCATCATTGGCTGGAATCCCTGTCGTACGGTCCCAATGCCTACTCGCACTGTCCCTGTCGGCAGGCCGGTTCGTCCGTGCCTTCGATCGTTCTCATTCGCGGATCACCCATGAAATCCGCCCGCTCCGATATCTTCCACCAAGGACAAGTCGTCCTCATCCGCAGCGCGGCCGAAGTTGCCGCCACCCTGGATGCCGAGGGGAAACTGGAAGGCCTGCCTTTCATGCCCGAAATGGCGCGGCTCTGCGGTACCCGTGCCCGGGTCCACCGCCATGTCGACAAGACCTGCGTGGAAGGCGGCGGGTTCCGTCGCATGGCCACGACAATCCTCCTGGCAGACCTCAGGTGCGACGGCTCCTCCCACGATGGATGCCAACGGAACTGCCTGTTCTTCTGGAAGCAGGCTTGGCTCAAGCCCGTGGAGCAGGAGGCCCGACCCGAGGATTCGGAGGCCACATCGGCCACGGCCCTCGCGAATCTCCCCACCTGCGAGAACGGGCAGTACCTCTGCCAATCCACTGACCTTTTCGCGGCCAGCCAGCCCATGTCCCGGTGGAACCTCACCCATTTCTTCACAGAGATTCGACGAGGCGAGCTGACGCTCTCGGGTTTCCTGGCAATCTTCATTGGCACGACTTTCGATCGCCTTCGTGGCCTACTCGGATTTCGGAAGGTCGGCTCGCCGACTGGCTCCCACCGAAGAAATTCGATGGGAGACCTGGACCTTAGGCCTGGGGAGTGAGTGGAAGTGCCTAGCTACGAGAAGATCCAGGCCACCCTCGATCCGGATGGAAAGAATTGCGGTCTTGCCTTCGAGCCGAGCATGTCCGAGTTCGTCGGGAGGCGGTTCCAGGTGGAGCGGCAGCTCGAGCGGATCATCCTGGAGCAGTCCGGGAAGATGGTCGGCTTGACCCATACCATCTCGCTGAAGCATGTGACCTGCCAAGGCCGCTGCAGCATGAACTGCCCACGCGGCAATGATCTCTATTGGCGGGAGAGCTGGCTGAAACGAGCCTGAACCTGCGGTGCTCAGTGCGCGTCTTCGAGGCTCCACCGGTCCGTGCAGCCGTGGCTTTCGACCACCTGGCGCGCCTTCCGCATGCGGAGGGTGTGCTGGACGGTCTGCATGATCGTGAAGAGCTGGTCGTGGAGGCCCAGCCGTGCCAGGTCGGCCTCAGTGAACCAGGTGACACCGTCGTGGTCCTTCCGCGCGGCATGGTCAGTCAGGATCTGCTCGGTGATACCCACGGGAACCCTCCAGAACTGCTAGCTTGAATAGCATACGGAGGTTTCGTGGCCAGTTGGCGGAACACAGTGGGGGGCGCGGTTGTGATGGCCGTCTGGGGCATGATCCTGGTACCGGCCGTCGTGATCGGCATTCTGCTGGCCATCCCCTTCCTGGGACGGAGGCGCGCCTTCTTCACCATCGGGCCGATGTACGCCCGAGGCATGGCCTGGTTCTGCCACATCCCCTTCACCCTCAAGGGCTGGGAACGTCTGCCCGAGGCCATCCGCGAGGGGCGCCAGCCCGTGATCTTCATGTCCAACCATGAAAGCCAGATGGATCCTCCGATCCTGATCGGCGCCCTGCCGATTCCAGCGGTCTACATCGCCAAGAAGGAAGTGAAATACCTGCCTTTCGTCGGGTGGGCGGCCTGGGTCGCGGGCGCGATCTTCATCGATCGGGGCGACCGGGAGCGGGCCATCAAGAGCATCCGCGCGGCCGCCGACGAGATCCGGGGGGGCAAGAGCGTGGTGATCTTCCCCGAAGGTACCCGCAGCCGCACGGGTGGCATGCTGCCCTTCAAGAAGGGTGGCTTCGCCTTGGCCCTGGACGCCGGCGTGCCCATCGTCCCCATGGCCACGGTGGGGGGCCGCGAGGTGCTCCCCCCGGACACCCTCCGCCTGCGTCCTGGGCCGTACGTGGTAGTGGTGGGCGAGCCCGTGGATCCCGCCGCCCATGCGGACCGGGAGTCGCTGATGACCGACGTCCGCAGCCGCATTGAAACGCTTCGGGCCGAAGCCCGCGGCAGGGCCTAACCCTGACGCTCGTGACCTAGCGGAAGACCGGGTCCTGCTGGGCCACCCGTCGCTTGCCTGGGTGCAGGCGATCGGCCAGATCCACCAGGTTCTTGGCCTCTCCGGCATTGCCCAGCTTGGCGGCTACGCGAGCCATGAAATACAGGTTCAGGGAGAGCACCCGCTTTTCATTGTGCTTCTTGGTGGCGAGGTCCATCGCCAGGAGCTTCAAGCGGTAGCCCTCGAACACGGCTAGGGCCCCGGCGGTATCGCCTTCCACCGCCTTCTTCACCCCCGCCAGGAGCAACGTGCTGGAATGATCCGGAGGCCAAGCCCCTGTCAGTTCGCGGATGTATTCCAGGGCCGTGTCCCGGTCCCCGAGGTCCCAGGCGGCATAGGCCATGAGGCTGCGCAGGACATTGGAGCCCGGAACCTCACGGAGGCCCACCCGCAAGCGGGGCACGGCCTCAGCCGCGCGGCCCATCCACAGCAGGGAATCCGCGGCGGTGACGTAGGCGTACTCGGCAGCGGGGCGCAGGGCGATGGCGCGATCGGCATGCTGAAGGGCCGCCGGCAGCACGCCATCGTTTTGCAGCAGCACACCGTAGCGGTGATGGGCTTGCCAGCCTTCCGGGAACAGCGCCAATGACTTCTCGAAGTAACGGCGGGCGGCCTGGTGGTTGTCCTCTCCTTCCAATCCGGCGAAGACGTCGGCCAGTACGTCGTAGGCCCGATGATCCGCTGGATCCAGGCGCACCGCCTGAAGCGCGGAGCGGCTGGCACCCTCCAGATCACCCAGGCGGAGCAGGATCGAGCCGAGCGCCCGGTAGGCCTGGGAGGCACTGGGGTCCAGGGCGATGGCCGCCTCTGCGGCCACCTTCCCTTGGCGCAGAAGTTCCTGACTTTCCTCGAAGCGTCCCTGGCTGAGGGCGCGGAGGGCACCCAGTTCGGCCAGGCTCCAGGCATACTCGGCGCGGGCCGGGGCATAGTCCGGCTCGATTTCGATGGCCGAGGCGAGCAGCGAATTGGCCAGATGGACCGAATCCTGGTTGCCGGTGCCCTCCATGATGAGCTGCAGTGCCTTGGTATAGAGCTCACGGGTACGCGGGTTCTTCGCCTGAACCCGGAGCGCGCCGGAATCGCTGCCCAGGCCCATCTCCTGGGGCAGCCGCTGCTGCAGTTCATCCTCCAGCTTCAGCAGGTCGGCTTGCGGCCGGTCGAGCTGGAACTGATGCCGCGTGGCCCCGTGGGCGGTGTCCACCACCCGGACCGTCATGCGGAGCTGGCCGCCGACCACTTGGTAGCTGCCCAGCACCAGCAGCTCGGCCTTGAGCTGGCGGCCGAGCTCACCCAGGGCCTTCGGAGCCCGTCCTGGCGTGTCGCCCAGCTGGGTCATGGCCTCCACCACCCTCAGGCGATCTACCACCAGGAGATCCTCCCGTCGCACCAGGCCGTTGGCCATGGCGTCCGCGAAACTGTTGCTCAGCCAGGCGTTTTCAGCATCCGGCTGCAGTTGTTCCAGGGGCAGGATGGCCACCACGCGCCGGCCCTTGGTGAAGTCCACCAGGGAAGCCCGCCGAGCTTCGCCGAGCCCTGTGACCAGCGTCCGGCGGAGCAGGAAGCCCCCGAGGGCCGCCCCAGCGACCAGGAAGGTGGCCACGGAACCCAGGACCCACCAGCGTCTGGAGTTCGGGAGCCGAGCGACCGACAGGCTGAGGTGCGGCACGTTGGCTGTGGGGTTGTCCTCGGACAGCTCGACGGCCAGGGCCTGCAGATTGGGAAATCGGTCCCTGGCCGCCTTCGCCATCAGGCGGTGGATGGCGTCCTGGAGGGTGCGCGGCAGGTCGGGTCGGAGCTCAGACAGGGGCCTGGGCTCATCCCGCGTCACGGCATAAAGCGTGTCCACCAGACTGGCGCGACGGAAGGGATGGGTGGCCGTGGCCAGTTCGTAGAGCACCACCCCCAGGCTGAACTGGTCGGACTGGCCCGTGAGCGGCTGGCCGTTGGCCTGCTCGGGGCTCATGTAGGCAGGGGTGCCCTGGCTGTACCCCGGCGCGGTGCTCTCGACGAGGGTCAGGTGATGAGAGGTCTGCCCCAGGGGCACATCTTCGACGCCACGGCGGGCAATGCCGAAATCCAGGATCTTGAGCTGCCCATCGTCCGTGAGGAGCATGTTCTCAGGCTTGATGTCGCGGTGGACGATGCCCTTCTGGTGGGCATGGGACAGGGCCGAGGCCGCCTGGCGGGCCAGGTCCTGCAGGGCCTCCGCCTCGATCGGCAGGCCCACCAGGGCGCGGAGGGTGCGGCCCTCCACCAGTTCCATCGCGATGTAGGGGGTGCCTTCCACCTCACCGGCATCGTAGATGTGGGCGATGTTCGGATGGTTGAGCTGGCAGGCCAGCTTGGCCTCGCCGATGAGCGCCTTGCGGCGGAGGTCATCCGCGTCCTTGAGGATCTTGAGGGCCACCTCTCGCTCCAGCCGGAGGTCCAGGGCCTTCCAGACTTCGCCCATGGCCCCTTCGCCCAGGCGGGCAAGCAGACGGTAGGAGCCGAAGTTGTGGGCGTCGGAAGCCAAGCGTGTCCTTAAAGATCCTGGGAAGTATACCTTTTGGACTAGCGCCCCGTTTAGATATCGGACTGCTTGACCTGATTCTCGAAATGTCGAGAATCAGGCCGGAGGTGCCCATGGCCGCGCCGGATCTCGAGACCGCCCTGACGGGCGCCCGTCTGGTGGAAGAAGCCGGCGCCCTGCTCACCCTGGGCGAGGAACCAGCGCGCATGGTGGCCCACGCCTTCGAGCGTCTGGGCCAGCTGGTGCCCTATGACCTGGCCACGGTATTGCTTCGGGAAGGGGAGATCCTACGGGTGGCCTACGCCGTGGGCCCCCTGGCCACGCCCCAGCTGGCGGAGGCCCGCATTCCCATCCGGGGGAATCTGCGCCTCCTACATGCTCTCAAGGCCCGGTCCAAACCCGCCACCTTCGAAGAGGATGATCCCGGCGAGGATACCTTCCACGGCCTTCTCGAAATGCCCCACGGTCACAGCTGCCTGGTGGCGCCGCTGCGCAGCCGGGGCGAGACCTTCGGCCTCATGACCCTGGATGCCATGGTGTGCCGCCAATACCCGGAGAGCGTGCTGCACCACGTAGGCGTCTTCGCTTCGCTGCTGGCCCTGGGTATCAAGCAGGCGGAGCACCTGACTCGCCTGGCCGAGCGGGAACGCAGCCTGGCCGAAGAGGTCAGCTACTTCCGCGAGGTCCAGCGGCGGGATGTGCTGCAGGAGCCTCTCCGCGCCGAGAGCCCCGCCATGCGGGCCATCCTGGACCAGCTGCGTCAGGTGGCCGCCACCGTGGCCACCGTGCTCATCACAGGCGAGACCGGCACCGGCAAGGAGAAGGTGGCTCAGACCCTCCACCATCTCTCGTCCCGCCGCGAAAAGCCTTTCATCAAGGTGAACTGCAGCGCCCTGCCGGCCACCCTCATCGAATCCGAGCTCTTCGGCCATGTGAAGGGCGCCTTCAGCGGCGCGGCCTCGGCTCGCAAAGGGCGGTTCGAGCTGGCGGACGGCGGCACCCTCTTCCTCGACGAGATCGGCGACCTGCCGCTGGAGCTCCAGCCCAAGCTGCTGCGGGCCATCCAGGAGAAGGAGATCGATCCCCTGGGCGCCGAGAAATCCCGCAAGGTGGATGTCCGCCTCGTGGCCGCCACCCATACGGACCTGCGCAAGGCCGTGACGGAGGGGCGATTCCGGGAAGACCTCTTCTACCGGCTTAGCGTCTTCCCCATCCACCTTCCGCCCCTGCGCGACCGGCCCGATGACATTCCCGCCCTGGCCGAGGCCTTCCTCGATCGCTTCGCCCGAGACAACCGCCGCCCCTCCATCCACCTGCCCGAAGGGGTGCGCGAGCAGCTAGAGGCCTACCTCTGGCCCGGCAACGTGCGCGAACTGCACAACGTCCTGGAACGGGCCGCAATCCTCTCGGCCGGCCGCGAGCTGCGCCTGCCCCCCGGCGCCCTGCCCGCCCGAGGCGGCGGCGGCGAACGGACCGGCCGCCCCCTCACTTGGGAGGATCAAGAGCGCGCTTACCTGGAGCGTCTGCTGCACCGCACCCGCGGCAAGATCGCCGGAGCGGAGGGCGCCGCGGCGCTGGCCGGCCTGGCTCCCTCCACCCTGCTCTCGCGCCTGGAAAAGCTGGGCTTGAGGCCCAAGGACTTCCGCGAAGCGTGATAGGTTTGAGCGCATTCCCGGAGCGACGGATGAGCGAGACCACCGGCCCCAACGATGCCCTGCCCCCGGCCATCCAACTGGACGAGCCACCCGCCCTGCCGCCTCCACCCTTCGCCCCGCCGCCGCTGGAGACGCCGCTCCTCCGTCCCATCCCCTTCGAGGATATCGAGGCCATTCCCGGCTTCTGGGCCCGGATCGGCGCCATGTTCCGGCTGGTCTTCAGCAACCCCATGGAGCTCTTCGACCGCGTGCCCGCCACCGAAGGCCTCGGCGCACCCTGGCGCTTCCTCCTGCTGCTCTCGATCCCTGTCTTCCTCATCATGGCCCTGCTCTTCTTCTTCGTGGGCATGGGCATCATCCTCGCCGCCTTGGAGCAGTCCGGCAAAAGCGAAGGCAGGACCATCGCCGCTGTCATGCCCCTCATCTTCGGCGCCATCCTCCTGCTCATGCCGCTCTTCACCTTCCTGGGCATGCTCATCGGAGGGATGTTCAACCACGTCTTCCTGTGGATGTGGGGCGGTCTCAAACCCGGTGTGGGCATGGGCCAGACCATCCGCGCCTACGGCTACGCCTCCGCCTTCATCCAGATCGGCGGCCTGATCCCCTATATCGGCTTCCTGGTGCAGATCGCGGGCATGGTGGCCATCGGCATGGGCCTGGCCCGCATGCACAAGACCGACACCTGGCGGGGCGTCTGCGCCGCGCTGACCCCCCTCATCCTCCTCTGCTGTTGCGCCATTCTCGGCATTGTCGCGGCAGTAGCCATCCCCTCCCTCATCGCGGCGAGACGCTAGCCTCCAGCCACGCCAGCACCGCCGGCCGCGCCGAACCCGGCGCCACCACGCGCTGCACGGCCCCCGCGGCCAGCGCGTCGGCCGCGCCCCAGGTCTCGAATTGCCGGAAGAGGCGATCCGCGCCCTCGCGGCCCAGGAGCTCCGGCAGGCGGACGGTGCCCCCAAAGCCCGTGAGGATGCCGTGCTTGGCGGCAGGATGGGCCAGGCGCAGGTCCCCCTTGCCCGTGGCGGGATCCGCGGCCACGGCCCAGCGCTCCTGGCCATGCAAGGCCAGGTCGCAGCCGCCGCCCATGGCGACGCCCGAGATCAACGTGAGGGTGCGCCAACCGGGCCAGAGCAGGTGCCCCATCACACGCTGGCCCCGCCGGGCGAAGGGCTCCGCCGAAACGGGATCCAGGGCGCCCACCTCGTGCAGATCCGCACCCGCCGAGAAGTGATGGCCCCGTCCCGCCTGCCAGCCTGCGTGGCTGAGGGCGACTCGTCGCACACCAGCGGCGCGCAGCTCGATGAACAGGCGATCCAGCGCCTCCAGCAGATCGCTGTGCAGGCGGTTGAGGCCATCGCCCGAGCGCAACCCGATCCAAGCCCAATCCGTGTCGCGCAGCAGCTCCAGAGAGGTGCGTCCCACGTACCAAGTCTGCGGCGTCATGGAAATCTCCACATCCCTGTTGGCACCACATGGGGCTGAAAGTCGTGAGTCATCTCCATGGTTGAATCATGGGGCGGTGAAACACGCTGCCAGAGTGGCAAGAGCCAAAAGATTAAGTAGCCACAAAGAACCCAAAGGGCACAGAGAACAATCGTGGGCTGGGCCTCCATACACAGCCTTTGTGTTCTTTGTGTTCTCTGTGGCAAACCTCATTCTTGCGGTTGGGCCATTCATGACAGGCCCAACCGGATGAAAGCGGTCTCCAGTGGCTCGGTGTCGGGATCCCAGGTCGGCGCCTCAGGCATCTGGTTGCGGAACCAGGTGGCTTGGCGCTTGGCGTAGGCCTGGGTTTCCTGCACGACGAGCGCCTGGGTGCCAGTGGGGTCTCCGTCCTCCATCCAGGCCGCATAGCCCAGGGGTCGCAGCGCCACCAGGTCCGCGGCATGGCCCGCGGCCACCAGGCCCCGCACCTCTTCCCGCCAGCCCGCACACACCTGGGCAGCCACCCGGGCGGCCACGCGCTCCCGCTGGCGCTCGCGACCGGGCGTGACCACCAGGACCCGCCAGCCATCGGGAATATCCGTACCCGGACCGGACAGGAAGGTCGAAGGGGCCTTTCCGGTACCCAGGTGCAGGCCCAGCGCGCGCTGGATCCGGGCGCTGTCGTTGACGTGCAGGGCGGCGGCCCGGGCCGGATCCACCGCGGCCAGGTACCGGTGCAGTACAGGCGCCCCCAGGGCAGAACCCCAGCGTCGCACACGCGCCACCAGGGCGGGCGGCACCTCCGGCAGATCACTGAGCTGGTCCCAGATGCCCCGCAAATAAAGACCCGATCCCGTCACCAGCACGGGCTCGCGACAGGCCGAGACTCGCTCCCGCACCCAGACACCAAAACCCGTGGGATTGGGGCGGGTCGAGAGGGGGAGTTCGCCGTAGCCAACGTGAGGCACGCCGCCCCGCTCAGCCGTGTCCGGTTGGCCGGTGCCGATGGCGAGGCCCGCGATGGCCTGGTAGGGATCCCCGTTCACCACGGTGCCGCCGGCGCGTCGGGCCACAACCACGGCCACGGCGGATTTGCCGGAGGCCGTGGGTCCAAGGATCGCGATGGGCATGGGTTCAGTCTACTGAGTCTGGAGGCTGGAGGTGGGAGGCCGGAGGTAGGGGCCCCTGGGGCGTCCCTTCGGACTGCACCGGTGTTGACCTTCGGGCCGTTCAGATGGGTAGGCGCCGAATTGAAACAAGGCTGCGTCGCGCAGCGGCGCCCCAGGGATCCGTACCTCCAGCCTCCTACCTCCTACCTCCTACCTCCTACCTCCTACCTGCTACCTCCTACCTCCTACCTGCTACCTCCTACCTCCTACCTCCTACCTCCTACCTCCTACCTGCTACCTCCAGCCTGAGAGACCGGGAACCTCCGTTCCACTGACCTCATTCCAAAGCCATGCGTGTCCTGCTCAGTCTCTGCCTCGCCTCTGGCCTCGTCGCCGGGGATGCGCCCCGTCCCGAGGCGCCCGAACCTGGGAAGGATCGCGCCTTCCTGTCCAAGATCATGGGAGACAGCGATGAGGGCACCCGGCCCTGGCATACCTACAACGCTCCGGCGGAGTCCGCCTCGGCGGTGGTGGAAGTGGTCGGTGAGCTGACGCAGGAGGAACGACGCCAGGTGGCCTTCCAGGAGTTCATCGTCTGGTTCCGGGCGGATCTCCGACGCTTCCTCCGCACCATGGGCGGTGACCTTCCCGAGCCAGTGAGCCTGGCCTCCAGCACCCTGCCGGTGGACCGCTTTGGCGGCAACCCCGTTCCCCGGAACGTACCTTTGGGCCGGGTCAGTTTCTAGTCCTACTCCATCAACCTCGGCAGCAGCAGGGCGGCCTGATCCCGGGCCAGGCGAGCGGCCTCCAGGGCGTTGCGGGCGGCGTCTTCGGGAGATTGGCGGGGCGTGAGCAGGGCCTCCAACTGGCCCCGCAGCCGGCCAGTCTCGCCTTCGGGATCGAGCAGGTGGCGCTGGGCGGCGGTCTCGAAAACCAACAGGAAGCACTGGATGGCATCACAGGCCGCGGTCACGATGGCCGCGCTGTGGCGACGGTCGATGTCCAGGGCCAGCGCCGCGGCGAGAAACCGCAGACCATCCTCGAAGCGGCCCTGAGAGGAATTGGAGGGGCCGGAACCGGTCATGACGGGCGGCCCTCTGTCCCGACGGGCCATCGGAGGTCCGAACGTCCCGCAAGCTCTCCCGACGGGTCGAAGCGCCACTCGGTGAAGCGCGCCGAGCCATCCCGACGCAGGGCCACCACGGTGGTGCAGCGGGTCCCGTACCGCGGGCTGACAATGAAGGCCGGTGACAGCATTCGCTCCAGGTCGAGCCCCACGCCGGTGTCGGGCAGGTCCGCATCGGCGGCGGGCGCCCGGTCCGCCAGGGCGGCGAGCAGGGGCGCTTCGTCTTCCTCACCCGCGGCGACCCAGGCCGCCATCACACGCCGGAGCTTTTCGGTCTTGGGCCATGGCGTATCCAGATCCGCGTTGGAGACGACATGCACCCCCGGCGGCACGTCCCGCGACACGAACCGCGGGTGGTTGTTCAGGTAGCGCAATTCTGCCCCGTCCCAAAGCAGCAAATTGAACCCAGCGAAAGCCAGCGCCCCACCCGCGAGCTCATCCGAAAAGGCCTGGGCCGACAGGCCCCCTCGCACGAAGGACGCCACCAGCCCGCCGCGGGAAGGTGCGGCCGGATCGGGTACCGCCATGCGCCGCACATTGGTGACGCAGGCCAGCCGCCCCCGCTTCGACAGGGCGAGCCAGCTTCCACCCTGGGACAGATCGCGCCCTCCGAACACGTCGGGAGCGTCCTCCCAGGCGCCGGCGGGCGCGGTGGGGCGGGCCTGGAATTCATCGCGGTTGGCGGCGAGGACGAGTTCGAATTCCGGATGGGCGCGGTAGGCGAGCGCGATGAGGCACATGATTAATCATAGGCCCGGCTCAACCGCTGCCGGAGGAGCCCGTAATCCTCCCGTCTGAGGATCCTCCCATGCGCCCTGCCTTCTCCTTCGCCGTCCTGGCTCTCTGCGGCTCTCTGCTCCAGGCCGACGGCCTCTCAGACCTGAAGGCGGCCCTCCGGGGCCTTCCGGCACCCGCGAAGGTACGGCTGAAGATCGAGGCGGAAAGCCTGGAGCGGGAGTCCGGGAAGGATGTCATCGAGCACCGCACCACCCTGGTGGAGGATGGACCCGAGGGGATCCGGATCATCGAGGACAGCCGTCCGGCGACCGCACCGGCGAAGGCCCAGGGCAAGGGGAAGGGCACCTCCAAGGGCCCTGGGTCGGCCAAGAAAGGCTCCGGCGGATTCCACGACGACCTGCGCCCCGCGGAGGGTCTGCTGGAGCAACTGGAGAAGGCCCGGGTGCTGGAGGAGAAGGCGGATACCTACGAGGGTCGGCCGGCCCGACGGTTGAAACTGGCCATGGACCTGGAGCTGGATGCCGAGGCCCGCAGCCACCTGAAGAAGGCCGAGCACGAGGCCACGGTCTGGATCGGCCAGGACGGCCTGCCGCTGGCCATGGTTCACCACATTGAGATCAAGGCGCGGGTGATGCTCGTGGCCAGCGTTTGGACGAAGATCGAGATCCGCCGGCGCTTCCAGCGCAGCCAGAACCGGCTGCTGGTGCTGGACGAGCAGGCGGACGTCCAGGGCTCGGCCCTGGGGAAGTCCTTCAGCGCGAAGGAGACGACCCGCTGCAGCGTGCTGTGAGCCCAGGCTAGGCCTTCGGTTCCGGCACCACCGGGTAGTCGCCGGTGAAGCAGGCGTAACAGTACCCGTGGCCATCGTCACCCATGCTTGCCTCGAGGTCCCTCAGGTCGAGGTAACCGAGGCTGTCGGCTTCCACGAAGGTCTCGATCTCCTGCAGCGACATGTACGAGGCGATGAGGTGCTGCCGCTTGGGCGTGTCGATGCCGTAGAAGCAGGAGTGCGTGGTGGGCGGGCAGGCGATGCGCAGGTGCACTTCCTTCGCGCCAGCCTCGCGGACCATCTGCACGATCTTCTTGCTGGTGGTGCCCCGCACGATGCTGTCGTCCACCAGCACCACCCGCTTGCCCGCCAGCAGATGCCGAACGGGGTTCAGCTTCACCTTCACGCCGAAGCTGCGGATGTTCTGCTTGGGTTCGATGAAGGTGCGGCCCACGTAGTGGTTGCGGATGATGCCGAAATCGAAGGGGATGCCGGACTGCTCGGAGTAGCCCAGCGCCGCGCTCACACCGCTGTCGGGCACAGGTACGATCAGATCCGCCTCGACGGGATGCCGCAGGGCCAGGAGCTTTCCCATCTCGCGGCGGGCCACCATGACGCTCTTGCCGTAGACCAGCGAATCGGGCCGGGCGAAGTAGATGTGCTCGAAGACGCAAGGCTTCGGATTGACCTTGGGCAGCGGGAAGAGGGAATGCAAGGTGTCGCCGTTCCGGGGCACCACCACGATCTCGCCGGGGGCCACGTCGCGGATGTAGGCCGCGCCCACCAGATCGAAGGCGCAGGTCTCGGAGCTGAACACGGTGGTGCCGTTCATGTGGCCCATGGCCAGGGGCCGGAAGCCGTGGGGATCCCGGGCGGCGATGAGGGTGTGCTCCGTGAGGATGAGCAGGGAATAGGCACCCTCGGCCTGGCGGAGGGCCGAGACCACCGCGTCCTCCAGCGTGTCCGCCTTGGCACGGTTGATGAGGGCCAGCAGCACTTCGGAATCCGAAGGGCTGGTGAAGGTATGACCGTCCGCGATCAAGGCCGCGCGCAGGGTCTCGGTGTTGGTCAGGTTCCCGTTGTGACAGAGGGCCACCTGGCCGAAGCGCCCGTGGATGAGGAAGGGATGGGCCGCGGAGGCCACGTTGCCACCCGTGGTGGAGTAGCGCGTGTGGCCGATGGCGGCGTCGCCAGGCAGGTTGTCCAGGACGGTCTCGGAGAACACATCCGCCACATAGCCCAGGGCCTTGTGCAGGTGGAGCCCTTCAGCGTCCCCGGAGCAGATTCCGGCCGCCTCCTGGCCCCGGTGCTGCAAAGCGTAGAGGCCCAGGTAGGTCTGCCGTGACGCTTCGGTCTGGGGGCAGATCCCGAACACCCCGCACTCGTCCCTGAACGGCATGATTCCTCCGAGTCCTTCAGGATAACCCTCGGGAACCCGAACCCCCAGCCTGGATGCTGAAACCCACCACTCTCAGTCGGATGCGTGCTAGCGAACCGTCGTGCCGTCGTCGGGATCCTTGCGGGCCTCCTGGGCCCAGGCACGTAGCGTGGTGAGCAGCACCGTGCCATCCTCGGCCGGGGCCAGGGAGCCAGTGCCCTCCAGGCTCTCGAGGTGCAGCTCGACCCTCGCCAGATCACCGCGTTCGAAGCGGGCGCTCAGGTCGCAGAGGGCCAACAGCCCCGGCGCCACCTCCACCAGGACCGTGGAGGCGTGCAGTTCCTTGGGCATCTCCAGACTCCACACCGGCAGGCTTCGGCTGCCGAAGCGCAGGGCGATGGGCTCGGCGTGAGTCTGAGGCGAAGGCCCCGCCAGGTACAGCAGCCGCTCCGCCCGGCCCAGCAGCAGGGCCTGGGAGTACGGGGTGCCCTGGGTGCGGTCGGTCTCCAGCCGCCAGCCGCCCATGCGGGGTTTCTTCACCCGGTTGTGGCTGGTGGTGCCCTCGGTGGCCACCAGGCGGAACCGCGTCTCCATGGGCGCGGGTTCGCCGCGCATCCACAGCTGCATGCGGTACCGCAGGCCTTCCTGGGCCAGGGCGGGAAGGGAAAGAACCAGAAGGAACGCCAATCGGATCAAGGAGCCACCATCCACACCTTCGAGGATGCCATCTCATGCGATCCTGGGCCATGCCGCTTTGCTTCGACCTTGACGGTACCCTTGGCCATTTCAGTTCCGGATTCGTGCTGCTGCGGGAGGCCCTGGGCGAGCTATGGGGTTCGGCGCCCACGGCGGAGGACCTGGGCCATTGCCTGGGTTCCACCGACTGGGAGATCGTCGACGAGCTGCACCAGATGAGGTTCGGCTCGCCCCTGGACGAGGCCGGCTACGCGGCCTACCAGGCCGCCTGCGTGGGCCGCTTCCGATCGACCTTTGCTCCGGGGGGCCGCGAAGCCGTGGCCTATGCGGGCATCATCGGTGCCCTGCATCACCTGGCGGAGCGCCACCGGGTCTGGCTGGTCTCGGGCAACGCCCCGGATCTGTTGGAGTTCAAGGCCGGAGTGCTGGGCATCGACCCGGCCATCCCCCGCCTGGGCTCCCTGCCCCGCCACGACCGCACCGACCTGCTGCGGCTGGCCCTGCAGGGCTGCCCTGGCCCCCACCTCTATGTGGGCGACCGCCCCCACGATCTGGCCGCGGCCCAGGCCGCGGGCCTGCCCTTCCTGGGCGTGGGCGAGGCCGTGCCGGGGGAGCATCCCAGCCTGCCCAACGATGCCGCGCCGGACCAGGTGGTGGCTTGCGTGACCGCGCTGGTGAGGGGCTGATACCCATTCGCGTTCAATCGTAAAAGAATCCACCACGGAGGCACAGAGCATGGGCACACGGTAGGCGGCGGGCCAGGATGTCCCAAAAGGATCCGGGCCCGCCGCCTACCGTGGCTTCCGGCTTGGCCGGAAGCGGCCTTCGGCCTGCCCATGACGGAGGATCACCGAGGCCTCCGTGCCTCCTCTGTGGCCTCGGTGTCTCCGTGGTGGATCTCTATCTTTGAACGCTACCTGGTATGAGGCCTTTCCACCCTCACCCGGGCGAACCCTGACGCGCAGCCTCCCGCCATCGCGCGGCCTCCCGGGGATCCCGCAGAACGCCGTGCCCGCCCAGGTAAGCGTCGGCCAGCGCCGCCATCGCCCCCCGGTGGCCGGCTTCCGCGGCCCGGCGGAACCAAAGCGCCGCGCTGAGGTCATCCTTGGGCAGGCGACCGCTGCCGCTCTGGTAGACCAGCCCCAGCCGGTAGCAGGCTTCCGGGTCGCCGCCCTCCGCCGCCTCGCGAAGCCGATCCCGGCCCCCGCGTGGCCCCTCGCGGCGCAGGCGCCAGGCCTGCCAGGTGAGCATCAGCGCCGGTGGCGCCAGCATGAGCAGCGGCAGGTGGAAGAGGCCCGAGGACCCCGTCCAGAAGAAGGCCCCGACCGTGCCCAGGCCCAGGCAGGCCAGGGCCGTCGCCCCCAACCCCAGGGCCCAGCGCCCGGCCCGGTGGGCCACCACCACCCCGGCGGCAGCCTCGACCCGGGCGGCGGCTTGGGCGCTGGCGCGCACCAGCACGTCCTCAGGAGCCGCGTCGTGGCGCAGGAGGCTGCGGCTCAGGGGGGCATGGGGACGCAGGCGCTCCGCCACCTCGGACCAATGGCAGGCGCGTTCCGCATCCAGCACCACACCATCCCCTTCGGCATAGGCGTGGGCCAGCCGGGTCGCCGCTGGCCCGCACCCGGCCCTCGCCGCCCGCTGGTACCAGACCTCGGCCTGGGCCGGGTTCCGCGGGCAGCCGTGACCGGTCCGGAGGGCTTCCGCGAGCCGGAAGGCAGCCTCCGGATGACCCAACTCGGCCGCCCGGCGGAGGTGAGTCACGCCAGTGGCCTGGCCGCCCGCGCCGAAGCCACCCTCGAGATAGGCCAGCCCTTCCTGGAACCGGGCCTCGGCGCCACCCAGGCGCACGGCCTGATCCAGGCACTGCAGGGCCATGTCCGTGCGGTGGGCCTGGCGGGCCCAGTGGAGCCAGAGGGCTCCCGGGTCCGGTGCAAACCGGGCGACCCAGGCGCGAAGCCGACCCTCCAGCCAGACCGTCACCGGGGTGGTCGCACCGGCCACGGCACCGATGAAGGCGGCCACGAGGAGGACCCAGGCCCCCAGGATCACCAGCACGAGCCAGGTCACTGCCAGGGGAGCCAGAGGCGTGGGGAGGAGCGCCAGGGGACCGAATGCGATCAGCGCCAGCCAGCCCAGGGGCTTGGCCCAGACCGCCCAGCCTGCGACCGGCGAAGGCGCCACAGCCACGTCAGCGCCCCTTCAGAACCTCGTCCAGCGCCCGTTTCGCCATGCCTTCGCCGTAGCCCGCCCAGCTCTTCGCCACCCGGCCTTCCCGGTCGATGATGAAGGTGGTCGGAATCCCGCGGATCTCCCCCAGGGGCTGCAGGCCCCCGGCTCCATCGGGCAGGTAGGCCGTGAGTCCCAACTGGGGATTCTTCGTGAGGAAGGGTTTCACGTCCCCCCAGCCGCCCCCATCCACGGAAATGGGGAACACCACGTAGCGGTCGCCGCCGGCCTTCTGAAGTTCGGCCACCTCCGGCAGGGACTTGCGGCAGGGCGGACACCAGGTGGCCCACACGTCCACCAGCACCACCTTGCCCTTGTACTCCGCCAGGGTGTGGCGGCTCCCCTCTGCATCCCGGAAGGCCGCCCGGCTCACGTCCGTGCCCACGGAGGCGCCGCCACTGCCCCCGCCGAATACACCCTTCACGCCCACAACGCCCACGAGCAGCAGGCCGCCGACCACCAGGACAGCAGCGCCGACCGTGCGCCAGCGGGATTCCGGAACGGAGGCATCGGACATGGGAACTCCCCTTTTCAAGTCTTCAGGTTAATGCCCGGACAGGCCACTTCATACTGATTGGATGTCCCTGATCTCCGCCGCCACCCTCCGCGACCGCCTTGCCTCGATCCGCCTGCTGGATGCCCGTCAGGCTCCGGCCGAGTACGCTTCCGGCCACCTCCCTGGAGCGTTCCACGCGGACTTGAACCACCACCTCAGCACGGCCTCGGAGCCCGACCACGACCCGGCCCGGGGTGGGCGCCATCCTCTGCCGCCCGTGGCGCGCTTCGCGGCCCAGCTGGGTGCCTGGGGCATTGGCCCCGGCACCGAGGTCGTGGTTTACGACGCCAGCGGCGGCGGGAACGCCGCGGCCCGCCTCTGGTGGATGCTGCGGGCCCTGGGGCACGATTACGTCTTGGTGCTCGATGGCGGTCTCCAGGCCGCGCTGGAAACCGGGTTGACACTCACTGTCGAAGACCCAAACGCGGATCAGTTGGAACCCTACCCAGCGGATCACTGGCGCCTTCCCCTTTGCGGCATGGATGTCGTGGAGGCGGTCCGTAGCGATGCCACTCGCAAGCTGCTGGACGTCCGCGCCGCCGAGCGCTGGCGCGGGGACAACGAAACCCTCGATCCCGTGGCCGGCCACATCCCCGGTTCCGTCAACTTGGCCTGGAACGACAACCTCCGGCCCGACGGCCGCTTCAAGTCGCCCGAGGAACTGCGCGCCCAATACGAGGCCCTCCTGGCGGGCACGCCGCCGGGCCGCCTCACGGTCCATTGCGGCAGCGGCGTCACGGCCTGCCACACCCTGCTCGCGCTGGAGGTCGCCGGTCTCCGCGGCGCCGCCCTCTATGTCGGCAGCTGGAGTGAGTGGTGTCGCAGCGACCGGCCGAAAGTCGGCACCCACCTCCCGCCCCCTGAGGATCTGACCAGCCGATGAACCCCTGGAAAGGCCTCCGTGGCCTCCCCCGCGAAGTCTGGCTGGTCTGCGCCAGCACCCTGGTCAATCGCCTGGGCACCATGGCCCTGCCCTTCCTGGTGCTCTACCTCACCCAGGGCCGCCGCTGGACGCCGGAGGAGGCGGCCTTCGGGATGATGGTCTACGGAGCCGGCGCCCTGGCGGCGGGCCCCTTCGCGGGCCGGTTTGCGGACCGGCTGGGGCATGTCCATATGCTGAGGGCCAGCCTCTGGACCTCCGGCGCCCTGCTGCTGATCATTCCCTTCGCCACCACGAAACCCGTGCTCTTCGTCCTCATCTTTCTCTGGGCCGCCCTCACGCAGGCCTTCTGGCCCAGCGCCATGGCCCTGCTGGCGGACCTCGCCGCGCCGGAGCAGCGCAAGGCGGTCTACGCCCTGCACCGCCTCTCCGTGAACCTGGGCATGGCCGTGGGCCCGGCCCTGGGTGGCGTCATCGCCCAGCACAGCTACACCTGGGTGTTCTGGACCGATGGCCTCACCACCCTGGCCGGCGCTGTCCTGCTGGGCCTGCTGTTGAAAGCGCGGCCGCGACCTGTCGTGCCGCACGACCACACGCCGGGCGCCAGTCCCTGGCGGGATCGCCGCCTGGCCTTCCTGCTGCTGCCCTTCATCCCCATGCTGATGGTGTTCTTCCAGATCGAGGGCACGCTGCCACTGTGGGTGGTGCGTGACCTGGGCCTGGGCAGCCGCTTCTACGGCCTGCTGTTCACCGTGAACACCCTGCTCATCGTGGCGCTGGAAGTGGCCCTCAACCTGGCCATGGCCCGCTGGCCCCATGGCCGCCAGCTATTCCTGGGAGCGCTGTTCCTAGCCTTCGGCTTCGGCCTCACGGCCTGGGCCACGGGTCCCACCACGCTGATCCTCACCACGGTGATCTGGACCTTCGGCGAGATGACGCTCTTCCCGGCCATGAGCGACGCCGTGGCCACCCTGGCCCCGCCGGACCGGCGCGGCGAGTACATGGGCCTGCTCTCCCTCTGCTTCGCCGCCGCCCTGGCGCTGGGCCCGTGGTTGGGCGTGCTGGCCTACGCCAAGGTGGGGCCGCGGGCGGTGTGGTTCGCCACGTTCGGCATCGCCCTGGCCGCCGGGCTGATGCTGGCGCGGTTCCGGACGCCGAAGACGGCCTCGGCTGGACCTGGACGCTAGACTGGATGCCAACGACGAGGGATCCGGGGGGCGCCCATGGGGGTTCTCGAACTGGTCAGGGAGGCCCTGACGGCCACCACTCGGAACAAGCTCCGGGCCATTCTGACCATGCTCGGGATCATCGTCGGGGTGGGAGCCGTCATCGCGATGATCGGCATCGGCGAGGGGTCCAAGCGGGCCTCCATCGCGATCATCCGGAACATGGGCTCCAACATGCTGACCATCTTCCCGGGGGCCCCCGGAACCCACACCCACCATGGGCCCCAGGCCATGGGCAGCGCCGAACTGCTCAAGGATGACGACGCCGCCCTGATCCAGACCGAGCTGCAGGATTCCAGCGTCCATGCCGCGACACCGCAGGTCCAGACCACGCGGCCAGTGATCTACCAGAACGCGACCTTCATCACCCACGTCCAGGGGACTGGGCCTGAATTCCAGGTCATCCGGGCGTGGGAACTGGAAGCCGGGCGCTTCTTCACCGAAGCGGAAGTGAAGGGCCAGGCCCAGGTCTGCGTCATCGGCCAGACCGTCAAGGCCACCCTCTTCCCTTACGGGGACGATCCCCTGGAACAGACCATCCGCGTCGGCTCGCTCCCCTTCCGGATCGTCGGTTTGCTGGAACGGAAGGGGGCCGGCATGTGGGGCGACCAGGACGACCTGGTCGTGGCCCCCTACACCACGGTGATGCGCAAGGTCATGGGAAGGAACACCATCCAGCGGATCATGGTGAGCGCGCACGAGGGCGAGGCGGGACTCGCCGAGGCGGAGATCACGGCGCTGCTCCGACAGCACCTGAAAGTGCCCGTCTCCCAGGAGACCCCCTTCAACATCCGGAAGCAGGACGAGATGGTCCAGGCCATGGGTCGGCAGGCGGGCATCCTGACGGCGCTCCTGGCCGTCGCCGCGAGCATCTCCCTGGTCGTCGGGGGCATCGGCATCTCGAACATCATGCTGGTGAGCGTGACCGAGCGGACCCAGGAGATCGGCATGCGCCGGGCCGTGGGCGCCACGAAACGAACCATCCTCTGGCAGTTCCTCGCCGAGACTGTGGTCCTCTCGGTGCTGGGCGGCCTCCTCGGCATCGTGCTCGCCCTGGTGGCGGTGGCCATTCTGGGGCGCCTCCAGATCCCGGCGGTCACGGAGGGCTGGGCCATCCTGCTGGGCCTGGGCTTCAGCGGCCTGGTGGGCGTCCTGGCCGGACTGCTCCCCGCGCTGAAGGCCGCCAACCTCGATGTGATCGACGCGCTCCGATACGAATGACCCCGCTCAAGACAGCGCGTCCGTGGACTTCATGCGCTGGCGCAGGACGTACTTCTGGATCTTGCCCGTGGAGGTCTTGGGGATGGGGCCGAACACCACCATGGGCGGCACCTTGAAGCGCGCCAGGTGCGCCAGGCAGTGGGCGATGATGTCCTCCTCCTTCGCCGTGGCGCCCTCCTTCAGCTCGATGAAGGCGCAGGGCACCTCGCCCCACTTGGGATCGGGCTTGGCCACGATGGCGGCCACCAGCACGTCGGGGTGGCGGTAGAGCACGTCCTCCACTTCCAGCGAGGAGATGTTCTCGCCGCCCGAGATGATGATGTCCTTGCTGCGGTCCTTGATCTTCACGTAGCCGTCGGGCTCCAGCACCGCCAGGTCCCCGGTGTGGAACCAGCCGCCGGCGAAGGCCTCCGCCGTGGCCGCGGGGTTTTTGAGGTAGCCCTTCATGACGATGTTGCCGCGGAACATGATCTCGCCCATGGTCACGCCGTCGGCGGGCACAGGCTGCATGGTGGCCGGGTCCATCACCGTCATGGCCTCCTGCAGGAGGTACGGGATGCCCTGGCGCCCATTCAGGCGGGCGCGCTCGCCGAGAGGCAGGTCGTTCCACTCCTCGCGCTTCACGCAGACCCCGGCGGGACCATAGGTCTCCGTCAGGCCGTAGACATGGGTGATGCCGACGCCCAGCTTCTCCATGCCCTCGATGATGGCGGCCGGCGGCGCGGCCCCGGCCACGGCGGCGGACACCGGGTGGCCCAGCCCCTCGGGGATGAGGTGGGCGGAGTTGATGAGCATGCCCAGGACCACGGGGGCGCCGCAGAAGTGGGTCACGCCATGGCGCCGGATCAGGTCGAAGATGGCCTTGGGTTCCACCTGCCGCAGGCAGACGTTGACGCCGGTGAGGGCGGCCACGGTCCAGGGGAAGCACCAGCCGTTGCAGTGGAACATGGGCAGGGTCCACAGGTAGACCGAGTGCGGCGGCATGTTCCAGCTGAGGACGTTGGCCACGGCGTTGAGGTAGGCGCCCCGGTGGTGGTAGACCACGCCCTTGGGATTGCCCGTGGTGCCTGAGGTGTAGTTGAGGGAGATGGCGTCCCACTCGTCGGCCGGCAGCTGCCAGGCGAAGTCTGGATCACCTTCCCGGAGGAACTGCTCGTACTCGATGGCACCCAGCAGGTCGCCCTTGGCCGCCGGATCGTCCACATCCACCACCAGGATCTCCCGGCCCTCGAGCAACTCCAGGGCGCGGCGGATGGTGGGGGCGAAGTCCCGGTCCGTCAGGAGTACCTTCGCCTCGCCATGCTTGAGCATGAAGGCGATGGACTCCGCGTCCAGGCGGGTGTTGAGGGCGTTGAGCACGGCCCCGGCCATGGGCACGCCGAAGTGGGCCTCGAACATGGCGGGCACGTTGGGCAGCATGGCCGCCACGGTGTCGCCGGGTTTCACGCCCCGGCGCGCCAGGGCCGAGGCCAGGCGGCGGCAGCGGGCGTAGGTCTCGGACCAGGTGATGGCGCGGTCGCCGTGGACGATGGCCTTCTTGCGCGGGAAGACCATGGCGGCGCGCTCCATGAAGGTGAGCGGCGACAGCTGGACATGGTTGGCCTGGTTCTTGTCGAGACCCGTGGCGAAGGGGTTGTGGCCCATGGACATCCTCCCGGAGGTCAGATCGTGGTGAGGGTTGTGGAGAGAGCTTTCCCCAGGCTACTCCCGGCCCCGGGCCCCCACAACGCCATCAGTCACAACTCCGGGCCGCCCCGGAACGACCGGGCCGGGTCACTCCCGGATCAGATCGCGGCGATCCACCAGCTTGAAGACCCGCCCCTTCCAGCGGGCCGCGGCCGGCTCGACCACGAGGTCGGTGGGGGCGATCCGCTGGGCCCTGCCCGCTCCCCTCGCCATCGGGAACAGGAACACCTGCTCGATCTCCCGGAACTCCTCCCGCCCCTCGGGGAACATCACGTACCGCACCAGCCACTGGGCCTCGCCCGCATAGACCTCGTAGCCGTGGTGGCGGCAGTCCGGATCGGCCTGGGCGTGGGAGTCCAGCCGCACCCAGTCCGGGGGCGCGGGATCCCCCCGATACACGGGGATGGTTCCGGAGAGGTGCACCCCGGCCGGCTCCAGGGGCGGCACGGCGCCCCCGGGCACCAGGCCCAGCAGGCAGGTCAGGAGGGCGGTGAGCATGGAAAGGCCCTCCGGCGGGTTATGAAAATCCCGCCGTCAATAACCATTTTCACCTTCCCCCGTGACCGTGTCAGTCACGGGGGTGTGACTTCCTTGGAGGTTCAAGCCTGGAGCACGGCCTCGAGCTGATCCACGGCCCAGTCGATCTGCTCCTTCGTGATGACGAGGGGCGGGGCCAGGCGGATGGTGTCCACATGGGTGTCCTTGCAGAGCATGCCGCGATCCTTGAGGGCGTAGCAGTACTTGCGGGCGCCGCCGGCCCCGGGCTTGAGCTGGATGCCGGCCCAGAGGCCGATGCAGCGGACCTCCTTGAGCTTGTCCGTCTTCATGGTCTGAAGGCGGTGCTTGAAATGCTGGCCCAGCTCGGCGGCCTTCTCCACGAGCTTTTCGTCCACCAGGACATCGAGGGCGGCGCAGGCCACGGCGCAGGCCAGGGGGTTGCCGCCGTAGGTGCTGCCGTGGATGCCGGGCGTGAAGACGTCCATCACCTCGTCATTGGCCAGGAAGGCGCTCACCGGGTAGTAGCCGCCGCTGAGGGCCTTGCCGATGGTGATGCCGTCGGGGCGGATGCCCTCGTGCTCGAAGGCGAAGAGCTTGCCCGTGCGGCCCAGGCCCGACTGGATCTCATCCAGCACCAGGAGGAGGTTGTTCTGGTCCGCCACCTCGCGCAGGCCCTTCAGGAAGCCCCTGGGCGGGATCACCACGCCGGCCTCGCCCTGGATGGGCTCCATGAAGATGGCGCAGGTGTTCTTGGTCACGGCCTTCTTCACGGCCTCCAGGTCGCCGTAGGGCACGATGACGAAGCCTGGCGTGAAGGGACCGAATTTGCTGGTGCTGTCGGGGTCCGTGCTGAAGCCGACGATGGTGGTGGTGCGGCCGTGGAAGTTGCCGTCGGCCACGATGATCTCGGCCTTGCCGTACTCGATGCCCTTCTTGTCATAGCCCCACTTGCGCATGGCCTTCAAAGCCGTTTCGACCGCTTCAGCCCCGCTGTTCATGATCAGGGCCTTGTCGAAGCCGGTCAGCTTGCAGAGCTTCTCGAGCAGTGGGGGGAACTGGTCGTTGCGGAAGGCGCGGCTGGTGAGGGCCAGGGTCTTGATCTGGGCGATCATGGCCTCGCCGATCTTCGGGTGGTTGTGGCCCTGGTTCACGGCGGAGTAGGCCGCCAGGAAGTCCATGTACTTCTTGCCGTCCACGTCGGTGAGGAAGACGCCTTCGCCCCTGGTGCAGACCACATCGAGAGGATGGTAGTTGTGGGCGCCGAACTGGTTTTCCTGCTGGATCAGGGCTTCGGACCGGGTGGAAGTGGCCATGGGATCTCCGAATGGGGAAAGGATGGGGAGGCGCTGGCGGGAAAAGGCTCATTCTAGGCCCGACGGGCCAGTCCACCAGGATTCCCCGGAAGGGTCTTGACGAAGTGTCATTCTCGGAAAGACCGACTCCCGTCCATGGTCGGATGGGAGATCTGGCCATCACGAGAAGAGGTGGGACAATGCCGTCTTCTATCCCTGCCGCCATGCCCCCTCTGGAGATTCCCATGACCGAGCAGCCCTCCTCCCTGTACGGCGACCCAGCCCGAGTCGCCCCGGCCGCCGCCGCCGGGCCTGGTGGACCAGATCGCCGGCGTGTTCACGGCCCCCGTGGAACTCTTCCAGCGCCTCAACAAAGCCCCCGGCTGGGCCTGGGCCCTGGGCGTCATCATCGTCGCCAGCCTGGTGGTCACCGTCATCTGGGGCCTGAAGGTGGACGTGGAGGAGATGCTGCGGCCCATCCTCGAACGCAATCCCCAGATCCAGTCCTCCCAGATCGACACGATCATCGACATCCAGAAGAAGTTCATCATGCCCGTCGGCATCCTCGGCGCCCTGTTTGGCACGCCCG
>CAVPLE010000077.1:0-4454 GCA_963705865.1 uncultured Holophagaceae bacterium | reverse complement strand
TGTTATGTAGCCTACCTTGAACCATCGTATTGCTTGAGACTTCAGACGGATTCGACGCTCACGTTCCAACTGACCAGTTCCCGAGGCAGCAGGGCGGGCCAGTAGGCCACGATCTCCTGGGCCTTGGGCCGGCCGCCGGCAAACCCCGTCACCCCCGCGGGACCGGCCGTGACCAGGGGGGCGATCTCGCGGCCGAAGCGCTCCACTTTTTTCCGATCCGGGTCCTTCACGCTCAGGCGCAGGACGATCTCGGCGGGATCCGTCCGGGAGCCGGTGCGATCCCCGCGTGGACCGTGCTGGCGCCCAGGAACTCCGCGTCCGTGTGCTCGTATTCGAAGCCCGCCGCCTTCAGGCGCTTCCACACGATGTCGGCGCAGAGGCGGGCCTTGTCCAGGGCGCGCGGGCCGCAGAGGGTCAGCTGGCCCGAGGCCTTGTAGCCCTTGAGGTAGGCGCCGCTCACCTTGAGGAAGGGTGTGCGGGGCTTGCCCGTGATGCCGAAGACGCGCACCCGGTCCGGGCCCGCCGGCTCCAGCCGGATGCTGGTGAATTCGGCCACCACATCCGGTGTGATGTAGTTCTGCGGATCGCCCATCTCGTAGACCAGCTGCTCGCTCACGGTGTCCACGGTGACCATGCCGCCGGTGCCCGCGTGCTTGGTGACGACGAAGGTGCCATCTTCCGCGACTTCCGCGATGGGGTAGCCCACGTTCCACAGCTCGGGCACTTCCCACCAGCGGGTGAAGTTGCCGCCGGTGCTCTGGGCGCCGCACTCCAGGATGTGGCCGGCCACGGTGCCCGCGGCGAGCCGGTTCCAGTCATCGGCGGCCCACTTGAACTCGTGGATGAGGGGCGCCAGGGTGAGGCCGGGATCCGTGCAGCGGCCCGTCAGCACGATGTCGGCGCCGGTGTCGAGGGCCTCCACCATGGCCTGGGTCTGCAGGTAGACGTTGGCGCTGAGGATCTCCCGGGGTGCGTCGAAGAGGCCCTCGCCTGTGTCCATGTTGGCCAGCTTCAGGCCCTGGGCCTGGAACTCGGGGAGGCGGGCCAGCACATCATCGCCGGTCACCGTGGCGATCTTCAGGCCCTTCACGCCCAGCTTCCGGGCGACTTCCAGCACCGCCGTGCGGCAGGCCTCGGGGTTCACGCCGCCGGCGTTGGCCACGACGCGGATGCCCTTCGCCTTGAGCTGCGGCAGCACGCGCTTCATGAGATCCACGAAGTCGGTCGCATAGCCCAGCTGCGGATCCTTCCGCCGCTGCTTCTGCATGATGGAGAGGGTCACTTCCGCCAGGTAATCCAGCGTGAGGTAGTCGATGTGGCCGGCCTCCACCAGCCGCACCGGGGCGTCGATGCTGTCACCCCAGAAACCCTGCCCGTTGGCGATGCGCACAACCTTCGACATATGGAACTCCGATCGAGACGGACTTCCAGCTTACTCGTACCGGAGCGCCTCGATGGGATCCAGCTTGCTGGCCTTGGCGGCGGGGTAGAGGCCGAAGAGGAGGCCGATGGCGGCGGGGACGCCGAGGGCGCTGACCAGGGCCCACAGGGGCACGGCGCCCATGGTGCCCAGCAGAGCCTTGCCGATGGCCGCGCCGAGGACGAAGCCCAGGCCCACGCCGAGGGCGCCGCCCAGGATGCAGAGGAAGGCGGCCTCGATGAGGAACTGCAACATGATGTCGCGGCGCTTGGCGCCGACGGCCTTGCGCACGCCGATCTCGCGCGTGCGCTCGGTGACGCTCACCAGCATGATGTTCATGATGCCGATGCCGCCCACCAGCAGGGCGATGGAGACCATGCCCCCGGCCACGGCGGTGATGGTGCCGGTGATGCCGCTGATGATGCCGGTGATCTGCTTCGGGCTGAAGACCTTGAAGCCGCTGGGTTCAGTGCCGCGCAGGCCCTTGATGCGGCGCATGGCTTCCTCCACCAGCTCGGCGCCGTCATCGGCGCTGAGGCGAGGGTCCACCCGGGCCTGGAAGAAGAGCTGGCGGCGCTGGGCCTCCGTGAGCTGGGCCATGCCGGTGGTGAGGGGGATGAGGATGTTCTGGTCGGGGTCGTTGCCCAGCTGGGCGCCCTGCTCCTCCAGCACGCCGATGATCTCGAGGCTGAGGGTGGGGGTGCTGATGAGGCGGCCCAGGGGGTTGCCCTTGAGGCCCAGCTTCTCGATGACGCGGGGGCCGATGATGGCCACCTTGTTGCCAAGGCGCAGGTCCGAGGGCACGAAGTTGCGGCCCGCCACGAGGTTGATGCTGTTCAGCTCGAGGTAGGTCTCGTCCGTCATGATCTGGTTGACGGTGGCGCTGCGGCCTTCGGCCTTCACCTCGGTGCCGTTGAAGAAGAGGGGCGTCACCTGGGTGATCTGCGGCACGGAGCGGGCGAGCCTCCGCATCTCGTCCAGGGTCAGGTCCTTGTTCTTGATCTTGGTGTACTCGGCCAGGGGCATGTCCATGGGGAAGACCGGCCGGATGAAGATGGTCTGGCTGCCGGCCCGCTCCACCTGCTTGAGCACGCTCGTCTTGAGGCCCTGGACGAGGCTCACCACCACGATGACCGCGGCCACGCCGATGATGATGCCCAGCGTCGTGAGGGCCGAACGCATCTTGTTGGCCTTGAGGGCACGGACGGCAGCGGAAAGGGGTTCGCGGACGTCCATTACTTCTTCGCGTCCTTGGTCTTCGCCAGTTCGCTGTCCGACCGGGCCCGCAGGCTCACGGAGGTTTTGTCCTTCAGCTCCTTCAGCTTGCGGATGGGGCCCGTGAGCACCTTGTCACCTTCCGCCAGGCCCTCCTTCAATTCGAAGAACTGCGTATTGGCGATGCCGATCTGCACGAGGCGCTCCTCGGCCTTGCCGTTCTTGAAGACGAACACGATGTTCCGCGCAGCCGGAGCGAGGAGGCCCTGTTTCTGCGCGTCCTCCAGGCTGCCTTCGCGCTCCAGCACCGACTGGAGAGGTACGCGCAGCACGCCCTTGACCTCGTGGGTGAGGATGACGGCGCGGGCGCTCATGCCTGGGCGCAGGTTATCCAGGTCCTCGCGCTGTCCCGCGAGCACCACCTTCACCTTGTAGAGGTTGGCGTCGGTGCCGACCTTCTCGGTGCCCGTGGCCACTTCGATGACCGAGCCCTGGAAGACTTTGCCGGGCAGGGATTCCACCGTGACCTGGGCGGTCTGCCCCACCTTGGTGCGCACGACCTCGCTTTCGTTGACTTTGATCTCTGCCTGCATCTCGCTCATGTCGGAGATGATCATGAGCGTGGCGCCGGGCAGGTTGCTCATGCCGGGGATGGCCGTTTCCCCCTTTTCCGCCTTCAGGCTCGTGACCCGCCCAGCGATCGGGGCGCGCAGGGTGGCCTTGGACAGGCCGTCCTGCATGCCCTTCAGGTTGGCCTCGCTCTGGGCGACGTTGGCCTTCGCGCTGTTGTAGGACAGCACGGTGCTGTCCTTGGCCAGCTTCTGCTGGCGGAAGTCCTCGTCGGACATGAGCCCCTGCTGACGGAGGGACTCGTAGCGCGGGAAGCTGTCCACGCTGCGACGCATGGCGGCTTCCAGGCGGGACGCGTCCTGGCGCGCGGCCTCGAGGCCACCCCGGGCCTGGGCCAGGGCCTGCCGCAGCCGTTCCTGATCGATGGTGACGAGCAGATCGCCGGCCTTCACGTTCTGGCCGTCCTTCACGTGGATGGCCTTGATTTCGCCGGCGACGGACGTGCCGATGTTGATCTGGGTCTTGGCGCGGATCTCGCCGCTGGCGCTGATGGTCTCGCGGATATCCCCGCGGCCCATCGCGTCCCAGGAATAGGCGCTGTCCTCGTCCCTGGCGCCGCCGAAGGCGATGCCGAGGGTGATCAGAACGACAACGGCGGCCCCGCCGAGGAGGATTTTGGTGTTTCGAGAGGTCATCTAGTTGGCTCTGAGGAGGCTGAACCCGACCATAAGGAACAGGGGCAGCAGAACGCAGATCAGGGCGCCAGCGGTCTTCATGCGGACCAGGTACCGGAGGGCCAGGAAGGCCAGGACGGCCTCGGCCAGGCGGAAGAACTCCAGGCTGAAGAGGACGGCCTGGAGACGCAGACTTTCCACATGCAGGAAGTAGCCCAGGGAGGTGGGCACGATCCGATCCGGCGTCAGTCCGCCGATGGGTCGCATCAGACAGATCGCGGCGATCAGGAGCAGGAGGGGCAGCTTCACCAGGCCCGGTACCACGGCGGCGCTGAAGGCCTGGAGGTAGCTGGGGGCCGCGTCTGGGGCAGGGCCTTGCCCACCAGCCAGTAGAAGAGGCCCACCAGGGCCAGTACGGCGGGCGTGCCAAACAGGGCGCCGAGGATGCCGAAGGGCATGATGAACTTCTTCTGCATCTCGATGATCATGTCGATCTGGGAGGACTGGATCTGGGGATTGCGTTCCAGGATGGGCCGCAGCATCTCCTCCACGTCCACCTTCAGGCCCCAGATGAC